>JAGHUC010000026.1 GCA_018065035.1 Candidatus Egerieousia equi | reverse complement strand
GCACATCCGGTCAAAGAATACCAGGCTGGAGGTGAAGCTGCGCAAGGAGCTGTTCAGTCTTGGATATCGGTACCGCATTAACAAGAAGGGGCTTCCGGGCTCCCCGGACATTGTCCTGAAGAAGTATCGCACGTGCATCTTTGTGAACGGGTGCTTCTGGCATGGGCACAAGGATTGCCGGTTTGCTACGAGGCCGAAGACGAATGTGGAGTTCTGGAGCACGAAGATTGAGAACAATCGCGAGCGCGACCTGCGGGATTACACCTTCCTTGAAGCGCTTGGCTGGCGTGTCATAGTTGTGTGGGAGTGTGAGTTGAAGAAGGACTGTCTTGATGTCACAATGGCTTCTGTGAGGGAAAAACTTGAAGCCAACCGTGAGTCCTGGCTTGCCGAGCAGGCTGAACGGCGCGAGCGAAGAGAAGAGTGGCAGGAGGAGATCAGGAGGAGGAAGGAAAAGGCTTGGAATTTAGAGCAATCGTACACTATTTTACAGAAACATCAATAAAGAAGATATCAAGACACCTAGCCTCCATGAACAGAGCAGACATTATGAAACAGATAGAAGTTGTAGCCGCTGTGATTAAACACGGTAATGAAATATTTGCAACTCAAAGAGGATACGGAGAGTTTAAAGACTGGTGGGAGTTTCCGGGCGGCAAGATGGAATCTGGAGAAACGCCTCAGCAAGCCCTGATCCGTGAAATAAAGGAAGAACTTGATGCAGAAATAACCGTTGGTGATCTTATTCAAACTATAGAGTGGGACTACCCCAATTTCCATCTCACTATGCACTGTTTCTGGTGTGAACTGACTTCTGAAGCCCTTCATCTCAAAGAACACGAAGCTGCATCATGGCTCACAAAAGACACTCTGTATTCAGTCAAATGGCTGCCAGCTGATGAGGGTATACTAAAGGACATTGAACAACAAATATAGCCCTCAATGCCCGACCCCCTCTCCTCTTCAATATTTAAAGTTCAATAAACGGTCAATTATTTAATTATCAGACTGTTCCAAACGGCATACACGGATGGGAACCGGAATAAAATTTAAGTTTACGGCTGATCTGTTGTATATATTTTTTTTATAAATTCGTGAGATTTAAAACAAAAACATTGCCGCATGAAACAGAAGATAATGGTAGTACTTTGTGCTTCCAGCGCACTCAATTATATTGATGACATCCGTAACGCCGGGTTTGAACCCGTTATACTGGAACCGTTCGTTCCGGAGAACCGGCGGGATGAGGCCCGCAAGGTATTTGACACTGAATATGCACGCTTGGAAGGAGAACTTCCTGCAGTATACATTGCAAAGGAATCCTACGAAGATACACTGGCGATGGTGCAGAAGATAAATCCTTGCGTGATACTGCCAGGTACGGACTATGCGCTGGAACTTGCAACAAATCTTGCTTATGATCTGGGGCTTCCCTGCAATCCGCCTGAACGTCTGCCATATCTTCGCGAGAAGGATAAGATGCACGAAGCTGTCAAGGCTGCCGGACTGCGGTATATCCGTGGAAAAGTGGTGAGCACGGTTGAGGAGGCTGTTAGGTATTTCCGTGAAGAACTCAAGAGCAAGCCCGCCATCGTAAAGCCGCTTCGTGGTGCGGGAAGCGCAGGAGTCGTTGCCTGTCTGGATGAGGAAGAGCTGGCAAAGGCAGTATCTGATGACATAGAACTGGCAAAGAAAAAAAATGCGCCTGTCATTGCCGTTCTGATACAGGAGATGATTTTCGGAACGGAGTATTTTGTCAACACCGTGACCTTGAACGGTCGTACCGTGGTTACCAACGTAATGTGTTATGAGAAACGCAGGATTGCAGCCGAAAGGCCTGTTTATGTAAGGGCCACTGCACTTGACAGCACTGATCCGATATACTGTAAAATTACCGATTATGTTGTGAAAACTATAGATGCAGTAGGGTTGAAAATCGGTCCGATGCATACTGAAGTGATGGTGGATGAAGGCGGACCCGTTTTGATTGAGGTCAATGCTCGCCTTGCCGGCGCCGATCAGCCGGCCAAGTGGCAAGACAAAGTTATGGGATTACACGAAAGTGATATCGCCCTTAGAGCATATTTGGGGAAGGATATTTTTCACACAAGTTACAATGGCTATGCGGCAGTTCCTGCCAAGAACGGAGATTATTCATACTACAATCGTCTACGTCCCGGATGTTTCCAATGTGCCGTGACAACAAAAGACATTGATGCTGAGGAATTCATAGGTCAGAAAACTATTATGGACCTCTCAAGCGTGTATTCCTTCCTGGGTTTTGATGCTCCTCGCTCATATTCAGCCACCACGGATTTCTTCACCTTTATCGGGACTGTCTTTATGGTAAATGATTCCCAAAAGCAACTGGATGAGGATTTCCATAAACTCCTGGATATTGAAATGAATCATATTGAAAAACTGTTCATATTGAAATAAGTATGAAAACATATCCGCTGACCCAAACTCAAACCGGCATTTATATATCAAGTATAACTGCTGGAAAGAACGGCAACTATAATCTTGATATGCTGTACAGTCTTGACAAGAGTGTTGACTTGGAAAGACTTGCGCAGGCACTCAACAAGGTGATAGAGATTCATCCATATGTAAAATCCCGTCTTGTGACCAACGATGGCGGTGAGGTAATGCTTGAAGAGCATGTTGATGAGGTTTTCTGTACGCCAATAATTGAAATAAATAACATTGAGGATGTCCGCGCACATCTTGGAGAGGATTATGACCTGCTTAAGGACTCTCTTTTCCGACTTGAGATTTACAAAACACAAAAAGGCAACTATCTGTATGTTGACTTCCATCATATCATATTTGATGGAATGTCAATGACAAATTTCCGCAGGGACCTGAGTCTGGCATACGCCGGTCAGGAACTTGTACCGGAGGGCAAGGACGGATTTACCGTTGCATTGGAGGAGCATCAGTTGTGTAGGACGGAAGTCTATTCGGAAGCCAAGGCCTGGCATGTACAGGAATTTGCCGCCGCTGCCGATACCGATTCATTGCCTCTGCCCGATGTGTACGGTAAAGAAAACGGGGAATGGATATTTGCTTTCCATCCCTTGAAGACTAACGAGCGGGAAATCATGGCACTTTGTGCCAAACACAATGTAGGAGTCAGCATCCCGTTTACAGCTGCGTTCGGCTATGCACTTTCAAAATATTCTTCCGATGACGCAGCCTTGTATGCGACAATATTCCATGGACGCAGTGACAAATCCACCCTCAACGCATACAATATGATGGTCAAGACTCTCGCTGTATATCAGGACTTCATCAAGACACCTACCGTGACTGAACTGCTGCAACAGACTTCTTCGCAGATGGCTGCTACACGGAAAAACGCGATTTATCCTTTCTCGGCGTTGAAGAGCGACCTTGGGCTGTCGCCACGTGTCTGTTTTGCATATCAGGGCACTCTGCACACCTACAACATAGATCTGGACGGGCGCCTGCAGGAGGGCGAAGATCTAAGAGTGCATCGTCCAGGATTCGACCTGGCGATGCACGTCATACAGAATGATGACGGCTATTTCTGTAAAGTGGAATACAATACGGGGATGTATTCGTCCGCCTTCATAGAGCAATTCTGCAAAACCTACAGCCAGATTCTGTACGAGATGCTCACGAAAGACGCACTCGCTGACATTGACCTTGTAGATGACGGACAGCTTGCGCAGATAGACTCCTTCAATGAAAAGGACAGCATCATCGATTTGGACGACAATGCAACGGTGCTTTCTGAATTCAGGCATCAGGTGCAGCTTCATCCTGAAAACATTGCCATAGTGTTCAAGGACAAGAGATACACATATAAGGAGCTGGATGAACTGACCGACAGATATGCCGGCATCGTTTACGACAAAATCAGAGGTTGTGAGAATGCGGAACCAGTAGTCTCCATCATAATTCACCGGAACGAATGGATGGTATTGGCTTCTTTGGCCGCAATAAAGGCAGGTTGCGCCTATCAGCCTCTGGATCCGAGTTATCCGCAGGAGCGCTTGAACTTTATGGTAAAAGATGCTGGAGCCGTTCTGCTCATAGCTGATCCTGATTTACGTGACTTGCTTGATGAATATGATGGCGAGGTTCTCCTTGTCGGCGAAATCGCCAGTTACCGGCCTGCCGCATCCGGCAACAAGCTCACGTCGCTCAGTCCTCAAAGCCTGCTCACACTCCTTTATACCTCCGGTTCCACAGGTGTTCCCAAGGGCGTGATGATTGAGCATCGCAATTTGATTGCCTTCAACAAGTCTTACAGCCGGTATCTGGACATCACTTCTCAGAGCAGAATAGCCGCATATGCCAGTTTCGGTTTTGATGCTAATATGCAGGATATATATTGTACTTTGATGAGCGGTGCAACACTCCACATATTAGATGAAGACGTGCGTCTGGATATGGAAGCTCTTCATCAATACTATGAAAATAAGGGTATCACGCATTGCTTCATGACCACTCAGGTTGGAGTGCAATATCTGGAGAATTATCCTCACTCGTCAACTCTACGGCATCTGGTAATGGGCGGTGAGAAACTCCGTGCTGTAAAACCTGAGAAACTTGATTATAAGATTCACAACGGCTATGGGCCGAGTGAAGCTACATGTGGCTGTGCTTTTTTCAGAATAGACAGATGGGAGCCGAACATTCCTGTCGGCAAACCGCTGGCAACTTGCAATTTTTACGTTGTGGACAAGTACGGACACCGTCTGCCTGTTGGAGCGCCCGGCGAATTGTGGATAAACGGTCCGCAGGTATCGCGGGGATATCTTAACCGCCCTGACAAGACGGCCGAAAATTTCACCCCGAATCCATTCGGCAACGGCAGAGTGTATCACAGCGGAGATATAGTACGCTATCGTCAAGATGGCAACATTGAGTTTGTGGGACGCAGGGACGGTCAGGTGAAGATACGCGGTTTCCGCATTGAATTGAAGGAAGTAGAAGCCGTCATACGTGAATTCCCCGGAGTTAGAGATGTCACCGTGCAGGCGTTTGACAATTCTGATGGAGGAAAGTTCATTGCCGCGTACGTGGTGACGGAAGGAGGTCTGGAACTTGATGTGTCCGCATTGAACGAATTCATAGCTAAGCAGAAACCACCTTACATGGTGCCTGCAGTTACAATGCAGATAGAAAAGATTCCGCTGACCGTAAACCAGAAGGTTGATAGAAAAGTCCTTCCAGAGCCAAGACCTGCAGCGGTCTCCCGCAGAGAGAGCAGTGTCAGCGTTCCTATGAACAGGCTTGAGATTGAACTGTACAATATGGTGGCCCAAGTTCTGAGCCTGCCTCAACTGACAGGAGATAACAGCATTGGGGCTGTAATAGGAGTAAATGACAACCTGAAATTTTTTGGTTTGACATCATTGTCTTCAATCAAACTGGCATATCTGGTTTACAAGCGCTTCTCCATACAGATTGATTCCAAGTCCCTGTCACATACTGGCACACTGCAGAGTATAGAGAATGAACTTCTAGGGCAATGGATGTCAGGCGCAACGGCAATCGGAGAAACTGTCAAAGAGACAATAGATGAAGTACCTTTGACATTTGCACAGCAGGGCGTTTACAGTGATTGCGCAATCAATCCGGACTCCACACTGTACAACATTCCTATGCTGATCAAACTCCCGTCGTCCGTATCTGCCGGACAGGTGGAGGAAGCGCTGGAAGCATTCGTTGATGCGCATCCGGCCCTCAGGTCACACTTCGCGATCGATGGCGATGGCGCAGTTATGATAAAGCGTCTGCCTAAGTCGGCATTGGATATGGAACGTCACAGTTGTGCCGATGAAGAAGATATATTGAGTGCCACAAGATGTTTGGTGCGTCCGTTCAAACTTAACGAAGGTCCTCTGTTCCGGTTCAGTTTCATTCAGCAGGCTGGCAGTCACTATCTACTTGCCGACTTCCATCACCTTATATGTGACGGGGCCTCTTGCGACACATTCCTGAAGGACTTGTGCCTGTCTCTTGAAGGCAGGAAGCCGGAAGTCGAAGAATTCGACTATTACAACTTTGCCGCACAGCAGAAACTGAATGAAAAGGACAAGGAATATATGGATAGCCGTATTGCCGGACTGGAGGAGGTAAGTATGCTGCTACCTGACAACTTGATTGAGGAGAATGCCAACCACAAGTCCCGAAGGGTAAGCGCGAAATTGAATCTTTCAGTATTGTCTAAAATGGCAGAAACCGTACCGGAACTTACAACTGCTGGTATCTGCCTTGCCATTTCGGGTATCTGCATAAGCCGTTACCTGGCGGAAGACGAGGTGTCGCTGTGCATAATATCAAATGGCAGAAGTGATTCTCGTTTCCATAGAACAATGGGAATGTTTGTCAACACTCTTCCTTTCGTTTCTTCACTAAAGCCCGAGGACAGCGTGAATGACTATTTGCTGAAGACATGCAGGGACTATGAGGAAGCACTGCGTCACGAGCACTATCCCTTTGCCAGAATAGCCCATGATTACGGTTATAAAGCAAACATTGTGTATGCATATCAGATAGGAGTTTTAGACTCTTACAAGGTAGGCAATGAAGCGCTTGAAGTCCGGACACTTGAATTGGACAAGGCGAAATTTCCTGTTTATATTGCAGTCAAGGGTACGCTGGAAGATGCGCATCTCACTGTGGAGTATGACAGTTCATTGTACTCTGAAGAAATGATGCAGGGACTTGCAGATGCGTATGCTTATGTTGCGCAGCAGATTACCCATAATTCGCTGGTGAGAGACCTGTCGCTTACATCAGAGCAGATGATTGCTCATCTCGATACCTTCAACCGCGGATATCAGGAAAGTTTCGCCCAGTCGGATATCGTTACACTCTTTCGCAAGGCGGCTGCTGAACATCCGGGAAACACGGCTGTCATTTATAAAGACAAGTCTTATACATATAAGGAGTTGGACGACCTGACAGACAGGATGGCGGCTTTGGTTTATGAGAAGGTCAGGGGCTGCGGAAAAACTGAACCTGTGGTCTCAGTCCTCATCCATAGAAGCGAGTGGATGGTACTGGCATCCCTTGCTGCCCTTAAAGCAGGATGCGCTTACCAGCCGCTGGATCCAGACTACCCGCAGGAACGTCTGAATTTTATGGTAAAAGATGCAGGCGCAGCATTGGTCATTGCCGATTCGGATTTAAATACCCTCATAGACGGTTATGACAGAGAAGTGCTGCTTACAGATGAGCTCCCGGGCAGTCTGCCAGTGAATCCCGGCATTGAGATTCCTGTATCCAGTCCTCAGAGCCTGTTCATACTGTTGTATACTTCCGGATCCACCGGTGTACCTAAAGGAGTGATGCTGGAGCACGGAAATCTGTCGGCGTTCTGTGACTGGTACAGAAAGTATTATTCCCTGACTCCGGGTGACTGTGTAGGTTCATACGCCAGCTACGGCTTCGATGCATGTATGATGGATATGTACCCGGCTCTTACAAACGGAGCTGCGGTTTGCATTGTACCTGAGGAAATCCGTCTCGACCTTACGGCACTCAACGATTATTTTAAGAAGAATGCGGTGACGCTATCGTTTATGACTACACAGGTGGGGGTTCAGTATCTGCTGAATGTCAAGGATTCATGTCTCAGGCACCTTTCTGTAGGCGGAGAGAAACTACCGAGCGTAAATCCGGCGTCAGGATATGACTTCCATAACGGTTATGGTCCCACTGAGTGCACCATATTCTCCACAACCCATATGGTCTATAAAAAAGAAAACAATATTCCTATTGGACGACCTACAAACCATCTCAAATGTTACGTAATGGACAAGTTCATGCATCGTCTTCCAGTTGGTGCATCGGGTGAGCTTATCATTTGTGGCAGACAGGTGGGACGCGGGTACCTGAATCGCCCCGACAAGACGAAGGAAGCGTTCTTTACCATAGATGGACAGCGGGCCTATCACAGTGGCGATATAGTACGCTACCGCAATGACGGTAACATTGAATTTGTTGGTCGCAAGGATAGTCAGGTGAAGGTCCGTGGTTTCCGTATCGAATTGAAGGAAGTTGAAGCGGTTATTCGTGAATTCCAGGGAGTGAGCGATGTTACGGTTCAAGCATTCGATGATCCGAGCGGAGGAAAATTCATTGTCGCATATGTTGTTATGAAAGGAATGACACTTGACAAGTCCGCTTTGAACAGCTTCATAGCTGTGCGCAAACCTTCATATATGGTACCTGCCACTACTGTACAGATAGACAAGATTCCGCTTACCGTCAACCAGAAAGTCGACAGGAAGGCTCTTCCCACCCCACAAGCGGACAAGAATTGTCAATTGGAAAATTTCGTGGCACCACAAGGACATCTTGAGGAAACAATTGCCAGATGCATTGCCGAAACTCTGGCTCTCGATGTCAAGACCATAAGCGCTCACGACAGTTTCCCTTCTTTGGGAGGCACATCCATCAAGTCTATAAGTTTGATGGCGTTGTTGAAAAAAAATGACATTGTCATTCCTATAGCCAGACTGCTGGAACTTAATGATATCCGTTTTCTCGCTCTTGTGGCGGACTACGCCAGTCGTGGAGAGTATGTAGAAAAACGGACAGTCCTGATGCCGGCCCAGTTACGTATGCTGAAGGAAAAGTTGCTTCATCCTGACAGGAATATCAATGCCTTCTGCATTGAAATGGATATCGACGCTTCCATTACGGAAGAACATATCAGAAAGGCAGCAGACAGCTTGGTAAGAAGACATCCTGCCATTTCTTCCGCAATAGCATACGTTGGTGTAGATATGCCTTTGCAGGTTTATCTTGACCGGCAAATCCCTATCTCCGTCATTGATGCGGAAAACAATCTGGAAGCGGTCGGTTTGATGATGGACCAGAGACAGAGATTGTTGCAGTTTGTCAATAGTATTCAGTTGTCTCCTTTGTTCCATCTGTCGCTTGTAAGAATCGAGAGAAGGTCGTCATACCTTATGCTTGCATACAATGGAATACTGGCAGAGGATTGGAGAATAAGGACCTGGATTGCAGAACTATTTGAAGCATTGAGGGAAAATGGTGGTGAGTGCATTGAGAACTGGTGTTTCCTGCTGTCGGCGACACTTGAAATGTCGGATTCCTCTTCACGGGAGGAGTGGGCCACGGAAGACAATGCCTTTTGCTGGAATGGGGAAGGGCTTGGCAGAAACGACGGCTATGACGACAACTACAAAGTACTCACGGAGGTACCGGGCACCAAGCAACTTGTATTCGTACATACGGGCAATACGGGCAGTGAAGCATATCAATCGCTTGCAAATCAGTTGGAAGGTTTCTGCTCTTTTGCCGTCCTTGACCAGTGGAACCTGTATCATCGTGATGACATAAAGCACGGTATTCCTGAAATAGCAAGCAAATATATCGAGGTGCTGCGGGCCCATCAGCCTCATGGACCGTATTATCTTGGCGGGTGGTGCTATGGTGGAATGATAGCTTACGAGATGGCCTGTCAGCTAACAGCAGCCGGCGAGCTTGTGGAACAACTTATAATGTTTGATGTCCATACTGTAAAGAAACAGATATTCAAGGAAATGTTCATAGGACGCAGCGAGGATAGTATGCGCAAGTACTTTGAACGCAGTCCGCTCTTCGAGAGTCTCATAAAGCGCGGACTTGAAGATACACTTGTTGCCAATTCACTGCAGGTGAATTTTGACATGATGAGTTTTCATCCTAAACTTTATGATGGCAATGTGCTCTATTTCAAAGCCATTGCTCCCGCTAAGGGATTGAAGGGAAGAATGGCTGAGTATTTCGAGGAAATGAACAGCAAGCGTGCCGGCGGTTACGAAAAGTACATTCCGAACGACAAACTGCATATAGTTGATATCAAGCAGGAACACGATAATCTTATGAACGAGGCGTCCCTGAGCATTGAAGTGCCGGTAATGAAACAATATCTATAGAAGAAACATGCTATTATGAAACTGACAAAGGAACAGGTGGATTACCATCTACTGAAAGACAATGAAAAGGACGAGGCCATTCAGTTCTGTATAAAAGTATTCACGGATTCATACGGAGCGGATGCGGTACCTACACCGGAACAGTTTGCCAAATCTCTGACAAGGCCCGGATACAAGGAGTCTCTGGATCTGTTCGGAGCATATGTTGAAGGCAGACTTGCAGGAGTGCTTGGAATGCGTGCCAACTCCACATATGGGGCTTTGTTCTATATTGATGTCCATTATCAGGGCACAGGGCTGGCCGGTATCATGTTCCGTGCAATGATTGAGGAATATGCGCCCAAAGGCGCAATCTTCATGCTTGCCAATTACACAAAGATAGATATGTATAAGCATATGGGATTTGTGCCTACGGATGAAGAGCAGAACGTTGATGGATTCCGTTTCGTTCCTATGGTGTATTTCAAAATGAAGGATTATCAACCGGCATATTATAAAAAACAGGAACTTTAAGCATATGTCCCACACTACATTGGCTGTAGATAAATTCTATCGCTTCATACCGCCCAATACCCTGAAAGTATTCGCTGTCTGCATCAGCCAGTTTGTAGATGCGCTGATAGTGGCTGCGCTTCTGGGGAGTGAAGCAATGGCGATAGTCAATCTGGGCAGCCCTATAATACTGGCTGTTGCTACATTGACAGCCTTGCTTACTGTTGGGGGTAGCACGCTTTATGCTTCTGCCTGCGGATCCTTCAACAAAAACAAGGCAGATAGAATATTTACTGTCTCCGCTGTTGCCGCACTGCTGTCCTCAGCACTGCTGATGCTGGGGTTGTTATTTTCGAAACAAGTTCTGATTTCAACTCTTTGTGCCGGAAATCAGAATCTAGCCGTTGCTTCCGGGAATTATATGGGCATTCTAATTACCAGCATTCCGGTCCTCACAATGGGCAATGTGCTTTTCGGATTCCTGCCATCTGCCGGAAAACCTAAGTTGAGCAGTGCATTAATGCTTCTTGCCAATCTTGTGAATCTCTGCCTTGACATCGTTTTCATAAAATTTGTTGGATTGGGGGTCGAGGGGGCGGCGTACGCCTCATTATGCGGATACAGCGTGGCCTTGCTGTGGTATGTGGTCTGCTATCTGCGAAAGAAACTCAATATGTCATTTGTCCATATTACAGCCAAAGATTTCCGGGAATTGAAGTCCATATGCAGTATGGGGACTTCCGCATCAGTTTCTCAACTGAGTTTAGCCATAAAGATTGCGGTATGCAATTCCATTGCATTGTACTTTGGCGGGAACAATGCACTCATTGCATTCTCTGTCTGTATGCAGTTGCTCTCTATCACATCCATCTTCGTGGGAGGCATAGGTTCTTCAATGATAAACATCACTGCAACACTGTGCGGCCAGAAGGACTTTCCTGCAACGGAAAAAGTCATCAGAAATGCATACTTCCTTATCTTTGTCTGTTCCTCAGTTGTTCTGGTTATCTTTGAACTTCTTGCTCCGCAGATTGCGATTCTTTACAAGGCATATGAGACTGAAGTGTTGCGTATGACTATCCATGCAATACGCATCTTTTCTCTTACCATCCTACTGCGAAACTTTATCGTTGTATTCATGTTCTATGTGCAATCCATCCGTAAGACAATGTACGCAACGTTTATCAGTCTCTTTGACGGTTTTCTCGGGCAGTTACCTCTAGCGTACATTGCATGCCTGCAGATTGGCATTGATGGTCTGTGGTGGTCTTTCCCGTTGAACAGCCTTCTTCTTACCGTGATAGTCCTGATATGGAACAACCGGCTGCTGAAACACAGTAATCCATCATCTTTCAGGAATTTGCTTCTGGTTGAACGTGAAGCTGATGTCATTATTGAGAAATCCGGAACGGAACTGCTTTCCAACGTGAAAGAATCTTTGCTCGTCAAGGACGAGATCATTGCATCGAGGGGCTGGACCGCACTTTTGCTCTCTTACTTGGCAAGCCTGCTTAAGGAGAATAATCCTGTCAAATTCGACTACCACATCCGTGAATATTCAGATAAAATTGTTTTGGACATTCACAGCAATGTCAGTCGGATCACCAATCCGGTATTGGCTGTTCCGGAGCGCACACAGGTTTCAAATGAAATGATTCTTGATATGAACAGCCTGCGGGCCGTGTCTGATTAAGTTTTACAGGCTCTGTTTGCAGTACTCCCGAAACTTCTCCTTGTATTTCCTGTCAAGTGTACTTCAGTTGTCATTTTGCGAGAATCAGTTCAACGCCGTCCTTGCTCAGTTCAAGAACTGAACTGTCTGCCTTCTGTACACTGAACAGATGGTTCTTACCGTCTTTGGACAATACCAGCCTGTCTGCAACATCATAGCGACAGAGACCTCGCGCACCGTATGTGAAGGCATATTCCATTGTATCACAAGGGCATATTGTTGACGCGTCTCCTGTAAGGCACACCACTACAGTATACCCATCGCCGTTGAAAGTCATTTTCCCGCAGTCTCCTGAAAAAACGCCGCTCAGCGGTTCGGGCTCGGGACCATTTCCTGCGGGAGGGCCGTCGTATGAAGTTCCACAGGCACATGCTGCTGCAGCCAGAAGCAATAAAGCCAATATCCTACTTCTCATAAATCTTGCATTTTTTAGTAACGTGAGATTTGATGAAATCAACCACGAAGTCGAAGTCCTCGTCGTATGCATAGACCTGGTTCTTGTTGAATCTCTCATTGACTTTTATGACATTCCTTCTGCGGAATATCTCAATGCTCCTGACATGGCTGAATGATGAAACCATACTCTTCTTTGACCCTGCAAGAATACCCTGGCCAACTGTGCCGGGATTCTTTGCCGCCATTCCGGCCAGGATGAGCACAAAGGACACTGCCTGAGCCTTCTTGAACTGACGCGGCATTTGAGTGTGCTTCACGCCATCGGCGTCCATGTCAAACATCACGCAGTACTTGAATCCCTGCATGGCTGCATATAGAAAATATGCTATAGCTACAAGTATCTCCACACCTGCGATAATAAGGAAGAATATCTTGGTGAAATCCATGAAATCCTTGATGTTGAAATGACCTTCAACGGAATTGATGATACTGAGGAACGCCCACATCACCACAAATATCCAGAAGAATATCTTCCAGAGGACGAAAAGGATAGTAGGATTCTTCATCAGTTTGAATTCATAGTACCAATGGTACTTTCCATCGGTACCGAGGCAGATATTCTCTGTAACCTTTCTGCCCCTGGGTGCCTCTTCCTCAACAGGATTTTCCACCTGCGATGGTTCCTGCGCTGTCTCCGCTGCGGCAACCGGTGCACCGCAGGCATCGCAGAACTTCGCATCATCGGGAAGCTTGTTCCCGCAGTTTGCACAATACATATCTATACTGCTTTAATTGTTAACCTATTTTAGTCAAAGTGTTTCCAAGCCAGCTGGACAGCAGCTCCAGTGTGAGGTCCCTCTTTACAAGAATGGCCTCCACCTCTCCTAATGTGAGCTGATCCGCTCCAGTGGAGAACAGTCTTGAACTGATTTCCATTCCATAACGCATCTTCTCGGATATCCTGCTGACAGCTCCCTTCGTCTGGGCAGTCAGGTCACGTTCATGCACATACCTGAACTGCTTGACCATCTGTCTGGTCGCTTCCTGTCTCTTGGACAATGCCTGCTCCAGCATGTCCAGACGCAGTCCGCTGTCCTCAAGAGTGTTCGCTTTCTTGATCATCTGGTTGGTCTGCACGAACCATTCCGTACTCTTGTAAGTCATTACCTCTCCGGTGTGCTCGGGGTTGGAGAGCTTCTGGTCCCAGTCCTTGATTACAGGATTCAAATCTTCTTCGTAGCTGACCTTGGAACCCTTCTGAACAACTGACTGGTCATGCATCTGAGCCCATTCCTTCGCAGCCTTGTCACTTGGTGCATCAATGCCAGTCGTACGCTTGTAGAAAGCCTTTTCGTAGGCCTCCTCGGCAACTTTCTGAGGGACGTCCCCACCATCGATGGTCTTGTAGGTAACGTCACGGTCAAATGTGACTTTCTTACCTTCCACAAGATCAGCCTTGTTCGAACTCGTTGCAGCAAACGGCTTCTCATCCAGATCGTAGCCCTGCTCCTTCAGGATCTTGCGGACCTCGTCGTCCACGTCCTTGTAAACGTTGTCCAGTTCCTTGTTGAACGTTGCTCTGGTGGAGTTACCGTCAGCGAGCTTGTTCATTTCATGCATGGCGAACTTGTCACGCTGAACTTCAAGAACCTTCTTTTTATAAAGTTTCACGTTTTCCGGAGTAGGATTGTTCTCCATAAGCCACTGGGCCGCCTGCAGGTCATCCACCTTGGCCTTGCCGTGCGCCTGACCGTTCTTGTAAACCTGGTCGAGTTTCTTGTCGAGATCGCTCATCTCAGGATGCTTCTTGAAGGCCTCGATAGCTTCGTCGGCTTGACTGGCAGCCTTGGATTTCACGCTCTTCGACTTCTCGAGGATGCCCTTTGTCCTCTTTCCTATGGTCTCGGAGAAATAGTCTGTTGCGGCTTCCTTTGCCTGTTTCGTCAAGTTCTCAACGCTCTTGGCTGCAGCCTCGAACTGTTTCGGAGCGAATTTCTTACCAACACCTTTCCAAACATCGAAATCAGTAAGCGCTTCATACGCAGCCGCCTTCACGCCAACCACGAACACGTCATAAACTCCTCCACCATTCTCAACGGTTGCTTTCATGTCCCTGGCAACCTGCAGCGATGTGAAAACAGTTTCAGACATTCCGAGCGTTGCAACTCCCACAGCCATACGTGTGAAGAATCCCATGGAATTCTCCACCTCCTCGCTGGTCTGAAGGAAACTGTCAACGAACATCCTCATCTCGTCCGCAAGAGTGATGCGCTTGGCAGTGGCGTTTGCACCGGCCAGTTCACCGCTCAGGAACCTCGAGTACACATCTTTTACGGTTTCAACCTGATCCTTGTCGTAGCCATATGCGCCATCGTAGCCGTCAAGCATCACGTCAATGAGTTTGTAGAGCGGGAAGAGACGGCTGTATTCGCCGTTGTTCCAGATGCGTGACTGGATGTTGATAAGACCGTCGCCAATGCGTTTGTCCTCATCATACATGGCGGACGTGACATTCTGCCGCACAGGCTGAGAAGCAATGAGAACCTCTTTGCTTGCGGTCTCCACGCGTCCCTTTCCACAATCTGCAGTTACGCTGATAGTAGCTTTGAAGCGCGTAGGTGCGTCCAGAATTCCCTTGCAAGGGAATATTTCCAATTGCCGTCCATTTTCGGTCTTGGTGGCGGTAGCACGGCAACAGATGCCAAGTTTATCAAGATAGCCTTGCTCCTTCTCGCCTTCTGCGGTAATTCTGAAATCTGTAGGCACTGGATATATGGTGACAATATCATTAGTTTCAGGATCCCAGTCGAACCAGGCTAACAGAGCGTACGCCTTTGCCACTTCAACCTTTCCTGTAGCGGAGGTCTGTAGATAGCAAGGTATGTTGCTGTGAGGATCGAACTTCAAGCCCAGGTGGAAGCGATAGAGCGGAATTGAATCCGCCAGTTCCGAATTGCCGT
>JAGHUC010000091.1 GCA_018065035.1 Candidatus Egerieousia equi | reverse complement strand
TTGAGAAGCGGGTCAAGGAAGAATGGTTCGCCAAAGGCATTGTAGGAAATGATTTCCTTCTTCTCGAGTGCGCCCTTGATTCTGAAAACGTTGGCTGAAGAATTCAGGTTGTATTTGTAAAGTATGTCTGCGGAAGACAACTGTGTGACCCCGTCGAGCATTGCCTTGAGGAAACGCACCTGATGCCTTGTGAGACCGAATGTAATGCTGTGGAAAAGGAACGAATGGAGATTGATGAGACGTCCGAGAGCCTCGTCGAATATCTTGTCGTTCATGTAACCCTTTGTAAGGTCAAAGCAGATTGATGCAAGCTGCTGGCAGTACCATGGGTCGCCCTCAACGGTCCTGTATATCTGCAGCGCCATTTCAGGATTGATCACCTTGCCTGCCTTCAGGAAACATTTCTCTATGAAACCTGCGAATACGTTCTCATCAATGGGCACGAGTTTGAGATGCTCGGCGAACTTGAAGAAATACTTGGACTCATAGAAGATGCTGTGCATGGCATTTGTGCGCTCACCGGTAATGATATAGGTGATTGAAGTGTGGGTTCTCCATACACGGTCCAGAAGCGCAAAGAACTTTGATGGGTCCTCGAACAGAAGAATGTCCTGGAACTGCTCGAAGTATATGATGCTGTGCGACTGACTTCCCTGCGACAATCTTGCTGGCAGATCAAGGATTTCCATAATCTGGCTCTCGCTCAGCAGATCCTTGTTCCTGTTGGTAAGTACGCAGGCACCTGGTTTCTTCTCGTTGAGTATATACGGAGCTGAAGGAATGTACTTTCTGGCAAGCGAAATCATTTCCATTGGAGATGAAGCGTACTTGCCCAGAATGATGTTAGTGTACCTCAAAAGGAAGGCCTCAATGCAACGGACATTGAAAAGGTTCATGTTGAATTGAGTGAACTGGTAACCCTCCTGACGGAGATTGTCCAGTGTATTGTAAATCAAGGAGCGCTTGCCTATTCTCGCAGGTCCGTATATCAGGATGTTGCTTCTCTCACGGATGAGATTGCTAAGCATTTTCAGTTCCTTGTTTCTTCCTATGAATGAGGCTCCTGTTACGTAGCCGTTATACTCGAAAGGTGATTCCATCTCTTACGCAATATTCAAATACGGCGCAAAGATAATGAAAAAATCGAAAATGTAACAAGAACGTTATATTGAACTGAGGATTAAATCTGCTCTATATCCACTGAAGTGATCCAGCCCTGACGGCCGTCTGCAAGTTCTATTCTGCTCCACTCTCCGGCACTTTCAATTGTCCTGACCTTGGTTCCCGTATGGAGTATGAACAGGTTGTTTCCTGTAGCGTTCGGTGCACTTTTCACATTGCTGTGAGAAGCCGTTACAATACTGTAACTTGTGTCATTTGCCACCGCCTTCAATGACGCTGAGAAAATGAAAGCTATTATTGCAAAAACAAGAACAATGCAGCTCAGCACAAAACTGAGTTTCCTTATTCCAAGAACAGGGAAATGCCTGTAAACCAGGAAAAGCAGTGCCGTAACCAGCAGAAGCACAAATCCGCCCAGACACCACTGGTTTGACGAGAACGCATTGCGTATAGAGCGTATCCATTCAACGAATATCACTCCTTTTATGGTCTCGATCTTGTCTGTGGCGCCCATTCTGGCTATTTCAAGGTTCACGGATGCGTCCTGGTTTGCAGGATTGAGTTTGAGGCACCTTTCGTAATACAGAATGGCCTTGCCGGTATTTCCCAGTTTGTAATATGTATTTCCGATGTTGAAATAAAGATGCTCGTTCACCTTATCGAGTTTCTCGATGGAAAGATAATTCTCCAGAGCAACGGAGTAATCGCCCATGGAATACGCATCATTTCCTTTCCTCCACAGCATATCGGTTTCCGATGAAGCGCTTGCGCCATAAGGGAAGATAACAAGAACAATCATTGCCAGAGCAGCTCCGGCCAGAACTTTGAAACTGTATTTTGACATAAGATATTTCATGGTAACAGTGTTTTACAACTTGCTTTCAAATGAAGATATAACCTCAACCGCTTTCATGTACTGGGCGTTCATGGCTGAATTCTCGTAAGCCGATGCAGACGAGTACCTTGCCATTTCACAATCATCGAGCAATGATATGAAGTTGTCCACATCCTCCTTTTCAACCTTGTGGGCCTCAAGAGTCTCAACTATGGTATCGCGCTGCATATCCGAGAACTTGATGGCCAGCTTGTCTGAAATGTATCCGAGCAATGCCTTGTGAAGTTCCTCATAGAATGCACTGCCAAGATCCTTTGCAAGATAGCCGGAAGCCTGCTTGAGCCTTGCATTGGCAACCTTGTTGGCCCTGCGGTTGGCGCGTCTGCGGACATCGCCTCTGAGCCGTGCCCTTCTTACGAGCATCCTGTCTGCAAGCCAGGTCAATGCCGCTAGCAGGAGAATGCATACAAAGAACATTGCCTTGCCAACGAACATAGAGTTCCTGGACGAGAATCTTGAAGAAGCGTTTGAAATGTACCTGATATCGCTACCGAGGTTGGCCACCGCCTGCTTGCTTACTCCGCTTATGACCGCGCTGCCACCGGTCGCGCTGCCCTTGGTAACCTTTATGGAAAGCGGACCGCTGGAAAGGGTCACATATTTTCCTGCCTTGATATCGTAATATGAATAAGTTACAGCAGGTATCTCGAACACGCCCTCGCTCCTTGGTATGAACGGGAACTCGAAGGTCTTTGTACCGCTCATTCCAGCCGCACCGTTGGAGTAATTGTTGGTAGTCTTCACATCGTACTGCTCGAAGTCCGCAGGGATATTCACCTTTGGAGCCTCCAGCAGATTGAGGTTTCCGCTGCCGCTGAGTTCAACGGTAATCGAGCCGGCCTCATGCGCAGGAATGCTGTCCCTGCTCAGACTGACCTTCATCTGCATCTGCCCCACTCCACCTCCGAAGTCTGCAGGAGCAGGTGAAGGAAGATTCTTTACAGCGATGGTTGATTGCTTTGTAAAGAGTCTCTTCTTGACCATCTGGTATGAATCTGAGAAGAAATCGTCGAACATGCTTCTTCTTCCGCCGCCTACCCTCACCTGGAACTGGCACACCAGCTCTGCAGGGTCAATGTTTATGGAACCTGTCTTCTGAGGCAGAAGCACCCACTTGCGCAACACAGCCGAATTGTATATCTGGCCGTGATAATTCTCCCTTGTGAAATTGATATTCTGAGGCACTTCGAGTTCCTGGCTCCAGAACCCGTTGAATACAGGGAACTTGACATCCTCGAAGCCGGCAATGTTCACATTCTTCACATAAAGCTTGAGTGTTGCCACTATAGGCTCGCCCTTAACCACGCTTGTCCTGCTTAGATTCAGGCTGAGGAAAGCATCGGTATCAGAAATTGTACCGTTTGAAGAACGGTTCTGTGACTGATATTGATCATTGTCCTGCGACTGGCTGTTCTGGTGTGAAGACTGGTTACCGCTTGACTGATTTCCACCGGCAACAACGTCAATGTCCAGAGCCCTGCAGGAAATGGTCTTGCCGTTCACCTGCACCGAAGCCTGTCCTATCTTTGCCTTGCCTGCAGATGCCGCACGGACCACCAGCGTATAGCTCAGTTCCAATGAACTTGAAGACTTTCCGTTCACATTGCTGTAACTCTGCATCCTTGAAGATGTTGGTCCGGCCAGGAGCGTAAGCCCTGAAAGCGTTGGAGGATTGAAATTATCCACATCTGCATTCACGGTATACACAATCTGGAACACCTCTCCTGCACTTACCACATTCGGTGCGTCAACTGTAAGGGACTGTGCCCGGGCGAACAAAGCCACAAAGGCACAGATTACAGTCAGGACTGACTTTGAAAACAAACTTCTGCGCATATTATTCTACCAATTTTTCTCTTTCTGTTTAGTGGCAAGCATCTTAGCCTTCTCCTTCTTGACCTTGTCCTGTGTTTCGTTCTCCTTCTCCTGAACAGCCTGGAGCATCTGCTCCGCAGTCTGCGGACTCACCTGAGGCTGATTCTGCTGATTCTGGTCATTCTTATCGTTCTGCTTGTCCTGATTCTGATCCTTGTTCTGATCTTTATTCTGGTCCTTGTTCTGGTCCTGATTATTATCCTGGTTCTGATCTTTGTTCTGATCCTGATCCTGATTCTGGTTCTGGTCCTGGTTCTGCTGGTTCTGATTCTGCTGATTCTGCTGATTCTGCTGGTCCTCAAGCTTCTTCTGCGCGTATGCCAGATTTGTCTTGGTGTCCATATCATCAGGATTCCTTCTCAGGGAATTCTTGTAGGCATCAACCGCCCCCTGCCAGTTTTTCTGTTTCAGATATACATTGCCCAGATTATGATAGTAATCGGAAGCTGTGGATTTTTTGTTCACGGCCTTGCCTTTCTTCCAATCAATATGATTCTCTATCCTGGAAACGCTGTCTTTCACCGCCTCAAGATTCTTAAGGGCGTTGTCGGCATCATCGGACAGATAAAGCACGGATGCAAGATTATAGTTGGAAGCCAGGGAAAGTGAATCCTTAATGAGGCCCTTCCTGTACTCCACCTCGGCCTCCTTGTAATTGTTCTTCTTGAAATAACGGTTACCCTTGCGCACCTCGTGCCTGTCAAGCTGTGCTATAGCAGGTGTAAAGGAGGAACTTGCAAGGAGCAGGAGTGCAATGGTGAACAGTCTGCGCTTTGTTGCGCGGCTGCCCAGCAGAAGCTCCAGAATGAAGAAGAACAATGCTACTGCAAAGAAATACATATACTGTTCATCAAAATCTTCAAAGACCTGGGAACTGAATTCCTGGTTCTCAAGTTCCTTGAGTTCATCAATTATAGGGTTGAGACCGAATTCGGCGTTGCCTGCGCGAACGTAGGCTCCGTCACCGGCCTGTGCTATCTCCATGAGGGTGCTTTCATCGAGCTTGGTGACTACGTTATTGCCATCCTTGTCCTTCATGAATCCGCCATCGCCGAGTGGGATGAGCTTGCCCTCAGGGGTGCCCACTCCAATGGTGAATACCTTGATACCCTCGTCAGCAGCCTCCTTGGCGGCGATTATAGGGTCATCCTCGTGGTTCTCTCCATCGGTTATGAGAATGATTGCCTTGTTGCCCTGGCCCATCTGACCCTCGCCGCTGAAGCTTCTCATGCCTGTTCTGATTGCATCGGCAAGAGCGGTGCCCTGAACCGGTATGCTTTCCGGAGAGATGGTCTTGAGGAAGATCTTTGCGGAAACGTAGTCGGTGGTTATAGGCAGCTGGACAAAGGACTCGCCAGCGAATATTATGAGGCCTATCCTGTCTCCCGAAAGTTTGTCAACAAGGCGGGAAATAGCCAGTTTGGCCCTTTCAAGTCTGTTCGGAGAATAGTCCTGGGCCATCATTGAATTGGAAACGTCAAGGGCAATCACAATCTCGGAACCCTTCCTGTTGTTCTCCTTCAGACGCGCTCCTATCTGCGGACGTGCAAGTCCTATGCAGAAGAAAATCCATGCAATGGAGAAGAAAACCAATTTCAAATAACCCTTTCCGTGTGGTCTGTCCGGCATGAGCCTTTCAACAAGCTCCCTGTCTCCAAGCCTGGCCATTCTGTGTCTCTGATTTCTGCGTTTGAACCAGTAGAGCAGGAACAGAACCGGTACCAGCAGTATCAGAAGCAAATATTGTATCTGTGCAAAGAATATCATTTTTCCACCCTCCTATTGCGGCATTTCCCTTACAACAAACCACTTGAGGAACAATTCGGCGGCAAGTGCGGCAAGTGCTATGAGCGCGAACCACATGAAAAGTTCCTTGTATACAGGGAACGAATCAACCAAGGTCTTGTTCTTCTCGAGTTTGTTAATCTCTGAATATATTTCAAGCAATTTTGTATTGTCGGTTGCCCTGAAATACTTGCCGTCTGTCTGAGCGGCAATATCCTGAAGCAAAGGCTCGTCAATCTCAACCTCAACCTGCTGCAGCTCAATGCCGAAAGGCGTTTGCACAGGATAAGGAGCAGTTCCCATGGCGCCAACGCCAATGGTATAAACCCTTATGCCATAAGTCTTTGCTATTTCAGCAGCCATCTGCGGCGATATTTCTCCAGTGTTGTTCACACCGTCTGTAAGCAGAATCACAACCTTGCTCTTTGCATCGGAATCCTTCAGACGTGCCACAGCGGTTGCGAGTCCGTTTCCTATGGCTGTACCATCCTCTATGATTCCGCAATCGACTTCCTTCATGAGGTTGATAAGCGTTGCCCTGTCGGTTGTGAGAGGTGACTGGGTATAGCTTTCACCTGCAAAAACGGCGATTCCTATTCTGTCCGACGGACGTTCCGATATGAATTTTATTGCTATTTCCTTTGCTGCGTTTATTCTGTCCGGAGTGAAGTCACGGGCAAGCATACTGGTTGAAACGTCGAGCGCCAGCATTATGTCAATACCCTCCGTATCAATTCTTTCAAAGGCGGAACTCGAACGTGGACGCGCGATTGCCACAATTATTGCAGCCAGTGCAATCATCCTCAACGCAAATGGAACATGCATGAGAATGCGGTTGAACCAGCCCGCCTTGTATCTCCACGGAGTGATTGATGAAACCAGCATATAAGGCCTCAGACCCCTGATCTCCCTGTACACATAGAGTGCAATCAGCGGAACAAGCAGGAGCAGCAGCCACAGCAGATTCGGATATTCAAAAAACATTTTCTCTCCTCCTAACTATTTATTCTTTTTCTCCACCTCGATGGTTGTTCACACTCTCTGCGGTATCCTTCACTTCAGTGGACTCCGCCTGGGCCTTTGCACGTTTTGCAGCCTCTGCGGCAGCCTGCTTTGCAAGGTACTGTTCGTATGTGTCGTTCACGAATCTCACTGAAACAGGAATTGCATTCTCATTCTCCTCCTTCTCAGGGCTCATCTTTGCGAATTTCACAAGATCGGCCATCTGGAACAGTTCGTGAAGTTCATCGAATCTCGCCTGCTGGATATCAGTTTGCTGAAGTTCCTGGAAAATCTCGGAAGTGGTTTTCTCCAAGGCGCTCACTCCGTACATCTTCTCAATGTACTTTCTCAAGGTCTCAGTGACATTGGTGTAGAACTCCTTCTCCTTTCCGCTCTGCCACAGGTTCTTCTGACGTATGTTCTCAAGTTCCCTCAGGGCTATCACGTGAGGAGGGTCCTGCACCATAGCCTCCGCCCTCTTCCTGAGTATCTTCCTCACGAGCTTGATTCCCAGCCAGATGAGAGCAGCGAGCAGCAAAGCACCTATTATCCACGGCAGAATCTCCTTGAATGTGACAGGATACCTTATCTGACCCTTGATAGGTTTTGCCTCAAAGGCGGTTGTATCAATCTGGATGGTATTCACATCTATCTTTGGTGTGCTGCCGAAATCAATGTAATGAATGTCACCGTCCTTGAAATATGCTATCTGGGGCTTTGGCAGAACATAACTGCCGCTGTCAAATGAGGTGAGAATCACCCTGGCCTCTATTTCACCGGCAAGTTTCCTGAGTCTGGCCGTATCCAGCGCAAACTCTGCCACCACCTCCACCTTGTTGGCGGCGGTATCCTCGGCGAGTATCCTTGAATAAGGTTCAACAACAATCGAATCGCACTCCGGCAGATCTATCACGCTCTTCCAGATAACCTGGTCTCCAATCATTATCGAATCCCTGCTCAGAGAGGAACTTTTCACCTGTGCGTTGAGCACTGCGGGCAATGCCATAAGCAGCGCTGCACCCAGGACCAGAGTCTTGCCCCATTTCATTCCATTATGTGAAAATTTACATTTCATTGTCATTCTTCGTTCATTTTGCAACCCGGATGCATCACTTGCCTGCGAACAGCATAAGCAGGGCCTTCACGTAATCGCCGTTGGTTGCCACGCTTACATTGCTCACATTGTAACGTCTGAACAGCATTGTGGATTTATCCGCAACCTGCCTGTTCCACTCGCTGTAACTGTTGCGGAAACGGCGGCTCGATGTATCCGCAATGAATGTCTGGCCGCTCTCGCTGTCCTTCACCCTGATAAGGCCTACATTCGGAAGCTCGCGGTCCCTGCGGTCATATACGTTTATCACGGAAATGTCGTGCCTGTTCACAGCTATCTTCAGGGCATCGTCATACCTTGGCGATGCGTCCTGATTCACGTCAAGAAGATCGCTCAGCAGGAATGCATTGCATTTCTTCTTGATTGCGTTGGTAAGGAAACGCAAGGCCTGGGAAATATCGGTACCCTCGTTCTGCGGCTTGAATTCAAGCAGTTCCCTTATTATCATGAGCAGATGGCTCCTGCCCTTCTTCGGAGGTATGAATTTCTCAACCTTTGAGCTGAAGAACAGAGCACCAACCTTGTCATTGTTTGCAGAAGCCGAGAAAGAAAGCGTTGCGGCTATCTCCGATATCATTTCACGCTTGCTTCTTGAAGCCGTGCCAAAGATTCCTGAAGAACTCACATCAATCAGCAGGACCACTGTAAGCTCCCTCTCCTCCTCGTACACCTTCACGAACGGACTGCGCAGACGGGCCGTAACGTTCCAGTCCATGTTCCTTACGTCATCTCCATACTGGTATTCGCGGACCTCGCTGAAAGCCATACCCCTTCCCTTGAAGGCGGAATGGTACTCTCCGGCAAAGATCTGATGACTCAGGGACCTGGTCTTTATCTCAATCTTCCTGACTCTCTTTAAAAGATCGTTCTCCATTATTGTTCTCTACTATGGAACCTCAACTTTATTGATTATCTCTGTGATGATATCCTCTGTCTTCACATTCTCGGCCTCTGCCTCGTAGGTAAGACCAATCCTGTGTCTGAGCACGTCCTCGCTTACTATTCTCACGTCCTCAGGCACAACATAGCCTCTTCTCTTGATGAATGCGTAGGCTTTCGCTGCCATCGCCAGTGAAATACTTGCTCTAGGGGAAGCTCCGTAAGCTATGAGGTCCTTGTACTGTCCAAGACCGTACTCTTCAGGGTTCCTGGTTGCAAAGACTATGTCAACAATGTATTTCTGGATTTTCTCGTCCATGTAAACATCCTTCACAACGTTGCGGGCCCTTACTATGTCCTCTGGCTTGAGAACTGCTGACGCCTTTGGGAAATTGCCGCTGTTGTGCATCTGGATGATCATTCTCTCCTCCTCCTTCTTAGGATAGGAAACAACGACCTTGAGCATGAACCTATCGACCTGTGCTTCAGGGAGAGGATATGTACCCTCCTGCTCAACAGGGTTCTGGGTTGCCATTACAAGGAAAGGTTTTGGAAGCGGATATGTCTGATCGCCGATTGTCACCTGTCTTTCCTGCATTGCCTCGAGAAGGGCTGACTGAACTTTTGCAGGTGAACGGTTGATCTCATCGGCCAGTACGAAGTTGGCGAAAATCGGGCCTTGCTTAACCTGGAATGTCTCGCTCTTCTGGCTGTAGATGAGTGTACCTATCACATCGGCAGGCAAAAGGTCCGGGGTAAACTGAATCCTATTGAACTTGGCATCAACAATATTTGCCAATGTATTGATTGCCAATGTCTTTGCCAAACCAGGCATACCTTCCAGAAGGATATGTCCGTCTGCCAGCATTCCAATGAGGAGTGATTCAACAAGATGCTTCTGTCCTACAATCACCTTGTTCATTTCCATGGATATGATATCCACGAAAGCGCTCTCCTTCTGAATCCTGTCATTCAATTCTTTAATGTTAACGCTCTCCATTTTATATTCTGTTAATAATTTTAATAGTTCCTACTGTTTTTACATGCGTTTGCAATTCAAAACGGCCGGTATTACCTTTGCCTTCATTAAAGCTGTTTTCATTTCAAAACAACTTTCAAAACCGGGCCCAAATTTATTGAATAATGCGTTACTTTCTATCACTTTCTTTCAATGGATCCGCATTTTGCGGATGGCAGATCCAGGACAACGCTTCTTCCGTTCAGGAACAGCTGCAGAATGCGCTGCAAACACTGCTCAAGGAAGAAATCAAAGTAACGGGTGCCGGCCGTACGGACACTGGCGTAAATGCCATAAACTATGTCGCACACTTCGACACAACTCAGCCTATTGCCTTTGAGCCGGAGTTTTTTTGCTACAAATTAAATGCCATTCTTTCAAAAGAGATAACAATTCTTGCAATTTCACGTGTAAAAAATGATGCGCATGCGAGATTCGACGCAGACCAGAGGTGCTACAGGTATTACATCCACACATACAAGGATCCATTCGCCCTGCAATTCTCGCATTTTGTGAGTGCACGGAATCTGGACATTGACGCAATGAACCAGGCCGCGCAATACTTTCTTGGCCAGCAGGATTTCTCCTCTCTGGAAAAGCTGCGCGGCGGCAGCAGCAGTTCCATCTGCTCAGTAACCAAAGCGCTGTGGATGCCGCTCCAACCAGTTATGGAATTGCAAACGGAACCGGCAAGCGGTTCGCCTTCCGCGAATATTGGCAATTCACCTTATTCCCCAGCTCATAGATATGTCTTTGAAGTGAGGGCCAACCGATTTCTGCGGAACATGGTCAGGGCAATGGTAGGTTCCCTGCTGGAAGTAGGCACAGGACGCAGGAATCCCGAATGGATAAAGGAAATGCTCGCCGCGCACAACCGCTGCGCCGCCGGCACATCCGTCCCCGGTAACGCCCTCTTCCTCTGCGACATCCACTACCCCTACGAAATCCACTGGAACCAACTATAATAGAATTCAGAGTTATATGGCAAATTCACACATTTTCAGTATTGTGTTCGTTGTATTTGTGATTGTATTTGTTGCAATCCACATCTGGGATTACTACAAGACAAAAAACATCACCACAATCTCACCTGAAGAACTTAAGGAGCTGAAGAAAAGCCATCTGCGCACAATCATCGTCCTGGCGCTTCTCCTGATTTACATAGAATTGATCAAGTACATCAGATAACACCGTACAAGGCCCCGGAGGAAGTGTGCAAGGTCTCCTGCAAACCGTACAAGGCTCCCGGCAAAACGTACAAGGTCCCCGAAATAAGGCAGGGCCTTGTACACCTACAAATCACAAAATACAATAAATCAAATAGTTACAAAATAGAAGCGCACAAGGTCCCAGTATGTTTTGGAGACCTTGTACACACGGCAGAACACCTTGCACACTTTTGCGTGGACCTTGCACACAACTCAGAACACATCGAATATTATTTGCCAAGAATCTTTGCCACAATTTCCCTGTCCATTTCCAGGCAACGCGCAACCTGCGGGACCCTCAGATGCAGTTTTCTGGACAAGTAGGCAAGGAAACGTGCTTTCATTGCAGGTGACATTTCATATATATTCGTTCTGTACCACGATCCGGCATATTCGTTCGCCAATTTGATGAACGAAGCATCATTCAGCCTCTCATTTTTCACGATTGACAAATCGTATGTCATCTCAGGCATGTTGGCGCTTCCCACAAGACGCATGAAGAACGATTGGTCATTGTTGAAAACGGATTCCAGATAAGCGCAATCACAAGCGCTCGCAGGTTCGAGTTCCATATTCCCATTGAGCATCCATGGCACATTGGTCAGCTTGTCTCCAGTATGGAGACACTGGCGTATGCACCTTCGTGAAAGATTCTTCACCGGTATCAAGGAACCGCCATTTTCGTCTGCACCAGGTTTGCAGAACATAGCTCTGTATGCGCTCCATTTATATGTGGCAATATTCTCTGCTCCGTTATCCAGAGCATTGCGAGGTATGTACGCAAAGACATTCCTTGCATATTGCACAGTTTCAATTGCCGTGATATATGCGCAAGTTCCAAGCAATGTTGATACCCCGCCATACTTGCGCGAAAGCCACATGGAATGGACCTGTTTCAAATTATTGGCGAAACGCTCAACCTGACCAAGTTCTTCACTCAACACCGCCACATGAGCATGGTTTGATACAACAGCATATATAACAACAATAACATCGTGTCTTCTGGCACACAGAAAAACACTCTTCACCATTACATCATAATCTTCCGCGTCACGACAAACAGTTGACGATTTCAGACCTTCAAGACTGAGATGAAACGGACGAACCAGAGCCTGTCTTCCCGAAGGCAGAACTCTTTGAACCACTAACCTTGACTCCATATACACACATGTTAATCTTTCGCACTTGGTCAATATATCTTTTGTGGGGAATTTCCGGTCTGCTGGGGGAAAACGCTTCTGAAGGAAGCAGCAAACCAATGCAAATATAGATATAAAATTCAAATCAAGCCATTCATATCAGAAATTGCCTTAACTTTGTATGAATTATTGAACTACAGATATGAAGAATTTTTGTTGCATAGTCCTTTCCTTTTCAGCGATATTTTTCTCCAGCATTTTTCCGGCAGCCTCAAGGACCGCATTCAGTTCTTCATTTTCCACTGGCGATAGTTACACGGAATATGCCGTTGCAACCATAGCGGACTCACTGCTTTCAAAAGCCGATGTGGTAGTAAGGCTTGACAGCAGCCTTGTATATTGTCGCGGAACTTCAGGATATTCCATGTACAGCAAGGAAGTGATAACCATAATGAACAGGATAGGGAGCGAATATGCCGACTTCCAGATTGCCACAAACAGGAATCTCGAGCTGAAAAGCTATTCAGCCATAATACTTGACAAGAACGGGAATGTAGTAAAGAAGTTCTCAAAAAAGGACTTACAGAAAACGCAGTTGTCCCAAGCCTATTTCGATGACTACACGACCTGGTATCTGAGCGAACCTTACGACAGATATCCATACACCATCATTACAGAAACAACCGTAGTGCAATCGAACGGATTCTTTTCATTTCCACAATGGACATTGCCGCACACGCCCGGCGTATCCGTAGAAAGAAGCGTGTACACCATATCCACCCCGGAGAATTATATTTTCAACAGCAAGGCCATTAACTGCGCTCCGGAATTCGTTGCATCCAAAGACGGGGACCGGAACGTATATACCTGGAAGTTCGCACCATTGAAATCTCCCGAGAGAGAGCCGTTCCTCATGCCTGTTGAAAAACGTATCCCTACCATTTTGGCATCACCTGCAGATTTCAATTATTACGGTATTCCAGGAAACGCTTCCACATGGGAGGAATATGGTAATTGGCAGATGCACCTGCTCGTGGAAAGAGACGAACTGCCAGAACCATTGGTAGCGCAGATCCATGCTTTAACCGACAAGCTGAGCACATGCTATGACAAGGCCAAAGCACTGTACGACTATATGCTGTTCAGCACAAGGTATGTGAGCATACAGATTGGCATAGGAGGCTTGAGACCGATGAGCGCAAAAGAGGTTTTCAATACGAAGTTCGGAGACTGCAAAGCGCTCGCCAACTACTACATATCAATGCTCAAGGAAATAGGAATAAAAGCCTGCTACGTGGAAACCGGCACTGACTGCATCGATTTCCCTTGTGAGTTTGCAACCCCATCCAGCACAAACCACGCCATTGTAAAGATTCCAGCCGAAGAAAACGACCCGCTTCCGGACGGTGATATATGGGTGGAATGCACATCGGCATACAACCCATTCGGTTATATACACTCAAAAATAGCCGGACACGACGCGCTTTGCTATTACAACGGATATGCGAAAGTAGAAAAATTGCCACGAAACCTGGA
This sequence comes from Candidatus Egerieousia equi, assembly GCA_018065035.1. Taxonomy (GTDB): domain Bacteria; phylum Bacteroidota; class Bacteroidia; order Bacteroidales; family UBA932; genus Egerieousia; species Egerieousia equi. The sequence continues at coordinate 2,669 of JAGHUC010000091.1, read as the reverse complement.
CAGCCTTAACAGAACGGTTTCCAATATACATGTCACTATCAGCGCAAAAGACTCAACGCTAATGGAAATAGAGGACACATATAGCGGAGAAATGGCGGAAGACCTGTTCACTTTCGGCGACCTTTCAAAGGAAGACATGGAAAAATATCTTAAAAATTCCCTGGGCCTGCCTTTGGCAAAGATATACGACATACGCTTCAGCCTCACGGGGGACAGATATCCACAATTCAAAATCAAGTTCAAGGCATCCACACCAACGTATGGCAGCTCATCGCAAAGCAGAATGTTCATTCCGCTGAGTCCTTTCGGTCTTTCGGCATACAAGCTCAAGAAAGAAAGGCATGCGCCCATATATGTGGAAACAGGCTTCAACCGTATTGAACACATTACCATGGACATCCCGCAGGGTTATGAGCTGGAAGGAGGGAACGTTAACCAGCAAATGGAAAACGGATTCGGTGGAGGACATACGGAAATGAAAAAAGAGGGGCAACAGATAAGGATACTTGTTGAAAGGAATGTTTCCAGCGGTACTTTCAGCGAGAAAGAATACCCTCAATTATATAAATTATATGAATTCTTCCGCAAACAGGGAAACAAGAAAATTGTGCTGATAAATAAAAACAACAATACATTATGAAAAAGATCTTCATAACCATAGCAGTGCTGTATGCTTGCATTTCAAACGCTTTTGCCGCAGACGACATCACCACCGACGAGAACTTCAAATTCGGCAAACCTACTGCAACCGAGCTTTCAATGACGAGTTACGAAGGGGATGCGGACGCAGATGCGGTGATACTTTACGACAATGTTCTTATACATTACATCTTCACATCAAACGGTGATTTCAAGCAGGTCAGGGAATGTATATCAAGGATAAAGATACTCAAGGAAGACGGTCTGCGCTTTGCCGACGTAAGTTTCATGCTCTACAACAGCAACACCCTCAAATCGGTATATAGCGGAATAACCGCATATTCATTCAATACGGATGACAACGGGAAAACAGTAAAGACGGAGCTTAAGAAGAGCAGCATATTCAAAGAAAAGGTGGACGACAACTATTCCTTGATAAAATTCACCATTCCGGAAGTCAAGGTAGGCTCGCTCATCGAATACCGCTACAAGGTTACAACCGATGACATATACAATATACCTTCCCTATCTTTCCAGGCTTCAGTGCCAACACTATATTCTTCCGCACAATTATACATCCCTGAATTTTTCCGCTTCAGGAAAGACACGTGGGGATATTATCACATAGACGTACAGCAAGGAACAGATACCGATCAGATTGCTCTGGGAGGCGGATCATATTATACATTCAATATTGAAACTGTAAAGATGAAAGCAGTAGGCATTCCGGCCATGAAAAATGAGCAATTCATCTGGGACAGCGATTCATACAGGGCACATGTGGACTTTGAACTGCAATCGATAAACTTCCCTAATTCACAGCCGCATTATTACAGCCATACCTGGGGAGATCTGTTCGAAAGCCTTGCCAAGCTATGGGATTACGAAAGCAATCTCAAGATTTCCAATCCACTGCACGACAAACTGGCCCCGTTGCTGTCCAAAGCTGAAACAGATGAGGACAAGATGCGCGCCGCGCTCAAGGTAGTTCAAGAAAACATTGAATGGAACGGCAAATTCTCAATCTTCTCAAGAAACCCAAAAAGCGCGCTCAAGGAAGGGACGGGAAACAGCGCCGACATCAATTTCCTTCTCATTGCGGCTCTGCACGATGCCGGACTTAAAGCCATACCGCTCCTCTTCAACCCAAGGAACAGGCAAAGATTGTATATGTATCCGTCCTTGGACAACATAAACTGCTTCATAGTGGATGTCCAGCTTGACTCCGGAAAACATGCTTTCCTGGATGCCACTAACAAATACTCCGACATAAACATATTCAATCCACTGCTGATGGTTGACAAAGCCTTCCCATACGGTGACAATAGCGGAAAGAATCCGGTGAACCTTACTTCACTTACCAACAACACCATAAGGTCAACCGCCATGGTCAGCCTGAATCCGGATGAAGAGAACACATTTGATATAAAACGGAGCACGGTTCATACAAATCTGGCGGCTTATCTGAAAAACAACGAGATTGAGCAATATGGTTCTGAAGAAAAATATATAGAAAACGAAAAAGAGACATCGGTAACCATGCCTGTAGAGGAAATGAAGGTCGAAAGATCGTCAACGAACGTGAAGATCACCTCAAAGATGAGTCTTACATTCGAAGACGATGGTGATATGATTTATCTCAATCCTCTTATTTTACCATATTCCAGCATCTGGTCACCGAATGCACAGAAAAGAGTATACCCTGTTGAGTTCCAGAAAACCGGCACTGAAGAAATCAAGACGATTTTTGCTATACCGGAAGGCTGGGAGATAGTGGATATGCCAAAGCCTTTGAGAATTTCCGCATGTAACAACGGCATAAACGCCATGTATACAGCTGCGCTCAACAATAACATGCTGCAAATATCATTTTCCTACAAACTCAATCGTGTCATGTTCACTCCGGAGGAATACAACGATCTGGTGATGTTCTTCAAGAGCATAAACGATACGCTCAACAGCAAGATTGTTGTAAGAAAGACAAATTAGAAATTGGCTATCTCCAGGGCTATGGTGGCCAGGGATTTGTT
>JAGHUC010000014.1 GCA_018065035.1 Candidatus Egerieousia equi | reverse complement strand
TTACCAGGTGCATGCCAGACACAAGGATCGGCTTCTGCCGGCGCGTAACCCTTGCCTTTTACTGTCATGACGTGCAGAATCTTCGGACCCTTGAGCTCCTTTATGTTCTGCAGTGTCATTACAAGCTGCTCGATGTCATTGCCGTCAACTATTCCGAAATATCTGAAGCCAAGACTTTGCATAAGCAAGCCCTGTCTGAAGAAAACGCTCTTCAAACCTTTGACAATCTTCTGGATGAATCTCCTTATATATACGTTCCCCAGCCTGTCCCAAACCTTGAGTTTCATACGGTTATAGGCAGGTGATGTGGAAAGTTTCAGTAGATGGTTGTGCAGTGCCCCTACAGCCTTGTCAATGGCTATCTGATTGTCATTGAGCACTACCAGGATATCTGAATTGAGAGCCCCGGCATTGTTCAAGCCCTCGAATGCCAGTCCGCCTGTCATTGCACCGTCACCTATCACAGCAACGGTATGTGTCTGCTCCCCCTTCAATCTGGCCGCTGTTGCAATGCCAAGAGCGGCCGATATTGAAGTGGATGCATGACCGGCGCCAAAAGCGTCATATTCACTTTCCGACATTTTCGGGAAGCCGCTTATGCCGTTCAAGGTTCTGTTGCCCTTGAAGGCCTCGCGCCTGCCGGTAATTATTTTATGAGCGTATGCCTGATGTCCCACATCCCACACAAGTTTGTCCGCAGGAGTGTCATACACATAGTGAAGCGCCACCGCAAGCTCAACTGCGCCCAGGCTTGATCCGAGATGACCGGGGTTCTCAGCACAACATCTGAGCATATAATCCCTTATCTCTGCGCAAAGCTGAGGCAGCTGCCCTATCTGCAGTTTCCTCAGATCACCAGGCGTATTTACGGACTCCAGAAGCATACTATTATTATCTACAGCGATGGAATTATTTCAGACCGCTGAACAAAGTGGTAAGCAATGAACTAGCCTGGCTGGCGGTATTACTTGTTGAAGAAGATGACTTTGAACTGAGTTTTGAAAGAGCACCTGAAACGGCAGCCTTTGTAGCTGCGCTCTTGAGTGAATCCTTATTGATGTTCATGCCTGCCAGTGAAGACAAGGTGTTGAGCACTGTTGAAGAATTGCTCTTGTTCACCAGATTGCTTGAACCCTGCATCAGACCGCTGAGGAATGAAGTATTGTTGTCACCTGACTTCAAGCCTTTGATATTGCTTGCCAATGAAAGAAGGCTTGTTATATTGCTTGCATTTGTAAGGTCAACCTTACCATTGGCCTTGTACTGCTTGTACAAGGAAAGCAGAGCCATTCCGGCCTGAATTCCGTTATTGAGGTTCAAGGAACCCTGAGCCTGTGCAGAGGCCGGCTCGGCCGCTCTTTCAGAAGCAACACATGGAGCTGCAACTATTAGCGCAGCAAGGAACAGTGCAATGAATTTCAAACTTTTCATATTCGGTATTTTTAATGTCAACTATTATTTAACTTCCTTTGAAGGACGGTCCATCTTCAGTTCAGGATGCTTCTTTGAATTGAAGAACAGGCAGATAGCAACTGCTATTGCAACTACTCCGAGACTTACGAACAGATACTCTGAATGAACGGCTGCTGTGAGTTCCTGAGCCTTGTAGGCATCGGAACCGAACTCTGCTGTGATTGTATTGCTCATAATGCTGCCAACGCAGATAGGAACGAGCATCATGCCCATATTCTGAATCCAATAAATCATTGAGTATGCTGTACCAAGATTCTTCTCAGGAATGATTCTAGGAACTGTAGGCCACATAGCGGAAGGAACAAGCGAATAACCGATTCCCAGCAATACGATTGAAAGATATCCGAAAGCCTGAGTTGCAGGAGCGAATCCAATGATAAGGTGTGCGCAGAATACCATTACTGCACCGGATATCATCCATGTGGTAGCCTTACCTACCTTATCTACCAGTGCACCGAACAGAGGGGTGAAGATAACAGGTGCGAATGCAATCATGGAAATCATCACGGAAGCATTGTCTGCAGGAAGGTTGAATCTAGGAATGATGATGGAGGTACCGAACTTCTTGAAACTGATGACACAGCAGTAGAAGAAGACGCAGAGGGCTGCAATCATAAGGAACCTAGGGTTCTTGAGAACAGTGATTATATCGGAGAATTTGAACTTGTCTTCATCCTTTACAACGCCTTTGGTTCTGACAGTACCTGCCTGTCTGTCATAATTGGCGTCCATGGCAACGAACACAGCCCAGAGGGTAGCGCCTATGAAAATGAAGGCAAGACCGAACAATGCCGGCTTGTTGGTTTCATTCAGAAGGAACATCTCACCTTCCACATGATGCTTGAGCACAAGTACCGGAGAAAGGAGCATTGCTATACCTGTACCGATTCTGGCAATTGAAAGCTGCAAGCCCATTGCCAGAGCAATGTTCCTGCCCTTGAACCATTTTGCAATCGAACGGGTAACAGCAACTCCTGCTATCTCGCTTCCAAGTCCGAACAACATACAACCCACGTATGCTATTGACAGAGATGCCGCTGGAGAAAGAGATGCATTTGAAATGGCCCAGGTCACAATTGCCGCGCCAACGAGCATCATTCCAACGAAGATTGAACCAACGAGTCTTACACCATACTTGTCAAGAAGCACACCGCAGATGATAAGACCGCCCCATACGCAGAGGAAGGAATAACCTCCGGCATAGAGTCCGAAATTCGCTGAATTCCATCCCAGCTGAAGCATATCAGGATTCTTGAAGATCTGTGATACAGTTGAGAACATATCATCAAAGAAATATGAACCGAACATAGGTACCACCAGACAAGCCAGCGCCAGCCAGCAGGCCTTTGCGCTGATTGTTTTAGTTGTGTTTTCCATATTGATATAAATTGATTTGTTTATTTTTCAACGAATTCAAGGACTATTTGATATTTGGCAATTCCAGTCCGTAACCTTTCTTCCTGTCCTCAATCTTGAGGTACAGGCCAAGGAAGAAGGCTGCAACACCGCAGCATGCGAAGATGCACATAGGAACGGTGTAATTGTAATGAGCGCCTTCAACCCCTGCAGCTATTGCCTCGCTTACGCCCGGATTGGATGCTGCCAGTGCCTTGCCAATAAGGATAGGGAAAAGGCAGAGGCCTATGTTCTGAACCCAGAATATAAGGCAATATGCACTTCCGAGCACTTTCTCCTCTATGATCTTTGGAACGCTTGGCCAGAGAGCGGCAGGAACAAGTGCGAATGAAATACCGAGAAGAACTATTGTTGTGAATGCTATCAGTTTCTCAGGATATGCTGGAAGAATGAATGCGAAAACCAGGTCACAGACCACCATGAGGATTGCTCCATAGATAAGCATGGTTGCACCCTTTCCGTATTTGTCAAGGAAGAAACCGAGGAAAGGAGTAATGATTCCCGCTCCGATTGGGAACCATCTGAAAATGTTTGCCGCATCCTCGGCACTTATACCGAGATTGCTCTCAAGCATGTTCGTGGCATATCTCTGGAATGGGAAAATTGCAGAGTAGTAGAGAACGCAAAGAAGCGAAACAATCCAGAAGACCTTGCTTGAAAATATCTTGAGTATGTCGCTTGCCTTGAACTCATCCTCCGGATCATGGCTGCTGGACACGCCCATCTGCCTGTCAAGTTTGCTATCCATGAATGTGAAGACAATGTAAGTGATGAGGCCAATGATCAGAAGCAGGGTGCAGAACGCAACAGGAGCCACAACACTCTTGTCGAACTTTGCTGCAATAAGTGGTGATATTGAGAAAATAGTGAACACTCCCACTCTGGCAATGGCCATTTCCAATCCCATGGCAAGAGCCATCTCCTTGCCTTTGAACCATTTTGCAAGAGCCTTTGACACTGTGGTGCCGGCCATTTCACAACCGCATCCGAAAATCATGAAACCGAAAGCGGCAAGTTTGGCATTACCTGGCAACGATGTCCACCAGCTGTTAAGCCAGCTTTCAAGGGCGCTGCCGGTAAAATAATCGCTGATGGCGTAGAGCTTTATGACCGCTCCAAGCACCATGAGCGATGCGCTTAGCGTTCCTGTGAAACGGATTCCGCATTTGTCAAGGATAATGCCGGCAATGATGAGGAAGCCGAATACGTTGAGAATATATTCACCGCTGGCGTATGTTCCGAAAACGTCCGGAGTCCAGCCCTTCTGAGCCTCTACCAAAGACTGCAGAGGTGACATTACATCCACGAACATATAGCCGAAGAACATCATTGAAGCAATAAGAATCAACGCTGTCCATCTGGCCCATGCGTGGTCATTGAGGAATTTCTGTGAAGTGCTCATATAAAATTCAAATTAATCGTGCAATTTACTTATTTTCCTTCAAAAAATCAATATACTTCCTTGGTTGCGAAATCAACTACGAAATCAACCATCTTTGGTATGACAGCCTCCATGTATTTCCTGCCTTTTTCCGCAGTGGCTTTCAAAGGATTACCTACGCCGGTGCTCTCCGTCACCTTTGACCAGTCCCTTGGCAGCCAGGCAACCTTGTTGTTAAGACCATCAATGGCGAACTTGTTGTATCTGCCATCCTGCGCCATATCCATCCTTACAAGTTCAGGATAGTAATGAAGCATCACGGATGTTTCCTGCTCGCCGGCATGGTCATCGTCAAGAATCTCGAAATAATCCTTCCTTGGAATGAATGCGAACCACTCGTTATGAACAATTGTCATTGAAGGATCCTCTATCATAATGTCCCTTATCATGGCCTTGAATATGTTTCCGCCATGACCGCTCATAATGATAAGTTTATGTATTCCCTGATGTTTCAAGGAGTTGACAACGTCCTTAAGGACAGCAAGCTGTGTGGTCACGCTGGTATGGATACAATATGGAAGCTGTATCTGGCCAGGGTTCTGCGAGCCAAGTGGAATACCAGGAAGCACCATTACGTTCACTCCGCGTTCATGGGCCTTCTGTGCAACTTCGAATGCAACGGCCTGAGCCGTGAGCATATCTGTACAATATGGCAGATGCCAGTTATGAGGTTCGGTAGCCCCCCATGGAAGAATGGCCATGTCGTATGACGACATGGCCCTTACATCTCCCCACTTTGCAGTGGTAATATCAAAATCCGAGTACATCACACTAGCACTTCTGTGTAACTTCTCTGTATTTCTCAATACAAGCGGCGAGGCGCTCGTGAGCTGTTGTATCACCAGGAACGTTATGAGAAGGATGGATGTAAAGCTTGACTCCGCGCTCCTCAAGAATCTCCGCTACAGTACACATTGTCATCCATACTGTTGTTACGAATGCCATTGTTGAAAGAGGTCCTATCTTGTCAAACTCCTTGTCCATCTTGACTGATGCATCCTGAAGAGGGCAGCATGAATCAACTACATAGTCTGCAATCTGGAAGAGGTTCTTTCCGCAAGAATGTCTTGGAACCTTTGCACCTGTCTCGGAAGCTGAACCGAATACAATGACCTTCATTCCGCGCTTCTTTGCTTCAAGAGCTATATCAATGTTAACAGCGTTGATTCCTGTATGAGAGAACAACCAGAGAACATCCTCCTTGTCAAAATTCCAGCTCTTCATGATTGTCTGACCATAACCTTCGCATCTCTCGAGGAAAAGGAACTGATCGATACCCATTTCGCCTCTGATATGTGTGAAGAATGTCAAAGGAAGCTCGCAAAGTGGATGGAATCCTACGAAACCACCGATTCTTGGATACATCTCCTCAATAGGAAGGTTGGCGTGACCGCAACCGAATGTATGTACAAGATGACCTGACTGAATGCAGTCAGCCATTACTTCTGCTACTTTCTGAATGTTTTCAAGCTGAGTGGACTCAATCTTGTCCATAACGCCTATGGCGTTCTGCTTCCACTGTTTAGCGTATTTGCTGGTAATCATAAATAATAAATTTTAAATATGTTTTTATCTGAAAATTGTCTGATCTCTGTCAGGTCCCAATGAAATCACCTTGATCGGAACTCCGAGATACTGCTCGATGAAGGCTATGTACTGTTCGAACTCGGCTGGAAGTCCTTTTGCTGAAGCCTCCATAAGATTGGTCTTCCAACCCTTGAACTCCTTGTAAACAGGCTCCACCTTTGCATATACATCGTAAGGCACGCTTGCGCATTCCTCACCATTGACCTTGTATGATACGGCAAGCTTGATTGTATCAAAGCTGTCCATCACATCCGATTTCATCATAATAAGTTCTGTAACACCGCTTATCATCACAGCATATTTCAATGCAACAAGGTCAAGCCAGCCGGTTCTGCGCGCCCTGCCTGTTGTAGCTCCGAACTCATGGCCTATCTGTCTGAGTGTCTCCCCTGTCTCATCGAAAAGCTCTGTTGGGAAAGGACCGGAACCAACTCTTGTGCAATATGCCTTGAATATACCATAAACGTTGCCTATTCTTGAAGGAGCCACTCCAAGTCCTATGCACGCACCGGCACAGGCGGTTGATGAAGAAGTGACGAAAGGATATGAACCGAAGTCAACATCAAGCATCGAACCCTGAGCGCCCTCGGCCAGAATGGCCTTGCCTGAAGCAAGATATGAATTGACTTCATACTCGCCGTCAACAATCCTGAACTGCCTCATGTACTCCACTGCCTCAAGCCACTTGCTCTCATTCTCCATTGGATCATAAGCGTAGTCAAACTGCTTGAGGAAAGCTATATGCTTTTTCTTCAGAGCATTGAATCTGTCCATGAAATCAGGAAGAAGAACGTCACCGACTCTCAGGCCGTTCCTGCCTGTCTTGTCCATATAGGCAGGACCAATACCTTTCAAGGTTGAACCGATCTTGCTCTTTCCCTTCGAAGCCTCGGAAGCAGCATCTATGATTCTGTGTGTAGGAAGAATCAGATGTGTCCTCCTGGCAATGACAACGCGCTCACGTACAGGAACGCCCATTGCCTCAATGGCCTGGCACTCCTCCTTGAAAATGACAGGATCAAGAACAACTCCATTGCCTATGAAGTTGAGCGAACCATCTCTGAAAACGCCTGAAGGTACTGAATGAAGCACAAACTCCTTACCCTCGAAGTGAATTGAATGTCCGGCATTAGGACCGCCCTGGAATCTTGCAACTACAGGATACTTCTGCGCAAGAACATCAACAATCTTGCCTTTTCCCTCGTCCCCCCACTGAAGGCCGAGAACAACATCAACTTTATTCATTGCTCAAGTTTCGCAAGAATTTAATTTATTACTTTTCAGGAACTTGCGGAAGGCTTGCGAAACTTCTCCCCACCGCACTTTCCTGGTTTTTTACCCTCTCCCTAAATCCCTCAGTCAAAAAGTGAACTTTTTGGCTGAAATTGAACTTTAACCCCCGCTGCACAAGGCAGCTGCCCCCAGGGGCATTGCGCTTCCACTGCGTTCCAGCGGGCACCAAAAGGCGCCTTGGCTAGTCAGGGACTTTTTCATCGGCATAAATGCCTCTAAAATAGGTGTTTCGCATAAATGCGAAACTTGAATTCACTATCCTTATTAGAATGGTAAATCATCCGATGAATCGTCTGACAGTTCAGCCGATGAAACCATTGGCTGCGAAACTGCCGTATCGCCTTGGAAACCTCCATACTGCTGTGGCTGAGCCTGCTCCTGAAC
>JAGHUC010000040.1 GCA_018065035.1 Candidatus Egerieousia equi | reverse complement strand
CTTGCATTGGTTGCATCAATTTCAAAATAATAGTCACCATCCATATCGTTCATATCTGAAGCCAAGTTAACGAACGGGCAATTTTCAGATTTTGTGATGTTTTTCACTCTGAAGATGTTTGCATCGGAACGTTTTTCAACAACTACCGGATATATCAAATATTCAGGATAATCCTTTGCTTCAGCGCTATAAAGATAAGAGAAGAAATTGTTCTGGAAGACACTCTTTGTTGTAACTCTCTGCCATGAAGCGCGAACGTCTCTCTTGAAAGTTACAGTGAAAGAGTATGACTTGCCAGCAATTACAGCATCTGATTCAGGAATGGTGAAAGTGGTTGTGCATGACTGACCCTCACCAAGACCGCGGAGGTGAACTACAGGTGATTTCTGTGTTTCTCCCTCGTTGAACACCAGGTTGTCAACTGTAACGCTTGCTGTGCTTTTCGGATCCTTGCTCACCTGAAGCTGCAATGTAACAGCGTCTGTTGCAATGGCACGTGTAATAACTACATTATCTACATTGACATCCGCCTCACCCTCATCTACTGAAAGGCCGTATGAGCAGGATGTAGAACCTGTGAGAGAAAAGTTGGTTGAGCTTGTCTCTCTATACTTTTCGCCTTCATTATCCTTGTTGCAGGATACGGTTGCAAAAACAACCATAAGGGCTACTGCTATTAAACTATATATTTTCTTCATATTGTATAAGTCTTGTTAGGTTCAATTAAATACCGCTTCCAACAGGATTCTGGTCTGTGTTTATATCCATGTTTACGTTGGCGTCGAACTCGCTCTGAGGAATTGTGAGAACCCAGTCCCAGGTTTCAGGATTGTTGCACTTCAATGTATTGAGAGCAGCAATACCGCTGGCAGGGTGTCCCATCTCCTTTGTTCTTACGAAACCTTGTTTCAAACGCTTGATGTCATAAACACGGCCGTACTCGCCCCAGAGTTCGATTCTTCTCTGGAGAATGATCTCCTCAAGGAGAGAACCTGTCTCATCTGTTGTGAGAGCACCCATTGCAGTACCGGTCTTTGAAGTTGACCAATCAGCACCAACTCGTTGTGACATAAGTTCCTTGAGTGTTGCTGTAGCTGCTTCATCCTGACCGGCACGGCATTCAGCCTCTGCCTGAAGAAGAAGCATTTCCTCAGCTCTCATATAAATACGGTCGCAGATTGAGTTCACATAGTTTGCAGATGCAGGATCCTTGCTTACATCAAAAAGGAATTTCTGCTGAAGAAGCTCGAACCCGTCAACAGCTTCTGCGCTCCACCAGCCGCGGCGTGCGTCGCTTGCCACCATCCTCTCGTAAAGCCACTGGCTGCAGCATTTTGGAGCTGCCTTGCCGTAACCTCCCCAGTAGTAGTCCATGTGTGCCATGAACTGAGGGTTTGTGGTGGTCTGGTCCTGAATTGTAATGAAGCCCCACATTACACTTTTATTGTTGACACTGTTGAAACCGTTGCAAACGTTAGCCTTTGTAAGGATGGCAGCCTTGCTGCGAGCCTCCTTTGCAAGGCTTGCTATTGCCTGCCAGTCCTGAGCTGTCTTAGCTGTGTAAGAAAGAATTCTTGCCTTGATACCCTGAGCTACACTGAGATCAATGTGAGATGCATCACTCCTTGCGTGAGCGTGTGTGAGGCAGTTGATTGCATCGTCAATGTCGGCGATTGCCCTGTCATATACATTCTGAACAGTACCTCTTGGCTGTCCCTCGGTACCTGCTGCTGATGGCTCTGTGTAGATTGGAACACCCGGCTCGTTCTCGTGGCCAACGTATGTTCGTGCAAACATTACTGCAAGAGCGTGATAGCAGTAAGCTCTGATTGCAAGAGCCTGACCTATTACATAATTTTTGTCCGCCTCAGTACCAGTCATTGTCTCGCGGGCTGCAATGATGTAGTTAACGTTTGAAATGA
>JAGHUC010000127.1 GCA_018065035.1 Candidatus Egerieousia equi | reverse complement strand
GCTCGCGACCATAACAATACTATTGTGCTAAAACCGATGGGTGTAAAGAATCTTTTGCTACTTGAAGAAAAATAGTTATCTTTGCACCCCCTTATTTAGGGAATCGCAACAAAATATAGTATTAACCTAAAAATCAACACAGTGGATTATCAAAGTTACAAGACAGTGTACACTAACGCCCAGACCGCAAAGAAGGAGTGGGTTGTTATTGATGCAACTGATCAAGTATTGGGAAGACTTGCTTCAAGGGTTGCAATCATACTCAGAGGCAAGAACAAGGCCTGCTTCACACCTAACGTTGATTGTGGTGACAATGTCATCATTCTCAATGCCGGCAAGGTTCGCCTTACAGGTAAGAAGTTGACCGACAAAGTGTATGTAAGACATACAGGTTATCCCGGCGGACAGCGTTTCGCAACCCCTAAGGAGTTGCTTTCACGCAAGCCTTTAGCCGTAGTCCAGGAGGCAGTAAGACATATGCTTCCTAAGAACAGACTGGGATCGGATCTTTTCCGTAACCTTTACGTTTATGAGGGTTCAGAACACCCACACGCTGCACAGCAGCCGAAAGTTATTAATTTGAATGAAATTTAATCAAACTGAGCATGGAAGTAATTAACGCCCTTGGAAGACGTAAATCAGCAGTTGCTCGCGTTTATGTAGCCGCAGGTAAAGGTACAATTACAATCAACGGCAGGGACATTGAGGAGTATTTCACACTTGATTCTTTGAAGTTCATTGTAAGGCAGCCACTTGAGGCAACCGGAACACTCGCAAGCTTTGATATCAATATCAATCTTGTAGGTGGCGGTATCAAAGGTCAGGCAGAGGCAGTTCGCTTAGGCATCTCTAGAGCACTTTGTGAAATAGACAGAGAGGCTTATCGTTCAACTCTTAAGTCAGCAGGCTTCCTCACACGTGATTCACGCGTTGTAGAAAGGAAGAAACCTGGTCAGCCTGGCGCACGTAGACGCTTCCAATTCAGCAAACGTTAACATTTGCAAGCTGATAAGTTTTTTGTACAGGAGGATTGTTAAATTTCAGGATTTTCCCACTTGGCTGGGAAAGCGGTGTGGAAACTACCGGAAATTGTCCTTCTGCGGAAAATTGGCGGGACCGGATGAAAACCGCTACCCGCAATTGAAGAAAAGAGAAAAATAAAAATTAAAAAATTAAAGTAATGCCTAATACAAATTTCCAAGATTTACTTGATGCAGGTTGTCATTTTGGTCATTTGAAGAGAAAATGGAATCCTAAGATGGCTCCATATATTTTCATGGAGAAGAACGGAATTCACATTATTGACTTGCATAAGACCGCACTCAAGATAGATGAGGCTTCAAACGTAATGAAACAGCTTGCAAGAGCAGGCCGCAAAGTTCTGTTTGTAGCTACAAAAAAACAGGCCAAGGATATAGTCGCTCTCAAATCAAAGGAGGTTAACATGCCTTACGTTACAGAGCGCTGGCCAGGTGGAATGCTTACTAACTTCCCTACAATCCGTAAGGCAGTGAAGAAGATGAACACCATTGATAAAATGATTGCCGACGGTACTTTCGAGACTCTTGCAAAGAGAGAGAAACTCCAGATTACCCGTCAGAGAGCCAAATTGGAGAAGAACCTTGGTTCAATAGCAGATCTTAACCGTCTTCCTTCAGCTGTATTCGTAGTTGACGTACAGAAGGAGGCTAACGCAGTTAAGGAAGCCAACCGTTTGGGTATACCGGTGATTGCAATGGTTGATACATGTTGCGATCCAACCCCTATTGATTATGTGATCCCTGCAAACGATGATGCAGCCAAATCAATTTCCATTGTAATGGACGCCCTTTGTGCAGCAATAGCTGAGGGTCTCGAGGAGAGGAGAATCGAGAAGGAGAAAGAGAAGGACGTAAAGGAAGAGGCAGCTGAAGGCAAGGAGAACGATGCACCGGTAGGAAAGAGAATCAGACCAAGGAAATCTGCAAAACCGGTTGAGGCCAAGGCAGAAGAGAAAACAGAGGAATAACAGTAAGATTTACGAGCTATGGAAATTAAAGCAGCAGATGTAGCAAAATTGCGCAAAATGACCGGTGCCGGCATGATGGATTGCAAGAAGGCCCTTGTTGAGGCTGAAGGCGATTTCAACAGAGCACAGGAGATCATACGTGAGAAAGGTAAACTCGTTGCAGCAAAACGTTCCGACAGAGAGACATCTGAAGGTGCAGTAGTTGTAAGGCTCAATGCCGACAACACACAGGCTGTCATCGTTTGCCTTGGTTGCGAAACAGACTTCGTTTCTAAGAACGAGGAGTTCCAGAATCTTGTAAAGGCTATTGCAGACGTTGCCATTGCAGCTCTTCCTGCAAGCAAGGATGAACTTCTTGCATGCAAGATGGGTGAGGGTACAGTTCAGGACGCCATTACACAGCAGACAGGAAAGAGCGGTGAGAAACACCAGCTTGTATCTTACGCTAAGCTCGAGGCAGCTTACATATCTTCATACGTTCACACAATCAACGGCAAGCTCGGAGCCATTGTTGCTTTCAACAAACCGGTTCCTGCTGAACTTGGCAAGGGTGTTGCAATGCAGGTTGTTTCAATGAACCCTGTATCAGTTGCAGCTGCCGACTGTCCTGCAGCCGTAGTTGAGAACGAGAGACAGGTTGCCATTGAGAAGACAAAGGAGGAGCAGGTAAGCAAGGCAGTTGATGCAGCTCTCAAGAAAGCCGGCATCAATCCTGCACACTGCGACAGCGAGGACCACATTGAGTCCAACACAGCAAAGGGCTGGCTCACACCTGAGCAGGCAGCACAGGCACGCGAGATCAAGAAGACCGTTGCTGAGCAGAAAGCAGCTTCTCTCCCTGCAGCAATGATTGAGAACATTGTAAAGGGTCGTATCCAGAAGTTCTTCAAGGAGAACACTCTTGAGGAGCAGGAGTATCAGATGGGTGATGGCAAGGCTTCTGTAAAGGAGACCATCGCAGCAGCCGACAAGGATGCAAAGGTACTCTCATTCTTCAGAGCTTCCCTGAACGATTAATTCCGCACGACTTCTTTCAAGTCAATTCAGTTATAGAACATCCGGACTTCATTCCATTGAGGTCCGGATGTTTTATATTTTGGCACTCTATTGCTTTTTGATTATTTTTGCAAGGATATAAGAACGATTTTTATGAAGAGATTTTTTATTGTACTTGCGGTGATGGCTGTTGCTTTTTCAGCATGTTCATCGGATAACGGCAACGATGATCCATTCAGGACAGTTGAATACACATACATTTTCAATCAGGGAAACTATACCGAGCAGAACGGTGAGATTTCAGTTTATGAGGAAGACGCCCATACAACCATAAACAGGGTGTTCAGTCAGGTGAACGGTTATGAGCTGGCTTCAACCATAATGGACGTAACAGCAATCAAGACCGGCCTCGGATATCTGCTTTGCGCAAATCCGGACAAGCTCGTTCCGGTTGCAATGATCGGTCTTGGAGCATTGTCACAGGGCATAACCAATGGGATTGACAATCCCCGTTCAATGGCCGCCAGCATGCAGAGCCTTTGCGTGGCCAATGCCGGCAAGGATTACACAGTGGATGAATACTACAATTATACCTATACCAACGGTTCACTCTCGGTCTATGATGTCCAGACAACTGAATTCATCTCCAATGTTCACATTGGCAACAACGTACAGGGCGTTGCCGTTGACAATGAACAGAAAGCATATGTGACCCACGACGGAGGAGTTACAATGGTTGATCTGTATGGCATGAAAATCATTGACACATACAAGGATGAAGTTTACACAGGCGCTCCCAAGCAGATAATATATCTGCCTCAGAACAACAGGCTTGCAATATCATATCCTTATCAGGGAATCGTCCTTGTTGAGCCTGGAACATTCAGATGTCTGAACAGGTTCAATGGTCCTGTGGACTATGACGGAATATTGTATGTGAGCAACGACAATGAACTTTATACCATCTCAACCGAGTATAATTCAGACTATACTGTCAAGAGCTCCAAGGTATATGATGTGAGCCAGAGAACCGGCGACTACACCGTGATCTATTCAGGACATCATATCAGCGGTTTTGCCGTAAGTCCGTTCACAGGTCACTTTATTGTTGCCGAGAGCAACGACTTCACCACGAACTCTTCAATATTGGTACTTGATGAATCCGGCGAGACAATCGACACCCAGGCCGCCGGCATAGGAGCTTTCAAGTTCCTCTTCTGCAGCTATATCACCCAGTAGGCAGGATTTTCAGGCAATATTCAACGGGGCTTTCTTTCAATTCAGAAGGCTCCGTTCATTTTTTTTGTGAAATTTTTAGTAATTTTACAAAACTAACTTATTTTTTTAACCTATTCGTTTATGAACAAACTAAGACTTTTGCTCCCGTTGGCAGCACTTCTGCTGTCCACGTTGGCTTTTGCCCAGAGCGGAGGTAAAGTCGTTAAGGGTGTCGTATTGGCTTCGGATGACAATCAGCCGATTATCGGTGCATCTGTACTTGTGAAAGGTACTAAGATGGTGACGCTAACAGACATCGACGGCATATTTACCCTCTCAGGAGTTCCAGCATCAGCCACTCAACTCGAAGTTGAGTCCATTGGAATGAAAAAAGTAACTGTTGACATCAAACCGAATCTGACAGTATATCTCCAGGCAGATCTGGAAGTGCTCGATGAGGTTGTTGTAACAGGTATGTTGAAAACCGATAAGCGATTGTTTACCGGTTCAACCACAAAAGTGTCTGCTGAAGACGCTAAAATCAGCGGTTTGCCTGATATCTCACGCTCCCTCGAAGGTCGTGCTGCAGGTGTATCTGTACAGAACGTTTCCGGTACTTTCGGTACTGCTCCGAAAATCCGTGTACGTGGTGCCACATCAATCTATGGTAGTTCAAAGCCTCTGTGGGTTGTTGATGGTGTGATTATGGAAGATGTTGTTGATGTCAGCGCCGATGAACTTTCTTCAGGTGATGCCGCAACCCTTCTTTCTTCGGCTATCGCAGGTTTGAACTCCGACGATATTGAGAGTTTCCAGATTCTTAAGGATGGTAGCGCTACCTCCATCTACGGTGCCCGTGCAATGGCCGGTGTTATTGTAATAACCACCAAGAGAGGTTCCGCAGGCCAGAGCAGAATCAGCTACACAGGTGAGTTCACAACCAGGTTGAAACCGACTTACAGCACGTTCAACATCATGAACTCACAGGACCAGATGGCTGTATATCAGGAATTGCAGCAGAAAGGTTACCTCAATTACGCTGAAACAGCCAATGCTTCAGACAGCGGTATTTATGGTAAGATGTACCAGATGATCAGCACATACGATCCAAAGACAGGCCAGTTTGCCCTGGCCAATACTGCAGAGGCCAAAGCTGCATATCTGAGGGCAGCCGAGTATCGTAATACCGATTGGTTCAACCGTTTGTTCTCATCGGCAATGATGCACAACCATTCCGTATCAATTTCCACTGGTACTGATAAGGCGCAGTTGTACGCATCTCTCTCTGCCATGAACGATCCAGGCTGGACAAAGCAGAGTTCGGTTGAGCGTTATACTGCCAACATCAACGGATCATACAAGATATTCAACAATCTTACCATCAATCTTGTTGCTAACTCATCGTTCCGTAACCAGAAGGCTCCTGGAACACTTTCATCAAATATTGATGCTGTATCCGGTGAGGTCAAGCGTGACTTTGATATCAACCCATATTCATATGCGTTGAATACATCACGTGCTTTGGACCCGGATGAGTTCTATACAAGGAACTACGCTCCGTTCAACATTTTCTCAGAACTTGAGAACAACTATATGGAGCTGAAAGTACGTGATTTCCGTATTCATGGAGAATTGAAGTACAAACCTATAACCAAGGTTGAATTGTCCGTTCTGGCTGCAGTGAAATCTTCAGCTACTTCACAGGAACACTTTATCCTTGACCAGTCCAATCAGGCGGTAGCTTACAGGACTATGCCTACTTCAACTATCAGGAACAACAACCCGTTCCTTTATACAGACCCGGATGATATTTATGCGCTTCCTATCTCAGTACTTCCATCAGGCGGTATATATGAAAGGACGGACAACAACATGATGGGTTGGGACTTCCGTGCCACCGCAAGCTACAACGATGTTTTTGCAGAAAAGCACATCCTTAACCTGTATGCAGGTATGGAAACCAACAGCGTTGACCGCCATTCAACCTGGTTCCGCGGTTGGGGAATGCAGTATGGCATGGGAGAAATTCCAGCTTACGACTACAGGGTGTTCAAGAAAGGTTCAGAGGAGAATTCAAATTACTATGAACTTTCCAACCGCTTTGAGCGTAGTGCTGCTTTCTTCGCTAATGTAACCTATTCATACAAGGGACGTTATACATTGAACGGAACAATCCGTTACGAAGGTACCAACAGATTGGGTATGAGCCGTTCCGCAAGATGGCTTCCTACCTGGAACATTTCCGGCGCTTGGAACGTTCACGAGGAAAGCTGGTTCAAGAGTCTTGAGCCTGTACTTTCACATCTGGCCCTCAAGGCATCATATTCACTTACCGCCGATCGTCCAGCGGTTACCAACTCCTATGCCGTTATCGGTTCAGAGAGTCCTTGGAGGCCATTCACAAGCGTTAAGGAAACACAACTTTACATTTCATCGCTTGCAAACTCAGACCTTACATACGAAAAGAAGCATGAGTTGAACATCGGGCTCAGCATGGGCTTCCTCCATAACCTCATAAATCTTGAAGTGGATTGGTACAAGCGTAACAACTTCGACCTTATCGGCCTTACAAATACAGGTGGAGAAGGCGGCGAGGTTTCCAAGTATGGAAATATTGCGTCAATGAAATCCGATGGTATTGAGATAAGCCTTTCAACAACCAACATCAAGACAAAGAACTTCACTTGGATGACCAACTTCATTTATTCTCATACACACAATGAGATTACAGACCTCAAGACATCCAAGAGGATAATCGACCTGGTAAGCGGATACGGTTTCGCTCAGGAAGGATATCCTGTACGCTCTTTGTTCTCAATCCCATTCATGGGCTTGAATGAGGAAGGTCTTCCTACTTTCCTGGATCAGGATGGAAACATAAGCACAACAGGTATTTATTTCCAGACAACAGATCCTGATAAACTCAAGTTCCTCAAGTATTCAGGAAGCACCGACCCTACAGATGTGGGATCTCTTGGAAATATTTTCAAATACAAGGGATTCACCCTCAATGTATTCATCACCTACTCCTTCGGTAACGTAGTACGTCTTGACCCTGTTTTCAGGAGGTCATATAATGACCTTGTATCTACACCTAAGGAGTTCAACAACCGTTGGACCGTTCCTGGTGATGAGGCATATACAACAATTCCTGTTATTGCCAGCAAGAGGCAGAACAAGAATGACAACCACCTTTCATACGCTTACAATGCGTACAACTATTCAACCGAACGTATTGCCAAAGGTGATTTCATACGCCTTAAGGAAATATCTCTCGGCTACGATTTCAGCAAGAACATAGTCCAGAAACTCGGTTTGAGTTCAATAGGCCTGAAACTTCAGGTAACCAACCTCTTCCTGCTTTATGCAGACAAGAAACTCAACGGCCAGGATCCTGAGTTCTTCAACACCGGTGGTGTTGCGGTTCCTGTTCCAAAACAATTCACATTCACACTTAAGTTGGGCATTTAATACTGAGACAATATGAAAAGATCAAATATTTTATCATTTTGCGCAATAGCATTGATGATGCTGACATTTGTCTCTTGTGACAAATATCTTGACAAGATGCCGGACAACCGCGCCACTATCGATAGTGAATATAAGATTCAGCAATTGCTTACTTCCGCATATCCTGAGAACGACTATATGCTCATCTGCGAGTTCTCTTCAGATAATGTTGATGAATATGACAACACATACGTAAGCAGCAGGTTCTTCACCCAGGTATATGAATGGCAGGATGTAAACGAATCGAACAATGAATCACCTGAAAGGGTATGGGGGTCCTGCTACAGCGCAATAGCTGCTGCAAACCATGCACTTCAGGCAATAGAGGAGCTGGGAGGAGCAACCACTTCCACACTTAAGGAAGCTAAAGCGGAGGCTCTCCTTTGCCGTGCATACGGACACTTTATTCTGGTTAACGTCTTCTGTATGAACTACAACCCTGCAACCAGCGGAAAAGACCTGGGTATCACCTATATGGAAGCTCCTGAAACGGAACTCCATCCTGAATATTCCAGAGGTACCGTTGCCGAGGTTTACGAAAAGATAGACCGTGATCTCCAGGAGGCTCTCCCTCTTGTTGGTGACTCTTATTACACGGTTCCCAAGTACCATTTCAATCCTAAGGCAGCATACGCATTTGCAGCACGCTTCTACTTGTATTATGAGAAATGGAACGAGTGTGTGAAGTATGCCAATCTGTGTCTTGGTTCAGCCCCTCAGAATATGCTTCGCAATTATGCACAGGTGGCTACGATGACATCGAACTTCACGGCATACTCAAATGAATATGTAAACGCCAACCTCAATTGCAATCTGCTTCTGCTTACCGCTTATTCTGTTATGGGAACCTCTTTCGGTCCTTATACAACCAATAAGAAGTATGCTCACGGCAACTATCTTGCCGCAAATGAAACAGCAAAAGCCGACAATGTCTGGGGCGCAAACAACGATTTCTATCTTCCTATAAAGTCATATTCCGGTACAAACAGAGAGTATAACATTTATTGGAGATTGCCTTATATGTTTGAATATACCGACCCCGTTGCAGGAAACGGATATAATCGTACCGTATATCCTGCCTTTACTGCAGATGAATGTCTGCTCAACCGTGCTGAGGCTTATATCCTTATGGGTGAATATGACAAGGCTGTGGAGGATATGAACCTTTGGGTAAAGAATCAGGTAAAAGTGCAGCATATCCTTACACCTGAATCCATAACTGAATTCTATAACAAGGTGGATTATTCTTATTCAGATCCTGAGGGCAAGGAATCTACTATAAAGAAACACCTTAATCCTGCGTTTGAAATCGGCGCCGAAGGTGAAACAAAGGAATGCATGCTTCAGTGCGTACTTGGAATGCGTCGTATTGAGTGTATGCCATGTGGCTTGCGTTGGTTCGACATAAAACGATATGGAATTGAGATTATCCGACGTACAATGACAGCTTCCGGTATCCCGAATGTGGTAACCGACAGACTTTTGAAGGATGATCCACGCCGCGCAATGCAGCTTTCTCCAAAAGTTATTTCATCCGGTGTTATTCCTAACCCTCGTTAATATAGAAAAGATATGAATAAATATTTATTGATATTGGTAGCAGTTGCCACATTGGGACTCACCGCCTGCAATAAAGACAGTCTGGACGACAAAAGTGTAATTACTGTTGACAAGATTGATTATACTCCGTTCGACTATTGGTTGAACCAGAATTTCGTGCTGCCGTACAATCTTCAGTTCAAATATCGTTTTGAGGAAATTGAATCGGACTTGAACTATTATACAGTTCCTGCAACATACGAAAATTCAATTATTCTGGCTCACCTTGTGAAATACCTGTGCCTCGAAGCATACGATGAGGTTGGAGGAATCAATTTCACACGTGCCAATTTCCCTAAGCTCATCTTCTGCATAGGTGATTGGGAGTACAAGAATAATGGTACATATATTCTCGGAACAGCCGAAGGAGGCCGCAAGATTCTTCTTGCAGGTGTCAACTTCATTACAGATCATCTTCACAGCGCTTCCGAACTCAACCATTATTATTTCAAAACTGTACACCACGAGTTCACCCATATCCTCAATCAGACCAAGGATATCCCAACGGATTTCCAGTTCATTACCGGTACAGGATACGTTGCGGATGCCTGGAGTACGGATGAATATGATAAGGGATATCTTCAGAGAGGATTCATTTCGGCATATGCCCAGCATTCCTACACTGAGGATTTTGCCGAAATGCTTTCAATATTTGTTTGCTACCCTAAATCGCAATGGGACGCCTGGATGGAAGAAGCCGGTGCTGATGCCGCTGCTCTCATTACAGCCAAACTCGACATTGTTACAAACTATATGATTACCTATTGGGGTATTGACCTTTATCAGCTTCGTCAGACTATTCAGCGCAGGCAGAGCGATGTTGCTAATGGTAAAATAAACCTGACAGACATCACAGTTAAATAAGATTGCATTATGAAAAGATATAAAATATTAATGGTTCTGGCAGCCCTTATCCTGATGATGCCTCTTCAATCCTGTCTGTATGACCAGAAGGATTTGTTTGACGAGTCATCATCCGCACGATTGACCGATGCTATGGATAAGGCACAGAAGATACTTATGGGAGCTGAGAACGGATGGCTTTTTGAAATCTATCCGGAATCAACCCAGGGTTATGGCGGTTATGCCTTTACGTTAAAATTCAACAAACTTGATGTTGAGGTAAGGAGCGAATTAGGCTCGGGAGTTGAAACCACTTATTACAAGATGACTAATGACAACGGCCCTGTGCTTATTTTCGATACCTACAACAATTTCCTGCACTACTTCTCCACACCATCTTCATCAAGCTATGAGGCCTTCGGAGGAGATTATGAATTTGTTGTGATAAGTGCCGAGCCGGATCTTGTTACACTACGTGGACCTCGTTCCGGTAATATCCTTTATATGAGGCCTCTTACCGAACCGGCTGAGGATTATCTGAAGAAGGTCAGTGCTGTAGAAGATGACTTTATCATGACAGGCGTGAGCGGTGTTGTAGCCGGAACCCCTGTAAAGGCTTCCATAGACACGGACTACCGCCAGATGAGCTTTACTGTTGGCGATGGTGCGGCGCAGGGAAGTACCAGTGTAGCATATTGCCTTACAGACAGAGGACTTCGTTTGTATGAACCTGTAGAGGCTGGAGCAGTTTTCTCCGAGCTCTATTTCCCGGAGGACGGAGGGGAAGGTTTGATTATTGCTGACGGTCCTGCCGCAGGAACTGTTCTTACAGCTGAATGGCCTGAAGGCTATCGC
Source organism: Candidatus Egerieousia equi (assembly GCA_018065035.1). Lineage (GTDB taxonomy): Bacteria > Bacteroidota > Bacteroidia > Bacteroidales > UBA932 > Egerieousia > Egerieousia equi. The sequence goes on along the minus strand of JAGHUC010000127.1, from coordinate 3,278 downwards.
CCTTACAAGGCATACGAAGGAACTTACAAGTTCACTTATTCAAAGGGAACATTTGAAGTTCAACTCGTACCGGCCGGAGATGGCACAACCTACTATATGCAGGGAGTCAACGAAAATTACGACCTCGTTCTTACATACAGCAAGGGCAAAGGTACACTCTCGCTCCTTACACAGACATTGACCAAGGGCGGTGAATATGTAAAGAACGGCAATGAATATATCGGTATGGTTTCCTGGGATGCAGCCAAGGGCTACATCAACTATGGAGGTACCATAGGCCTTGTAACAAAATGGAATGGTGATGTGGAGCATCCTGTATATGAACTTGTGGACAATGGTGTCTGGGGTACATATACTGTAACTTCATACTATTTCTACCGTTTCAGCGGTCCTTCACTTTCGTCTTCAACAAGAATCGGTGCTCTCAATGCGTCGGCATACTATCCTTTCGGACAGACATACCAGATAACTTACATAACCACTCTTGAAAAAGTTGACTAATTATGAAAAAGCTATTATATTTTATGGCGATTGCCATTATAGGAGCCGTTACTTTGGTTTCCTGCGGCAAGGATGAAGGTACAAATCCTTATGCAAAGGAATCAAAGATAAAGGTCATCTCATCAGATGTGCTTTTCGGACCGAATGCGGCCAGCGGAGAGGTTGTCCTGGAACTTCAGGATGTATCAACAATGGAAATAGAGTGCAAATCAACCTGGTGTAATGTGTTGCCTCCAAATGCCGGTTATTCAGGAAATGTTACTTGTACTGTTAATGTTGAAGATAACATAGGACTGGAAGGCCGTACGGCTCCGGTTATTTTCCGCGGAGACAAGGATTCGGTAATAGTTTGCGTTCAGCAGCAGGGAATCCAGTACACTTTCTCCGATGAAGAACTTGTATTTGAAATGAACGGTGGAACACAGGTGATAAGTGGAGAAAGCTCTTTCCCTGTAACGGTCGAAAAAGATGAGGAATGGATTACCGTTTCCGAAATTCTTGGCGGTTATCAGGTGAGCGTTCCTTTCAATAATTCCGGTGACGCCCGTCAGGGTCATGTCTATATCAAGCTGGGCGATATAGTTACTACATATACTATTAACCAGAAGTTTGACAGGGATTTCTCCGGAGAATATTCAATGTTCTTCTATACAAATGCAGCTCAGAGTGCGTCCAGAACCTATGACGTAACCATTACCAGATCTGCTACCGACAGCAAGGCATATACTATGGAAGGCATTCCGAACGCCAGCCCTATTCCTTTGAGATTTGACGATGTAAACAACCAGTTGATTATTACCAATGGTTCATATCTTGGACAGTACAGCACGACTGAATGGATTTATGCCTGCGTATATTATTCAACCTTGGATGGAGCTTCCAATTATTACAGTGTTTCAACAAGTACCAATTACGATATTTATTTCAATTTTGAAATGAATCAGGATGGCAAGTATGTTATAACATTGCATAATTCGGCTCCTCTGTTCAATGTCCAAAGGGTGTCACAAGGATTCTATGTTTACACATTCACCACACCTCCAACGGAGGCTCTTGCTACTGCAAACAAGAAGACCACTCTCTGGATGGTACGTCAACCTGTAATTACACAGAAATAGTTGCTCTTTGTAAGATAACTTGATATTTCAGGCTCCGGATGATTGCCATCCGGGGCTTGTTTTATCTATTCCTGAGATGTCTGGAAAGCGCACTTGATGAGCGAACGCCCGTCGTAGCTGTCCTCGCCCTGTTCCCAGAAGAAGTATCCGCCCAGATTGTTTTCCTTGGCGAACCTTACCTTTTTGCGTACGGTATTACGGCCATTGTAATAAATGGTGTATTTGCCTTTATAGCTGGAGCCGCTGACTTCCACGAGCGCAGAGTCCTCATCAGGATTTCCTCCCTGTTCCAAAATTGCCGCATAGCTCAGGACAGTGCCGCTCTGGGTTATTCCGGAACCTCTGCCATAGCAGGGAATACCAACAAGAAACTTGCTGCCGGGCAGTTTGCGGGAAGTAACATAGTAGTTGAAGGCCGTTTGAACCAGTTCCATGGTGGCATGATTGATGCCGGGAGTATCCGTTGAATAGTCATCGTATGTCATTACGTTGAACCAGTCAACGCAATCGAAAAGTTCATCCACAATGGCATCACGGTAGGAACCCGCATATTTGCCCGGAGTTATTGCCATGGTGAGCAGCTTGCCGCAGTCCGGAGCATGCAATATGTTGCTGAATTCCCTCATCAATTGCACATTGCCGGCCGCACTTCCATTCTTTGTGCTTGGATATTCCCAATCATTATCCACTCCATCCAGCGAGTATCTGTTCACAATCTCCATGATGGAATTTATGAACTTGAGCCTGCCCGCCCTGCTTGCAACCATATTCCCATATATGGAGCTGTTACCTGCAAAACTGATTATAACCTTTTTACCCATGCCGTGGGCTCTTGAAACCAGTGCCTGCAATGTTGCTGGAGCTTCCACGCTCGCACTGTAATCGCTGTTGACAGTGGCGAATGCGTAATAGCATATGTCTATGCTCTCATAAATGAAATCAGGTACGTAGGAGGCTCCAACATTCCTGTAGCTGGGGAAATAGGCTATCTTCCTGAACTGCCTGTTCTGCGGAGCAGGATAAACCAGTTGTTCGTCGGCAGGCGTTTCGGGCTTTTTTTCAGGCCCGGGTCTGTCAGGGTCAAGACCACCCTTTGAGCAGCTTGCAATGATTGCGGAAGCAAGCAGGAAACATATTATTCTTTCTTTCACAGCGATGGTAAATCAATTTTTCTCTCAAAGATAAACAATTAGTTCTATTCAGGGAGTTGTATATACGCATTTTTTGCAAGCTGGCTGCGGCAGTCACTTCATCTGAAAAACTTTGCCTTTCCTGGGCAAAGCTTTTTCATATTCCAGTGACTGCCGCTAATTTCGGTCACGTTTTTGCTTGAAATGTGGCTATTTGCCTATTTTCGCATCCGTTTGGTCACATTTTCACTCAGAATGCGTCCGTTTTGCCTTTTCGTCACCATTTTGGTCACGTTTTTACCCAAAACCATGTCAAGTTAGCCGTATCTTTAGGTACAAGTGGTCTCAAACCCCTCAAACTGTGAGGGTTTGAGATCACTGTATTTTGTAACTCATTGATAATCAACTATGCTTTTCTTCAATCTGAACTCAAACCCCTTATGTTTGATATGAACCCCAGAAGTTAGACATAACTTTTTAGGGTTTATGGGTAAAAAAACACATCCTATTGAAGAAAAACTGGTAGTGG
>JAGHUC010000050.1 GCA_018065035.1 Candidatus Egerieousia equi | reverse complement strand
GCAGGCGGCAATTCGCTGTTCACGTACTCTATATCCTTGATTTTCAGCTTCCACCTTCCGAGGAAGTAGCCGTATGTCAGTGACAGTATCACTGCTGCTATCAGTATCAGGGCTGCATATCCGAAAGGGGCGTACCTCAGATGCCTGCCGGCCATTTTTGCAACCAGATTCCCGAGCAGCCACACGATATGTGGAAGCGCAGCTGCTGTGAGTGACAGCATCGCCCCAAAAATCAGTATCATTCGGATAGGATTCATCTCTGCAAAAGTAATGAATTTCCGATTTTGATTCCAGAAAATGAAGTTATAACTTTGGAATCATATTGATGACAATTCGTTTTATTTATTAATATTTACTGCTATGAAAAAGTTTTTGAGCATTGTATGCGTTCTTGCAATTGCCGTATCGGCATTTGCACAGGATGGAAAGAAGTATGAGATCAAGTCAGGTATCGTTAAAACGGTTACCGAAGTCATGGGTCAGAAGATAGAGGCTACTGCATATTTTGACAATTACGGTGCGCTGGAGGCTTCAAAGATGAACACCAATGGTATGGAAATCTGTACAATTAACAAGGAAGGCAAGACTTATGTAGTCAATTATACAATGAAAAATGTACAGACCGTTCCTCAGCAGGCGGAAATCAACTTCCTCAACCTTACCGAAGATGTCATGAAACAGTACAAGATTGGCATGATCGGGTTCGAGAAGGTTGGTGAAAGGGACTGCCAGAAATATACTTATGAGGTCAGTGCAATGGGTCAGACAGTTAAAAGCACGGCATGGGTATGGAAAGGCATTGCTTTAAAGAACGTTACAGAAGCAAGCGGAATGACCATTACCATGACAGTGACCGAGATTCAGGAAAATGCAGAAATAGACCCTGCGGTTTTTGAAGTTCCAACTTTCTAATCTGCAGATAATTTTTATTTGCAATTTTTGGATTGGTCAGGAATCATACTTGGTGCATCTGCATTCTTGATAATAGGATTATTCCATCCTATCGTAATTAAAGCTGAATATTATTGTGGCAAAGGATGCTGGTGGCTGTTCGCTGTTGCCGGACTTGGATTCTGCATTGCATCACTTTTGTCAAAAGGAGTCCTTTCAGCAATATTGGGCGTTGTAGGTTTCAGTTGTTTCTGGTCAATACTGGAACTGTTCCAGCAAGAACAGCGGGTTGCCAAAGGCTGGTTCCCGTCAAATCCCAAGAAAAAGTCAAATCCCAGTTAGCTGATAGTCTTGCTAGAATATGGATTTCAGGATGTTCTTGTCTATTTTCAGGAGTCTTTGAAGTTGCTTCTCACTAGCGTTATAGTCAAAATGAAGGCGCTTGGCAAGTTCAATTTTCTGCTGTGCGGTCAAGGCGTTGAGTTCTGCAGCGCCAAAAGTGTCTTTTGCTATTTTTGATGCGGCAAGGAATAAATCACTATCGCTGTAAAAAACATATTCACCTATGGATTTGGCTATGCTTGCATAAGTTTCTATTTTCCTGGAGATTAAATAGAAGTATTGTTTTGCATCGTGGAATGTCTGTTCCGCCAATTCAATGAGGCAGAACTCAAGTGGATGCACATAACCATCGGCAAGCTGTATGTCCTTGTGTGAGTCTGCGTTTTTTGTGTGCATCAATTGCCGTATTTTAACATTGCCGATTGCTTTACCGCACATCCGTACATATCTGCAGAAAAGAGGCTGGAAGAAATATGCGCTTGTTCCCCATGGATAAGAGAAGGGTGTTACATTGTTATAGACAACAAATCCGTTTCTGTTAACATATACAATTGCGTTCCTGAAGTATGTAAGATCCTCGATGGCAAATAGTTTCAGGCAGAATCCGCTCAAATCCACTCGCTTGTTCAAGTAATGGTCAAGACGGTCTTTGAAATAATTGAAGAAATCCATTATATCCTGTTCGTTTCCGGAAATCACCAGATGAATATGATTGCTCATCAATTGGAAAGCGAATACCTTTATCTGTTCGAACATTCTGACGCATATTGCCATAATGGACATGCCAGCCTTGAAATCATCCTTTGTCCTGAAAATAACAGGGTGATTTTCATCTGTGCAGGCGTTGTATACTGGTCCTAGCTTGTTGAAAATGTCGGTACATTCCTGTTCTCTTACGAAATAATTATCCTTTTCCATAACGCAAATTGATTAAGAGTCCTTTTAGAGGCTCTGGTAAAACATTGATTTTTATAAATGCGCTTACTTCAAAGGGTGTCAGATACCCGGCTCTGATGGCCTGCTTGCTATGCTTGAAATCAAGTAGCGGCATTTTTTACAAATGTAAGGCTCGTTGTTCAATATTCCTAATACAGCAGGGCATGATTGCCAGGAATAGTTGTCTCATTTTTTCGCAAGCCTCATCGTTACCGGAGAGTAATAAAGAAATACTTGGAAATTTGAGCGGGTGTGAATATGGTATGACAGGCGTCTTGCTTGATGCGGCCGAAAAAACGGCACTTTTCCGGACGGTTTCAGTCAAATGGCCGAAATATCGGCGATTTTTCGGCCAAAGTGCTGATTTTTCGTGATTTGGCCGAAAAAATGGCTTTTTTTCGGCGGAAATCGTCCAAGCGTCCGAAATATTGCCGTTTTCTCGGCCGTTTGGTTGCCAAGGCCGCATCAGCGGCCTAGCGGAGGGCGCGAACTTGCTGGAATGCGAGGAGTTGCAGAAAGAATGCGGAGAGTTGCCAAGAGCAGCAAGTTCGGTATAGCCCGGGAGCGGTGCAGGGGGTTTGGGGCGCAGCCCCAATAAAACAACAAAACCAGTGCGTGCACTGGTTTTGCGGTGAGGGGGGGATTCGAACCCCCGGAACGGTAACCCGTTCGTCAGTTTAGCAAACTGGTGGTTTCAGCCACTCACCCACCTCACCAAAAAACCCGCTTGGATTGACCTTGCGGGTTGGTGTCGGGATACTCCGACTCGAACGGAGGACCCTCTGGTCCCAAACCAGATGCGCTAGCCAACTGCGCCACATCCCGATTACTGAGTGAAACTCAAACTTGCTTCCTTTCAAAAGCGATTGCAAATGTATGGCCTTTTTTTCAATTATCAAAATTTATCAAAGAAAAATAGGTATTTTTGTGATAAGAAAAGTTTTTGTATGGAAAAGAAAAATGAAGAACTGGAAAAGGTGAAGAGGCAGGGCCGTATGAAGGTCGTGAAACTTATATTCGGTCTGCTGTGTGCCGTTATCATTGTTCTCTATGGTGTTGGGAACAATGTTTACAATAATGACAATGCGAAAAAGACTCAAGGTGCAGATTCCACGGACATAGAAGATGCTGCCTTTGCCAAAGTCTCTGACAGCAGTGCATCTGCTCAGCCTTTCCCTGCGGCGGAGCCACCAATGTATCTCCGCGCCGACAGACAGGCCGCGCTTGAATGGTTGAGCGAACATTATTGGGACAATTGGCTCAAAACTATTGATAGCGGGAGCAATGCGGCCGGCAATACGGAGGCTGGCGCTTTGGCAGGTCAGGCATTAGCGCAACAATCAAGGCAGTTGACCGAAGCATTCGCCGGATATGTGAATGTACTATCGCAGGTGGAATATGAAAAGGCTTGCAAGGGGCTTGGGAAACTGTTCGGGCAATTGGAGGAGAAGGGCAGCAGGAAGGCTCTGCTTGGAGTGATGAAGGCGGCCGAGGATGTGCTGTATGATCCGAATTCGCCTATGCTCAATGAGGAGCTGTACATTCCTGTGCTTGAGGGGATTCTGGCTTCAAAGCTGCTTTCCAGCGATGACAAGCTGGCTTACAGGGCCAATTACGAGATAGTGAAAATCAACAGGAAAGGCACCAGGGCCAGGGATTTCGAATATATTTATCTCACTGGCGATGGTAATGGAAAGAAACTGTCATCGCTCTACCAGACCAAGGCGGAATATCTCATAGTGTATTTCAACAATCCGGGTTGCACCAGCTGCAAGGAGATCAAGCAGCAGCTTTCACAGGAGATGGTCATCAGGCAGATGATTGCAAACAAGGAGCTTATAGTCCTTTCCGTTTATCCCGATGAGGATCTGCAGCAGTGGGAGGATGATTTCAAGGACTTTCCGAACGAGTGGATATATGCGGCCGATCCTGCTGGTAGCATAAAGGACGACAACCGATGGGGCATACGTGCCATTCCGAGCCTATATCTTCTGGACAAGGACAAGACGGTACTGCTCAAGGATACAAGCATTGAGGCAATAATAGCCGTAATTACTTCAGCTCGCAGTAAATAGGTCTGTGGTCGGATGAGAGTGTTGAGTTGAGCACTCCGTTGGCTGCCGGTCTGAGTTCGCCTGTTCCGTTACGTTTCCAGAAAGCAATGTAATCTATGGTCCGGTCCGGTTTGTCGGACGGGAACGTATATTTGGCAATATCGGAAATGAATGTGAAATGCTTGCGCATCATTGAAATGAACCTGGAGTCCGGTTCGTCGTTCCAGTCTCCGGCAATGAATATCGGCTTGCCTTTCTTTTCCAGCTTGTGGAATGCGGAGCTGATTATGTCAACGGATGCCAGACGGTCCTCCTCTGTAAGCGAGAGGTGTGTGCTGCAGAAGAAATAGTCCTTGAATTCGGCTATCAGCAGAGTCCTTTGCTCTTCACGTCCCGGAAGCGCGATTCTCTGAATTGACATTGGTTTCTGGCGGCAGAGCATTCCAATGCCGTATTTTCCACCGTCATATTCTATTGCTGCTGAGAACAGAGGAATCATTCCGGTTATGCTGGCAAGTTCCCCAAGCATATATTTCCCGGAAGCCCTGTTGGTGACACTGTCAACCTCCTGAATTGCAACAACATCCGGGGCAAGATCTGAAATAATGGCGGCAGGGCGCTTCATATCGGTAACTAGATCCATGCCCTTGCCGTTCCTTACATTGAAACTCATGAGCTTGAGTCCTGATCTTCCACTGCGATAGATTTCCGTTTCCTCCTTGAGTTCCTTGAGCAGTATGTTTTCCATTACAGCATAGCCCTGTACCTTGGGATGAACGCCGTCTGCGGAATATTTCTCAGGCAGGCCGTTTTCATTGGCCTTGTCACTGTCAACCATTGCGGAATAGAAATCAACGTAGGATATTCCTGTTTTAGCAACGTATTCCTTGAGCATCCTGTTCAGCTTTGGAATATCAGTGTCAGGATGTTTGTCCTTGCTCCAGTAATACTGATGAACCGGAAGCACCGAGCATATCACAGGTCTTATTCCTGCCTGCAGGGCAAGTTCGCACATTGATTTAATATTGCCAGCAATGTCTTCAAGAGAAATGGGGCCTGTATTGCCAGCAATGTCATTGGTTCCGGCAAGAATCACAACCGTTGAGGCTCCTGATTCAATGACCTCCCTCCTGAATCGCAGAAGCATCTGGCTGGTAGTCTGTCCGCTGATTCCACGGCATATTATTCCGTTGTCATAGAAGAAGCCGGAACTCTTGCGAATCCAGAAATCACTTATTGAATCACCTATAAGTACAATCTTAGGGAAGTTGCGGTTTTTCAATACTTGTGTGGCATCTGCAAAGCGGCCTGTACCAGCCCAGTCCTGATTTTGTGTCTGAGCGTATGACGGCATGCACATCATGGCAGCAAGGCCAAGTGCAATGAAGAATCTGCGTAATTTCATATAATGGTTCAAGTGTGAGCCTATCTGTTTGAATTCCTCTTGTTCTCCAGGTACATTTCAAGAGCCTTGGAAACGGAAGGACATTCAGGGGTAGGGGCGTTTATATATGTTGCAAGTTTTGCAGCCTTTGCCTCCTTTGCGGTATTCGGACCGAATGTAATTATCTTTATGTCTTTCTGCTCGAATTCAGGATAACTCTCAAAGAGTGATTTAATGTCAGCCGGACTGTAGAATACGAGAAGTTCATATTTGTGCAGATCTATCTGGCTGAGGTCTGAATATATGGTTTTCAGGAATACCGCCGTGCTGTGTTTGAGCTTTGATTTGAGGAAAAGCCTGTGCAGGCTTGTCTTTGAAGAATCGGCAAGCGCCAGAAGGAAATTCTCGTCCTTGTGTTTTGTGCCTATTGCCGTTACAATTGACTGTATTGTACCGTCTCCGAAGAAGATTTTCCTTTTTCTGTAAACAATGTGTTTCTGAAGATAAAGGGCAATGGCTTCCGTAGAGCAGAAGTATTTCATAGTTTCGGGAACCTCTATCCTCATCTGTTCGCAAAGATCAAAGAAGGAGTCTATTGTACTTTTTGCGGTGAAAACTATGGCAGTGAAGTCAAGAATATTCGTCTTCTGCGCCCTGAACTCCCGTACTGAAACAGGCTCCACCTTGAAGAACTGGTTGAAATCAATATTAACATTGTATTTGTTAATGATTTCTGTATAAGGAGAAGTCAGAGGCTGAGGCTGTGAAATGAGTATATTCTCAACAATATTCATTATCCTTGAACGTAATTATTTGATTGTTAATATTCTAGAGCAAGTATAACAGCTGTTGCAGGTAGAATTTCCAGGGTGCAAAGATATAAAATCCAGAAATTAATTGAAAATCCTTTGGATTTTAAAAGAGCATAACTCTTTTGAACGAACATGAGGAATGCCAGGGCAAATGCTGTAATGCAGTAATATTCACAGCTTTGCAAGGATATGTCATCAACCAGATACAGGATTGCAATGCCGGGTAGCAGAAGCAGTACAAAGAAGATGGCGTATGAAAGATAAATTTTATTTAAGAGTGAAAAGACATTTGTATAGTTCACCCAGTCCATTATTCTGAAAGTGATTGATTTCGAGAAATAAAGGAGCAGAAGCCCCGTGAATATTGCCGTGCACGCAAGAGAATCGGGTAACTCTGGCTCCGTTCCTGAAACTCTTTCATACAGATTTGTGGCTGCCAGTGAAATCAGAAGAGCGAAGAGTACGGCCAGAAGATTCCTTGATCTTGACATGCTGCTGTTATCCTCTATCCGTTCCAGTGAATTTCCGTGCCATATTGAGTAAAGTATGTTTCCTATGGCCGTGTACATCCTGGAAAAGAGAGCCAGAGTGAACAGCAATGTCACAATGCATATAGCAAGAAGAGCGTATGCATCCCATTTCTCCATATCCTAGCCTTTGCGTTTGAAAGTGTATCCCAAAGATGAAAGTATCTGGCAGACTTTTTCACGGAAATCTCCCTGAACGATTATCTCTCCATCCTTGGCACTGCCGCCCACTCCGCACTTTGTCTTTAGAACCTTGGCCAATGCGGCCAGATCATCCTCCTTTCCAACGAAACCTTCAATCAAAGTCACCTGTTTGCCCCCTCTGTTCCTTCTGTCAAGGGAAACATACAGCTTCTGTTTTGACGGTGGAAGAGTTTCCGCTTCATCCTCCTGGTCCACAGTGTATTTGAAATCTGCGTTGGTTGAATAAACCACACCAAGTCTGTCTTTCCAATCGTTTCCTGCCATAATGATATACGTATCAGATTGCAAAATTAGTAAACAAAATATTACCTTTGTGAGTTATGGAAAAAAAGAAATTCAAAAGACTGAACAATATTGCCGCCTGCGTGGTTCTTGCAGTGGCATCGTTCACATATCTTTCCACAATCGAACCGACCGTAAGTTTCTGGGATTGTGGAGAGTTCATTGCATCTTCATATAAACTGGAAGTGGGTCATCCGCCTGGAAACCCGGTGTTCCAGCTGATTGCAAGATTCTTCACAATGTTCGGAGACAACATGCATGCGGCCATGCTCATCAACGCAATGAGCGCGCTTTGCAGCGCCCTCACCATATTCTTCCTGTATCTGACCATTGCACATCTGGGAAGAAGACTTCTTGAGAGGCAGAGCGGTTCAAGATGGTTCGAATCGGATGGGCAGATTCCACTTGCCGGTGCTATCTCAGTGATAGGAGCCGCTGTTGTGGGTTCCCTGGCATATTGCTGGTCTGATACATTCTGGTTCTCAGCTGTTGAGGCCGAGGTTTACGCCATGTCCTCACTGTTCACGGCAGTGGTGTTCTGGGCCATGCTCAAATGGGAGGATTGCGCCGAGCAGAAATATGCAAACAGATGGCTTGTTCTCATTGCATTCCTTATGGGACTTTCAATAGGTGTGCATCTGCTCAACCTGCTCACAATACCTGCTCTTGCTTTCATATGGTATTTCAGGAAGAAGGAGAGTGTAAGCACCTGGAACTGCGTGAAGATGTTCATTATCTCAGCAGTGATTCTGGCCGCCATACTGTTCGGTATAATGCCGTTGGTTCCAAAAATGGCGGCATATGTTGATCTGTTCAGCGTGAACTCGCTCGGTCTGCCGTTCAATGTGGGAGCTTCCATTTTCCTGCTCGCTCTTCTGGCAGCAGTGTTCTGGTATGTCTTCCACACTTACAGGAAGGGCCAGGTGGCAAGGAACACAATAGCACTCTGCGTTGGCGTTCTGCTTATTGGCTACTCAACCATGGCTGTTGTTGTAATCCGCGCTTCCGCGAACACTCCTACAAACGAGAATCATCCGGACAATCCTTTCACTCTTCTGAGATATATTGGCAGGGAACAGTACGGAAAGACTCCTCTGCTCTATGGTCAGACATTCGCTTCACCTTGGGTAGATACAAAGGAAAGCACATACTGGAACGTTTATGACGGAAAATATCTGGAAGTTCCAACACCTGTTGAACCTGTATATACTCCGGAGTCAAAGATGCTCTTCCCAAGAATGTTCAATGCAGGTTCAGGCGACCAGTATGTTTCCTTCTATCAGATGTACACCGAGGGCAAGGGCACAAGACTGGCCGATGCAAAGCATCCGAAACCTACAATGGGAGCGAATATCAAGTATTTCCTTGACTATCAGCTCGACTTCATGTATATGAGGTATTTCATGTGGAACTTTGCCGGCAGGCAGAACGATCTGCAGGCTACGATTCCAGGAGATCCTCTCAAAGGCAACTGGGAATCCGGCATAAGCTTCCTTGACAGGGCACGTCTGGGAGATCAGAGCGTTGGTCCCGATTATCTTGTGAACAACAAGGCCAAGAATCATTTCTACATGCTTCCTCTGCTGCTGGGCCTGCTTGGCTTCTTCTTCCAGCTCAAGCATGATACCAGGAACTGGGTCATAACATTGCTTCTGTTCGTGCTTACCGGAATAGCCATTGTGTTGTACCTCAACCAGACGCCGTTCCAGCCAAGGGAGAGGGACTATGCGTATGCAGGCTCGTTCTATGCTTTCACAATATGGATAGGACTGGCGGTGCTCTGGCTCATGCAACTTCTTGACAGGGCCATGAAGCACAACAACAGTGCGGTTTCAGCAGCGCTTGCTTCAGTTCTCTGTCTTCTTGTTCCACTGCAGATGGTAAGCCAGACCTGGGATGATCATGACAGGAGCGGACGTTACTTTGTAAGGGATCTGGCCTGGAACTACCTCAACAGCTGTGATGAGAATGCAATGGTTGTTACCCACGGAGACAACGATACCTTCCCGTTGTGGTACAGCCAGGAGGTTGAGAATACAAGAACCGACATCAGGGTGCTGAACACTTCACTGCTCGGAACGGACTGGTACATCAATCAGATGCGTTTCAAACAGTACGAGAGTAATCCTATACCATTCTCCCTTGACAGGAAGCAGTATTTCTACGGAGTCAATGACATTGTTTACATAATAGACAGATTTGACAAGCCTGTTCTGCTCAAGGACATAATGCGCATATTCAAGAGTCCTGAGGCAGCGGTAAGGCTTGAGGACGGCAATACATACAACTATATTGCAGCCCACGAATTCCTTCTGCCTGTTAACAAGGATAATGTGAGAAAATATCATATTGTACCCGAGCAGTACATGGACCAGGTTCCTGATACAATAAAGCTGAGCATTTCTCCAGGAAAGAGATATCTTGACAAGACCGAGCTCATGATGCTTGACCTGCTCTCCAATTACAATTGGGACAGGCCTCTGTATCTGCTGCAGAAAGCCGGTGACCTGAACATGGGAATCAAGGACTATCTCATGTACAATGGTATGGCCTACAAGTTCGTTCCTATCCGTCATAAATCCGATGAACAGGATGCTTTCATGGATGAGGATGCCATGTACGACCTTGTAATGAACAAGTACAGGTTCGACAATTTCGCCAATACAGAGCTGAATTACGATTACCAGCACGTACTGTCATTCAATACGCTTATCAGTTACAGGGCCCTTCACGCAAACATTGCAGAAGGACTCTACAACGCCGGCAAGACCGACAAGGCAATGGCGGTGCTTGACAAGATGGTGGAGCGCTTCCCTGCAAAGTCCCTTCCATTGAACAACTGTGCAATAAGCAATGTGAACGACAAGGCTGTGCTTGACGCAATCTGCCTGTATCTGAACATGAATGCCAATGAAAAGGCCGAGAAGCTTGCCGACGGTTTCATTGAGGAGACACTGCTGGGCATAGATTTGTTCTCGCAGATGGCACGCGGTGATTTCATTTCAGCAGACGGCATACAGCAGTGCTTTGTATATCTGACATATCTCCAGAATGCATTCGAGCAATATGGAAATGCAAGCAAGGCACAGGAGATTTCTGATACTATTGAACGTTATCTTGCTCCTCTGAAGGAGTATTATGAGGAATAGCTGAATTTTCCTTGCGGAAGTTCTCAATTATGCCAGCAAGCCTTGAACCTACGGCGGCAGCCAGGGATTCGGGGCTTGCTTCCATTATGCGCTTGAAGCTTCCGAAGGCCTTGAGCAGCTTCTGCTGTGAAGCGGGGCCTATGCCCTTTATCGAGTCCAGGGCCGTTGAGGTCTGGCTCTTGCTTCTTCTGTTACGGTGATGGGTTATTCCAAAACGGTGGGCTTCATCCCTGAGCTGCATTATAAGTTTGAGGGAAAGGGAGTTCTTGCTCATTATCAAGCTGTTGCTTTCTCCCGGGATAATAAGTTCCTCAAGCCTTTCGGCAATGCCAATCAGTTTTATGCGTCCTGCCAGACCAAGATCGTTCAACGCATTCATTGCAAAATGAACCTGGCCTTTTCCACCATCAATTACAATGAGCTGTGGCAGAGGCTGGTCCTCGTCGAGCAGTCTTCGGTAGCGTCTGGTTACTACCTCATACATTGAGGCGAAGTCGTTCGCTCCGGTCACCGTTTTAATGAGGAAATGCCTGTAGTCCTTCTTTGAAGGCACTCCGTTCTTGAACACCACGCAGGCCGCCACGGGATTCGTGCCCTGTATGTTGGAGTTGTCGAAACATTCGATATGCATTGGCAGCTGGCTCATTCCAAGGTCCGCCTGAAGCTTTTCAACGGCAGGGGAGATGCTTCTTACCTTCTCTTCAATCACCTCGGTTTCCTGCTTGAGCCTTACGAATCTGAAAGCGTTCGCATTCTTTGTGCAGAGTTCCAGCAGGGCCAGCTTGTCTCCCTTTACGGGAACGTGTATCTGGCTGCCTTCCAGAACCATCGCCGGTGGAAAAGGAACAAGGATTTCCTGTGCGGCAATGCGGCGGAAGTCAGTTGCGGATTCAGATGGATCTTCCTGCGGGGAACTTTCCAGGAGAATGTTGTATATGCCTGAAATGAAGCGTGCAAGGACTTCCTCCTTCTCCTCCTCTATGTTCAGTTTCATTTCCAGGTTGAGGGCCTGGATTATGCAGCCGTTGCTTACCCTGAAATAGTTTCCGAAGGCCTTGAAATCCTGGATTGCAATTGAAAATACATCAACGTTGCTAATTGAAGGATGCACTATGATGGAGCGGTTGCAGTGCGTTCCGAGCAGCTGGAGTTTCTCCTTGTAGCTTTGTGCGAGCTCGAATTCCATTCTGCCGGCGGCCTCCATCATCTTCTCCCTGTAATCCTTCTCGAGAGCGGAACTGTCTCCTTTGAGGACGGACATGATGTTGTTTATCCATCCGTCATATTCCTCCTTGCTCACTCCGCCCGTGCACGGGGCCTTGCATTTGCCTATGTGGTATTTCAGGCATACCTTGTATTTGCCTTTTTCAATATCGGGTCCGCTGAGCTTCATTGAACAGGTTCTAAGAGGGTACAGCGAATATATGAGGTCAACAAGGTGCTTTGCGTATGAGACCGAGCTGTAAGGACCGAAATATTTGGAGCCGTCCTTTATGAAATGCCTGGTGAGGAACACTCTTGGGAACGCCTCGTTCTTCACGCAGAGCCAGGGGTATGTCTTGCTGTCCTTGAGCAGGATGTTATATTTTGGCTGATATTGCTTTATGAGATTGTTTTCAAGCAGAAGGGCATCGCTTTCAGAGGACACCACAGTATGCTGCAAATCTGCAATCTTTGAGACAAGAACGCGTGTTTTTGTGTTAAGTCTCTGTGGATCAACAAAATATTGGGATACCCTTTTGAACAGGTCCTTGGCCTTGCCAACATATATGACATTGCCTTCGGAGTCCAGATACCTGTAAACTCCCGGCTGGTGAGGAAGTAGGGCTATTTTATCCTTGATTTCCATATTTTGTTTATATTTGCATTCTTGACCAAAATATGTATTATGGCAACAAAATTAATCAATAATTCCCAAATCAAGAGTGCTATCCACGGAAAAGGCATTTTTGGGGATATTGCAGCAAGGGCTTTGATGTCCATCCTCGGACTGAACAGAATCAACAGGATCTATGCTCCTATAGGTGATTACATGGGCGTTGATTTTGCGGACAAACTGCTTGAGAGACTCAACATCACCGTTGATTTCAATGAGAGCGAACTGGCCAACATTCCAACGGACAAGCCTTTCATAATAACATCCAACCATCCTTTCGGAGCTGTTGACGGTGTTATCATGCTCAGTCTCATAGGCAAGATAAGGCCTGATATCAAGATTCTCACGAACTTCATTCTTTCATACATACCTAACCTCACTGACAACTTCCTGCCGGTGAACCCTTTCTCGAACAGCAGCGTTTACAGCAGCATAAAGGGTATCCAGATGGCGGTGCAGCATCTGAAGGACGGCGGTTGTCTGGGCCTTTTCCCTGCAGGCGAGGTGTCATCAAACAAGAATGACGAGCATATTGTGAAAGACCCTCTGTGGCAGCCTTCAATCATAAAACTCATCAAGAGGAGCGGAGTTCCCGTTGTACCTATCTACTTCGATGGTCAGAACTCAAACCTCTTCCATATCCTTGGCAAGGTGCATCCTATGCTCCGCACCATAAGGCTTCCTCACGAACTTTCCAACAAGAAGAACAAGACCATTTCTGTAAGGTTCGGCACTCCTATCCCTATCACTGAGATTTCTGAATGCCCTAATCTGGAGTCACTGGGCAATTACCTGAGAAACAGAACATACGCCCTTGAGGGCAATATAGACAGAAACTCGGACAAGCAGCAGCACGTGACATACACAACCAAGGTTGCAGAATCCGCAGGTTTCGAAGCGATTGAAGCGGAACTCAAGTCAATTGAGCACTGCAAGCTTTTCAAGGTTTACAATTATTCCGGATATCTCGTTGATTATTCCGATATTCCTGTACTCATGCGTGAGATTGCCATAAGGCGCGAGATTGCCTTCAGGGCTGTTGGTGAGGGAACGGGAACACCTATGGATACCGACAAGTACGATACTTACTACAAGCATCTTTTCCTCTGGGATGAGGAGAAGCATACCATAATAGGAGCCTACCGTCTGGGATTCGGCCGTGAGATCATACAGAAATACGGTCTTGCAGGTCTGTATTCCGATTCACTTTTCCGTTACAAGAGGGATTTCATTACACAGCTGGTAAGAGCAATAGAGCTTGGCCGTTCATTTGTGTCAGTTGAGTATCAGAAGGATGCCCTGGCGCTCATGCTGCTTCTCAAGGGACTTCTTCTGACCGTTATCAAATATCCTGAAATCAAGTATCTTGTAGGTCCTGTGAGCATAAGTTCATGGTATCCAAAATTCTACAGGAGCATAATGATCTACTACCTGCGCAAGATGCATTCTGCCGAGCAGTTTGCAAGCAGCATGGATCCCAAGACACCTTTTGTTCCGGATTATCTGAGGGTGAATCCTGAGCATCTGCTTGTTACCAAGAGTTCGTCACTGGAGAAATTCGACCGTTTCCTGTCACGTTCAAGCAACGGCAAGTACCGTCTGCCAACCTTGCTCAAGAAATATCTGAAGATCAACTGCCGTATCATAGAATATAATGTTGACCCTGATTTCAACTATTGCGTTGACGGCCTCATTCTTCTTGATACAAATGATCTGCCAAAATCCGAGATAGACACTCTCCTTAAGGATTACCCGGACAAGGAGGCCATTTACAAGCGTTTTGACATTTCAGTGAACGAAATGGAGCAGTTCTCCTGAATCAAGAGTTGATGCCTTTGTTTGAATTCAAGAAAAGAGAACGTCTGAGCTCCAGGAAGGAGATAGCAGCTCTGCTTGAGGATGGGAAACATATCTTCCACTATCCTTTCAAGGCTGTGGTGAAGGAAGTTCCGGCCTCGTCCGAAGCTTGCAGCGCCATTGTTGTTTCCGTTCCCAAGAAGATATTCAAACATGCGGTTGACAGGAATCTTGTGAAACGCAGAACACGTGAAGCCTACCGTCTGAACAGGAAGATTCTTGAAGGAGAGGTTTCATATCATGTTCTGTTTGTGTATGTAGCCAGGACCATGCTGGATTATCAGACAATCTGCAACGGAGTCTGTGCAGTTCTGAACCAATTGAAACAGCAATGAGCATGATGGAGTTACTGAAAAGAATTGCGGCTTTCCCGTTCCTGCTGCTCGTGCGCTTCTATCAGGTGTGCATTTCGCCTTTGAAACCGCCTACCTGCCGTTTCACGCCCACCTGCTCACAATACGCTGTGATAGCATTGAAGAAATACGGTCCTTTCAAAGGAACTTATCTTGCTGTAAGAAGAATTCTGCGTTGCCACCCATGGGGTGGAAGCGGTTATGACCCTGTGCCATGAAAAGACTGTTCATGATATTGATCCTGCTTGCATGCTGCCTGAGCGGCCGTGCACAGTTCTTCAGCAGCGGAGACGATCCTGCCAGGCTGAAGTGGAATATCATACGCACTCCAAACTACAGAGTCATCTATCCTGTGGAGATAGATTCTCTTGCCCAGCAGTACAGCTGGCTGCTTGAAAGCCGCAGGTCCCGGGTTCTGGAAGGACTTGACATTGATCCCGAGCCAATAGAAGTGGTTCTACATCCTTATAATCTCAACAGCAATGGAGTTGTAAGCTGGGCTCCAAAGCGTATGGAGCTTTATACCACACCTCAGGCAAACGCCAGCCTCTCAATGCCATGGGATTTGCAGCTGGTCCTTCACGAGAGCGCGCATGTGGGGCAGATGGAACATTTCACCGGCAAGAATCTGAAGACTTTCTATGTGTTCTTCGGACAGATGGCCGCCGGATTTGCAGCCGGCGCTTTTCCGGGCCAGTATTTCCTTGAAGGCGATGCCGTTTACCGTGAAACTCTCCTTTCACCTTCCGGCAGGGGCAGAAGCGCCGAATTCCTGGAACATTACAGGGCTTCATATCTGAGCGGGGAAACCAGGAACAGGGTGCAGTGGAGATTCGGTTCATTCAGAAAGTTCTCCCCAAGCATATATGAGTACGGTTATCTGCATTCGGCCTTTTCGCATGCCGTGACAGGCAACAGGAAGCTGGCAGGAAATATGCTGCGGTATATGTCCAGGCATTTCTACAATCCGTATGCGGATATGGTTGCGTACAAGGAGTATATCAACCAGCCCAATTATGATATCTACTTTGACAATGCAATGGACTGGTTCGGCTACAAGTGGCGGGAGGATTACAAATCAAGGGAGTTCACCGATCTCAACACTCTGCCGCACCAGCACAGCAAGTTCTATCAGAGCTATTCCTCACCGGTGGTTCTTTCGCAGGATTCAGTGTTCTATATAAAGTCAGGATATGCGCAGCCAACATCACTTGTCCTTGTAAGTGATGCCGTGGAGTTCATAAAGGAACATAAGGGAATTGAAAAGCACATACGCGCCTTCTCTTCAACCACAAGCGAGATAAAGGGCAATGGAAAGTTCATTGTATGGTCGGAGATAAGTCCGTCGGCCCGTTGGGTCCACAAGACGAATTCCAACATATACATGATGGATCTCAAGACCAGGAAATGCAGCCAGATTACATTCGCCGACAGAATCTTCAATCCTATGCCGAACGACAGCGGAACAATGATCTCCGCTATCAGGTATGATATACAGGGCAAGACCAGCGTTGAACTCATAAGTACCGATACACACGAGGAAATACTCGAAATATGCCCTCCTTCCAAGAATGTGCAGCTGATGGAGAGCATCTGGTGCAACCAGTACATATACGCCCTTGGTACGGACATCAAGGGAAAGGCCCTGTACAGGGTGAATGCCGACAGCCTTCTGGCAGGAGGGCAATTGTACGAGCGCAATGAGAAGGTCTGGGACAGGGTGTCGGGTTATACTTATGCCAGCGTTTCATCTCTTTCCCACAGCAACGGAGCCATCTACTTCGAATCCGATTACGATGGTGTGAGCAATATATACTGCATGCGCACGCCTGATCTGCTGCGACTGGCTCCCGAAAGCGAGACTTCCATAATGGAGTTTGCACACAGAGTTACCAATTCACGTTTCGGTGCTCATCATCCTGTGTCTGCACCCGATGGAAGGGTATATTACTCCAATCTCACATCAGACGGCTATGAGCCTGTTTACACGGAGGTGGATGTTGCGGCAATGCCTTCAAGGGACAGCACCATCTTCGTTTCAAAAGTTTGGGATGCAGCGGACAAGGCTACCATTGAACAATATGAGGCCCTGTACGAGAAACCATCGCAGGTGAAATATGAAGCAAGGAGATACCACAAGTTCGCCCATCTGTTCCATATTCATTCCTGGGCTCCTATGTATTTCAACCCCGACAGGATAATGAACAGTTCCGGACAGTCCACCCAGGATAAGGCTGCTCTTGGCGCCACCATTCTCTCACAGAACAAACTGGGGACTCTGGTTTCCCTGCTGGGTTATTCATACAAGCCGGGTTTCCACGGAGGTCATTTCATGATGGAATATACAGGTCTGTATCCTGTATTCAAGCTTGAGGCGGACTACAACAGCGACAGAAGATATGAATACAGCCTGGAACCTTCAAAGGAGAAGGAGGGAGCCTATGATGTTGTGGTAGGGAACGCCCGCGGACATCTGTTCGAGTTCAAGGCCACTGTCTATATTCCTTTCAATTTCAGCAAGGGAGGCTGGAATGCCGGATTCATACCGCAGGTATCGTATTCGTACAAGAACGACAAATACTACGATCTTGACAATACCAAGTTCCTTGACCATGAGATGCTTGCAGGATTCACGGTCTATCAGACGAGGAAAATACCGAAGAGTGCCATATATCCGAAGTGGGGCGGAGGATTGAAGCTGTTCACCAAGTTCTCGCCTATGCATTCAATGTTCTTTGCATCGCAGTTCTCGGTTTCAGCCTATTCATATTTTCCGGGCGCAGGCTATGTTGATGGAATCAGGTTCAGTGCGGATTATCAGAAGCAGTTCGTTGATGGCAAGCTGTTCTATCTTGGGAACACGGTTGCAATGCCAAGGGGATATCCTTCAATGCACGGTGAACATTATTTCAAGGCATCGGTGGACTGGCAGGTTCCTTTCCATCTTGGAGATTTCAAGATCTGGTGGCTGCTGTATGCAAGACGTGCACGGCTCGTGCCTTTCATTGATGTAGCCGGAATTTCTGCATATTATACAGATGATACCAAGTCTTTCAAGGCTTTCGGAAAGCAATGGACCAATATAAGTTCGCTCGGCGCGGAGGCGTATCTCGATGGATACTATCTCAGCATAGGTTATCCTGCCAGCATTGGCATGAGATACTCGAGAAGGCTGTACAAGGGCGGCAGTAACGTATTTGAAGTCTTATTTAATATTTCACTGGAATGAAAAACTCAACATTGAACTGGTTTGACTGGTTCCTGATAATAGG
>JAGHUC010000125.1 GCA_018065035.1 Candidatus Egerieousia equi | reverse complement strand
ATGAACCAGCCGTAACCATACCAGGTATTCTCCCTGTTCTGATAATCACTGTATTCGCTGCCGGTAATCAAAGTCTTTGGAGACTGAGCAAGTTCCCTTGTCTCGGCCTTCATTACAGTATTGGCTCTCAATGCCCTTTCCCAGTTTGCGAACTCGTGGGTAGATGTGTAAATACCGCCATCAGGACGTGTGGCAAAGAAAGTCTCCTCACCATAATCAAGCTCATACCAGTTCTTAGGCTCGTTTGTCTTTACGGCTGTTGCTGTCCTTTCCTCTGGCATATTCTCAACATCCTCATACTCATAACCATGAGCCATGTTCGGAATCTGTGACTCTATCTCAGGTCTGAAATACAAAGTGTGCTCCATTCCTGCAGGACGGAAGATATGCTCTGCAACGTACTCCTCGAAAGGCTGGCCTGAAACTCTTTCAATGAGATTTCCGCAAAGGACGAAAGTAGGGTTCATGTACTCATACTGTGTACCAGGCTCGAAGTTGAGAGTATCAAGGAGAGGGAAATAAGCTATCGCCAGTGAATCATCTCCTAAAATTCTCTGCTCTCTTGTGAGATGAAGGAGCTTCGAGCGGCTGTCAGGAATACCTGAACTGTGAGCCAGTAAATGTTTGATCTTTATATCCTTCCATATAGGATTGGTGTATTCCGGATAATATGCTGCAACTGAATCCTCAAGAGAGAGCTTGCCCTCCTCCATAAGCTGGAGAACGGAAGTTGCGGTGAACTGTTTGGAAACGGATGCAATGTTGAAGAAGGTGTTTCCATCAATTGGAGCCTTGGTATTGATGTCTGCTATACCATATCCTTTGTCAAAGATGATGCTGTCATCCTGCATGATGAGAACGGCTGCACCAGGTTCATCTGCCGGGAACAGTTCAGTGCATATCTGATCGATTTTCTTGAGGGCCTCCTCCTGAGGATTCTGAGATTCTTGGGAACAAGCTGTTAACATAAGCAAAGCTGCTGCAACTAAAAGTATTTTTTTCATGTTTGACTAATTATTCTTGTATACGGTTCTGCCGTTGCACCATACTTCCTTGATGGCGTCTTTCTGTGCGGCATACACCCAGTTTGAAATAAGATTGTGACAAGGTTTCATTGCAATGTTGTCCAGATCGAGCAGAACGAAGTCGGCAACTTTTCCAACTGCAATCTCGCCTCCGTTTATTCCAAGCGCCTTGGCACCATTTATTGTTGCCATGCGGAATATGTCCTTTGCAGGAAGCAGTTCTGGATTTCCTTCATTCTTCAAGCTGCCGTCTTCCGAGGCACTTACACACTTGGCAAGATATGAAGCGAATTTCATCTCCTCCCTCATGTCAAGGTTGTTGTTGGATGAAACGCCGTCGGTTCCCAAAGTTATGTTCACGCCGCTGGCAAGTGCCAGTTCGTATGGGAAACGTCCGCTGCCCAGTTTCATGTTCGAGCAAGGACAATGGCTCACGCTTACGCCCCTTTCGGCAAGAATATCCCACTCCTCCTTGTTTATGTGAACACAATGCGCAGCAATGACATCAGGACCCAGGAATCCTATCTTGTCCAGATATTTCACAGGTGTGAGACCCTTGAGTTTCAGGCAGTCATTAACTTCAGCCTTAGTCTCGCTCAAATGAATATGCAATTTCAAACCATGCTCGCGCGCGAATCTCGCACAGTCCACAAGCCTTTCCTCACCAACCGTATATATGGCGTGAGGTGCTATTATGAGCTGTATCAGACCGCCGGTAGGATCGTTCCAGTTCCTTACGAACTCCTGCTTTGCCTGAGTCTGCGCAAGGGTGTGGTTCTCCATTACTGTAATACCCAATGTTGAACGTATGCCATATTTCTGCACAGCCTTCACGGTGCGCTCAATTTCAAAATACATGTCGTTAAACGCAGTGGTACCGGTGGAAATCATCTCCTGAACGGCATCGTAACTGGCATTTTCAATGTCATCGGCCGTCATCTTAGCCTCAAAGGGCCATATCCAGTCATTGAGCCAGGTATGAAGATCCATATCATCTCCATATCCCCTCATCTGAATCATGGCCGCATGGGTATGCGTATTATAGAATGAAGGCAATATTGCAACAACCGGCTTGTTCTTGCACTGCGATGGTACAATACCACTTATCATGCCCCCGCTTATTTCAATATCTACCCCCTTGCCGTCAAGCAATACATTTTTCAATATTGTTTCTTCCTTCATAATACAATTTTTGTAAAAAAGGGCAGCCCTTGACGGGTTGCCCTTCTTCATATTTCAGATTTGATTATCTAACTTTTGCAAACTCAATATCCTTTGCGCTTCTTGCAGCAAGTTCTGCATTGTTTGAAGCCTTTGCAATCTCAGCTCTTGCAGCTGAAGCGTTGCCCTGACGAGCAGCGATGATAGCACGGATATATGACTGTTTTGCACAATCCTTTGTTGCAACTGCAGAAGCTGCGTTAAGATTGTTAACAAGAACATCAGCGAGAGCCTCAGCGCAACCACCCTGACCCTGGAGGTTGGCAGCAGCCTCTGAATACTTGCCGTTCATGATATCAACAATACCCTGGTTGTATTTAGCCTCTGGAGCATCGCTGTTTGCAAGATAATCTGCAGCAGCCTTGTAGTCCTTCTCCTGGAGAGCAACAACAGCCATGTTGTTGTAGTATGCACCGTTCTTCTCTGAAACCTTGTTCAAAGCAGCCTTAGCCTCGTCAATCCTGCCGTCAGCAAGCTTGGTAGCTGCAAGACCGTTCCATGCTCTTGAACTGTTGTACTTCTCACCTGCTTTCTGGTAAACTGCAGCCTTTGCATCGTTACCCTTAACTATGGTAGCTGTGTAAAGAAGAGCCTCTTCATCAAGGTCATCTGAATTGGTGTTGATCATGCTGAGCAACTCCTCGTCTGTCCAGTTCTTGTACTCTACGTTAGCAATGAATCTTGATCTTCTCAACTGAGGAAGAATGGTCTTTGCAAGATCATCGAATATTGCAGACATGTTTCTGATCTCACGCTCTCTTACGCTTGACTCTGAATACATTGAAAGAACTCTGAGAATGAGGTCCTTGTCCTGGATGTCTGAATTCTCAACCATTGCCTTGAAGCCTTCCCAGTCCTCACCTGCAGCTGTTACGTTAACAGGAGCATCTGATTTAGCCTTCTTGTTGATGGTCTTGTCGAATGCTGTCTTTGCAGTGTTGCTTCTCTTGTCAGCAAGCTTGTCGTTCAAAGCCTCTTTTCCATCTGGTGAAGCATAAGCGATGATGTCGTTTGAAGTAACGGTTGATCTCTCGTCTGACTTGATGTCCTGGAGGAATTTCTCAAGTTCCTTAACCTGCTCTGACTTGAGCTCGTTAGGACGAACGTTCCACTGGTTGATCAGATAGAGAATCTGAGCTTCCTTGGTGTAGTTGATAACTTTCTGATAGTTGTTAGGCTCAACAACAGCTGTTCCTACGTGACCACCGAACTCAACAAGCATATATGTGCAGTTTGTACCATCGGCAATCTTCCTTGGCTCTGGATATACGAAGCTCTTTGTACGTGACCTGTTGTAAACGGTTGCTCTGAGTTCGAGAACTGCCTTCTCAACGCCAGGTACATAGTCAAATGTTGCAGCGCCTGAAACAGTACCGCCATTAGCGTATGAAACTACCTGATTGTTCTCATATACTTTCTCACCCTGGATTGTGAGAACCTTACCCTTGATCTCACCACCGTCATAAACCAGTACAGGAGTTACCTCGAGAACGGCTTTCTTGATGAAATATTTCTCAGGGAAAGTAAGAGTGTAAGCTGCATTGATCTTGCCGGCTACGCACTCAAGAACCTCAGGATTGCAACTGGTCTGAACCATAGCTGCTTTCTCTGCCATCTTTTTAGGATTTGAGCAGGACATAACTGCCAAACCGATAAGCAAAAGACTTGCTAATTTGAATAAATTCTTTCTCATTGCTTTTTGTGTTTTAAATTTATTGATATTTGATTTGTTTATTTCATTGCGTTTATCCTCTCCAGATCTTCCGGAGTGTCAACTGCATAAGTCTCGAACTCCGTAAGAGCAACCTTTATTTTCAATCCCGCCTCCAGCCATCTGAGCTGCTCGAGCTTCTCCGTCTTCTCCAGATAGCTCTGCTCCATTGAACATACCTGCTTCAAGGTTTCCTTCCTGTAACCGTACAGACCTATATGCCTGTAGTATGTATGGGTGGCAACGTATTCATCACTCAGCTCCACACCCCTTGGATGAGGTATTACAGAACGGCTGAAATAGAGAGCATTCCAGTTGCTGTCAACAACCACCTTGGGTGCATTGGCATTCTCAAGTTCCTCAACCGTACTGATCTTCTT
>JAGHUC010000150.1 GCA_018065035.1 Candidatus Egerieousia equi | reverse complement strand
GAGCAAGAACATATTCTCGAACCTGTATCCTGGATACCTTCCTGAGGAACTGTACATAAGCTATGTCACAAATGGTGTCCATTATCCTACATGGGCTTCGGTTCACTGGAAGCAACTGCATGCGGAAGTGTTCGGAGAAGAGTTCAGGACCCACCACTATAACAAGAACTGCTTTGACGGAATCTACAGACTGAGCGACGAGGAGGTATGGAATGTGAGAAAGGTTCTGAAGAAGGAACTGGTAAAGGCCATACTCGAGAGGATTTCCAGCCCATTGATGAGCGCTCATTATTCACCAAGCCAGAAGGTTACTATTGCCGAGACTTTCCGTGATGATGTCCTTACCATAGGCTTCGCACGCCGTTTTGCAACCTACAAGAGAGCTACTCTTCTTTTCTCAGACCTCGACAGACTTGATGCAATAGTCAACAATCCTCAGCGTCCTGTTCAGTTCGTGTTCGCCGGCAAGGCTCATCCTGCAGACGGCATGGGACAGGATCTCATACGTCAGGTAATTGAGATATCAAAGCAGGAGAGATTCCTTGGAAAGATAATCTTCGTGCCTGGATACGACATCACTCTTGCCAAGAGACTGGTTCAGGGCGTGGATGTATGGATGAACAACCCTATCAGACGTCAGGAGGCTTCCGGAACTTCTGGAGAGAAGGCCTCCATGAACGGTGTGATGCATTTCTCCGTACTTGATGGCTGGTGGGTTGAAGGATATAAGAAAGATGCCGGATGGGCTCTTCCATTGGAAAAGACATACGCAGACCAGGGATATCAGAACGAACTTGATGCTGCTACACTTTATGCTACAATCGAGTCCGAGATAGCACCGGCTTACTACCACAAGGATGCCGCTACAGGACGTTCTTCACAGTGGATCAGCTACATAAAGAATACAATTGCGCAGGTTGCAAGCAATTTCACCACAAACAGAATGCTTACTGATTACTGCAACCAGTATTACATTCCTCAGGCGGAGCGTTACCGCAGGCTTGAAGCCGATGACTGCAAGCTGGTGAAGGAGATCGCTGACTGGAAACATATGATGAGAAACGAATGGTACAACATCCGCGTACTTTCATACAGGAGACCGGATGCATCATATACTTTGTCTCCTCAGGACAAGGTGATGAGCGAGGTTGTAGTTGACCTTGGGCGTATCAAACCTGAACATATAGGTATTGAGATGCTCTTCACCACTGTAGATGGTAATGGTGTGAGCCATATCCAGGAGGTTTCCGAGTTCACTCTGGAGAGTGTTGAGGGTTGTGTTGCCACTTACAGGACTTCACTGCTCCCTGAAAGGACAGGTATGTACCAGGTTGGAACCCGTATTTATCCTAAGAATCCGTTGCTGCCGCACAGGCAGGATCTGCCGCTGGTGAAGTGGCTGTAGTTAGCACTGCGTCACTTATGTATAACTAAAAAAGAGTGCCTTCGGAGGAAGACACTCTTCTTTCTATTTTGTGAAGAATATTTTGGTTCATCCTTGTTGTTTGGGTTGTAAAGGGCAACCATTGAGCTGCTTTTTATGGTTGCCCTGATACACAATAAACTAACCTGCACAAACCTTTAAGAACTTATTTCTTTTCAGGAGCCTTGACAACTACTGTAGATGTAACAGCTGTAATGTGGCCGAATGCATCCTGAACATAGAATGTAAGGGTTTCGTTATGATCCTTCACAGGCGCAGACTCACTCTGAACACCTATCTGAGTGAACTCAATGCCTGTGCCTGAAATGCTTACCTTGAAGTAAGGATTAGTCATTCCGTCAACAGTAAGAGCAGGAGCATGCTTTTCATCTGTCACAACTCTGAGCCATTTGTTGTTGATAAACTTAGCAAGAACGCCACCGAACTCTTCATTGTTATAACTGTTGGTGACGTTGATATTTGCCATATCAGCTGCAACTGTGTTGCCCTCGCTCTTCCACTGCAGGATAGGAGTCAAATCTTTTGGCTTATTTACCCATGCATACTTGTTGGCATTTTCCCAGCAAGCGAAAATGAATGTGAATTTCTGGCTTCCTGTTACAAGGTAGTCCTCAACTTTGCTGGTTGCTGATTTCCTTGATACTGCGTTATATGTAGCACTTACGGTTACCATATGCTCAGTTTTATTGTCAATCAAAGCTTTGTCTATCACAAGCTCATAAGGAGTTGATACTAGAGTAGGCATAGTATATTTACCGTCCTTGTCTTTTGCAGTGTTCGCGAATGTGAAGGTAAGGTTAAGCTTGTCAATTTCATAGAAAATGTTGTTCAAATCCTTCATTCCTCTGTCTGAAGCTTTGTCATAACCATTGACAGGTACCATGTAAGACCTTATGATTCCACTTTCTTCTTGCTGAGCAGGACGAACTTTAATTTCAGGACAATCTGTTGGCATTACCTTTGTAACCTTTGCGGTGATAGTCTTTGTCAGGAACTTAACGCCTTCTTTGGTCATGTTGTAGAGCTTCAACGTCTGTTCATATTCCTGACCATCTATATATTCAGCAATGTCAGTTGTACAGAACTTAACATATTTAATATTCTTGTATTTTGCACAGTCATTAATCTCTTTCTTGTTGCTGTCAAAATATTTAACTGAGAAAGGTGCCTTTGCATATTTGTCTTCAGTAACCAAAGTCCAGCCTTCTACAACCTCACAGTTGACAAACGCTTTAGTTTCAATATAGTCGGTTTCAGCCTCTTTCTTGTCAGCCAGGATAGTAGCTGTGATTACATCTGATGTAGGCGCATTGCCAACCTGTACATAGAATGATCTGCCATAAGGAGAAACAAGAGTACCATCCATATTTACTGCGAATACACGGAATCCAATTACATCTCCTTCAACAGACTTCATATCCTTGATAGTAACGGAGCCCGTATTACCCTCATAAAGTTTGCCGAGATTCTCGTATACGTATGATTTCCATGCATTAAGTTCTGATGGTTTGCTTGAAACCGCTTTGTCCTCATCGAGCTTTACATAGAATCCCTTGATAGGTTTAACAACCTCACCATTTTCGTTGCAATCGTATGCTATTTCAATAGGCTCGCCTTTAACTACTGCAAGAATAGGCTGTTCATCGCGGTTGTCTCCTTCTTTAATATTCTTGTTGGCACCTGAAGCTATTGCCTTTACAGCTGGTTCATCCAACCAAACTTTCTCGCTCTCGAGTTTCTCGCCGGTTTCCTCACAAACTAATCCTCTGTTATGGATTTCCTCAATAGCAGTGCCATTGATTGTAACATTCTCTGAATGACATACAGTCTCTTCTTTTGCGAATCTTACATTGTATCCTGAGATTACGCGTCCGCCATTGTTATTGTTAACTGCTATAGCAAACAGTATCTCTTTTCCGTTATGCTGAATGGCAGCTTTCAAATCCTTATCCGCTACATTCTCCTCAAGCTCAACTGTAAGGACGTATAATCCATTGTTCAAACTAGCTTTGGTCAGGAGTTTTTCATATTCCTTAACTGCAGTTACTTTTACATACTTCAAAGCCTCTCCCTGAGAGTTGATGAACTGTATGTTGTCTGGATTGAGTTTTGCATTGGTAGGTGAGACACGTACACCTATTTCTACAGGTGATGTCAGGGTGTTGCCTTCTACAAATACGAACTTATTTCCGTCAGGAGCTGTGAAAGTGTTGCCTTTCTCTACAATTGAATAAAAATTCAATGTGTTGCGGCTATAAGCCATCTCATCTGAGTAAAGTGAAATATAACCAATTTCTTGCTTGAGGTTGATAACAACCTTGCCGCTTTCAGCGCCTTGAACATTGTAGAAAGTGATTGTTTCATCACCATACACAGCAGTTACTGTTCCTGGAACAAGGAACTTGATGCTGGTTGGGGTAACTGTAGCAGGATCTGTGCTAGGATCTACCATATCAAAGCAACCTGTCTCAGGATTAGGAACGTAGTAGATGCCCGGCTTGCCGTCTTTGCCATCCTGACCATCCTTGCCGTCAATACCATCTTTGCCATCCTGACCGTCCTTGCCGTCAATTCCGTCTTTACCTCTTGATGGAAGACCGGTGTCTTTGCCGTCAATTAACCAATTGCCGTTCTCACCGATGGTAACTACGCTACCGTCTTTTCCATCTTGACCGTTCTGGCCGTCCTTGCCGTTCTGGATGGTAAATTCCTTGCCATTGGAAAGAACAACCTTTACACCATCCGTAACAGGTGTTACACTTGTAATCACTGCTCCAGCATCAATTTGAGATTGAAGTGAAACTACGGTAGCCTCCAACGTTGAAACTCTTCCTTTGAGCTCATCGATGTCATCCCCATAATTCTTGGAGCAACTTACAAAAAGCACTGCGCAGCATAAGAGCGCAAATGCACATTTGAATGCTTTTTTCATAAATTAATAATGATTTGGTTAATAAAAAGTTTAATTGATTTATAGTCAATGATTGAAACGCATTGGATATTATGTCCAATGCTTTGGATTGTATGATAATCTTTGAAATGTTGTGCCGTATATACTTTTTTGTGTTCGGCACTACCCTATCCGAACGGATAAAAAAAAAGACGTGGGAGTTTTACTGTGCTTATCCCGTTATCAGGCCTTCGCTGCCTACCAAAAGGATAAGCAACGTAGCTAGCCCACATCAGGATAATATACAATACTCCACGCCTGAGCGTAAGTTTGAATACCAACCAATTGGACGTCCCCCGTTGCCTTATCTTCCTTTGGTATTCAAAGTTGCGAAGTTTGATAACAGAAGATAACGCTAGTAACGTCTATTCAATATGTCTTTGCCCAGCCTCCCAACAAGTACAGCTGAATATCAGTAGTTTGATTATTTACTACAAATGTATAAGCTGTATACATGAGCTAGCTAAGCAATGCAAAGTTAAGTTTTTTTTTAAATCTGCAAAAAAAAATAGCGATATCTTAGTGAAAAATCATCAGTGGCCCGCAAAAATGGGACAAATCTTGAAGTATATGATGCACGTAAAAGAATTTTTATTAAAAATAATTTGTATTTATCTCTTTTGTCTATAAATTTGTATAGTAATTATCCCCCTTAGATGGAAAAAGCTAAGGCTCGCCCGTCTCTTCTGAGATGGGCTTATTTATCAGAATAAAAAA
Organism: Candidatus Egerieousia equi; assembly: GCA_018065035.1. Lineage (GTDB taxonomy): Bacteria > Bacteroidota > Bacteroidia > Bacteroidales > UBA932 > Egerieousia > Egerieousia equi. The sequence continues at coordinate 1,071 of JAGHUC010000150.1, read as the reverse complement.
TTGCGGCTGTGAGGAAACGTGTGATTGTGTATGTGGATGGCTTTAATTTCTATTATGGGTTGAAGAACAACGCATGGAGGAGGTATTATTGGCTTGATATGGTTTCTCTCTTTGAAAAGTTCATGAGAGAAGATCAGGAACTTGTTAAGGTGAAGTATTTTTCGGCGAAACCGAATGATATAAACAAAAGCCGCCGTCAAAATGCATTTTTTCAAGCGAACCAGAATAATCCAAAGTTTGAACTGATTCTCGGAAAGTATCTTCACAAGACTATTACCTGCCGTAATTGTGGATATGTTATTAATACATATGAGGAGAAAGAAACAGATGTGAGAATCGCAACTCAGATTGTGGCGGATGCCTTAAAAAATCAATGTGATATTGCCATTATTGTTTCAGCTGACAGTGATATGGTTCCATCTATTGAGTTGGCTCAAGAGTCTGGAGTTCAAACCTTCGTCTATTTTCCGCCTAATCACTATTCTTCAAATTTGGCATCATTATGTAACAACAGGCCAATATGCTTGAGCAGATATGAATCCCGGTTTCGTCAATCTCTGTTACCTGATTCAATACTCCTCTCTTCGAATGGTTTCGTTCTGAATATTCCTGATGAATGGAAAGCTATGCGGATTAGTTATGTTAATTCAGCCTCTAAGGTTCATTGAATCAGTCCAGGAGGTCCTTGATGTTGTAGAGCGGGCGGCGTTTGACTTCGGCGTAGATTTTGCCGATGTAAATGCCAACTATGCCGAGGGCAACCAGTATCACTCCTCCTACGAACCATACGCTGAGTATTAGAGAAGCCCATCCCTGTACAGCCGTATGGACAATCAGGGAGTAGAGCACATAGCAGGCTATGACAAGGCTTACAAGAATGAAAACCAAGCCGGCGCTTACCATCAGGGTCAGCGGTTTGGTGCTGAATGAGGTTATACCGTCCATCGCCAGGTTGAGCATCTTGTTGAGCGTGTATTTCGAGACTCCGGCCTGTCTTTCAGATATCACGTCTTCTACTGTGGTTGAATTGAATCCTATGAGAGGAATCATTCCTCTCAGGTAAAGATTGCG
>JAGHUC010000110.1 GCA_018065035.1 Candidatus Egerieousia equi | reverse complement strand
GGTGTTGGGGAAACTTTCCTGGAAGATGAGATTCCATTGCTCTCGGAGGCTTTTGACAGAGTCATAGTGTATCCTTTGCACATGCCTGACAATCCAATAAGCAACGGATATTCAAGAGGCGACCGCATTGCCCCTTACAATTTTGAGGTAAGGCCGCCGCTTCTGGACTTTGACAACAAGAACCGCTGGAAACTTCTCACAAAAGGACTTTTCTGCATGAGCTGGGCAAGAGGTTTCTCCTATGAGCTGATACGCATATTCAGGAATTTCCTTAAAGGTGGAAAAGATGCAGGACTCAAGGAAAGGTTCAAGGACTTGCGCAACAGTCTGTGGATATTCTGCAACTATACTCTGCTGCTGCGGGCAATGCTGGCCAACAGGAAGGCACTGCGGGCAATAAGGGCCGACCTTGACCGCGTGGCATATTTCTACTGGGGCGACAAGAGTGCAATGCTCATTCCATATCTGAAACAGTCGGTTGCGCCTGGCAGCACTAAATTCGTTGCCCGCTTCCACGGGAGCGACCTTTACGAAAACGCAAAGGGTTTCCTGCCTTACAGAAGAAAGATATTCAAGTCACTGGATTATGCCATTGCCATATCACAGAACGGTGCGGAGTACATTCGCAGCAACTATGCTCAATGGCTGCACTCACAGGATGCCTTGAAGATTTTCCCTCTTGGAAGCATGAACCCGATGCCTGTGCCAATAATGCAGCATACACGCAAATTCAGGATAATGAGCTGCTCCAACGTCATTCCTCTCAAAAGAGTGGGAATGATAGCGGAAGCACTGCAGCAGCTGGGCAAGAACATGAGCACGCTGCTTGAACTGAGCTCACAGAGCATCAACGGCATAGAATGGGTGCATTTCGGTGACGGTCCGCTGCTGGGCGAAGTTAAAAGCAAGTGCAACGGCCTTCCATCGTTCATGAAGGTCATATTCATGGGACAGCAGCCGCACGAGAACGTCATGGACTATTATGTGCGCAACCGCGTTGACCTGCTGGTGCAGGTTTCCACCTCAGAGGGAGTGCCGGTTTCAATAATGGAGGCAATGAGTTTCGGAACACCGGTTGTTGCAACCAATGTTGGCGGTGTGAGTGAAATCGTGAACAATACAAACGGAACTTTGCTCGACAGGAATCTCAGCGTGAAGAACCTGGCCGATGCCATCTACTCATACCTCAACATGGATGAGGCCACCACGGATGTCAAGAGACAGGCTGCGTTCAAAACATGGCAGGAGCATTGGAACGGTGCCAGCAATTACACTGCTTTTGCTGAATTTCTTAAGGGACTTTAATGATGATTAATATAAGCCTTGTGGCGGTCCTCCCAGCAGAGCTGGTGCCCTCCCTCTTGGTTTAATTGGGGCAAGCCCCAAACCCCCTTGTCCCAAGCCGCTCCCGGGCTATACCAAACTTGCAAGCAAGTTTGCGCCCTCCGCGGGGCCGTTGATACGGCCTTATTAAGAAAATAAAATTATTAACAAAATATGAAAAAAGCTGTTGCATTGCTCAACTGTATGAACCAGGGGCTGGTGGAGGCGGGGTGCGATGAGGCGGGAAGAGGACCACTGGCAGGGCCGGTGTATGCCGCCGCTGTGATTCTGCCAAAGGACTTCCACCACCCGCTGCTCAACGATTCAAAGAAACTTACAGCAAAGCAAAGGGAACTTCTGCGCCCGATAATCGAAGAGCAGGCTCTGGACTGGTGCGTGGCCAGCGTAAGCGCCGCTGATATTGACAAGATGAACATCCTTCGGGCCTCCATACATGCAATGCATCTTGCTATAGCAGGCCTGAAGAAAATGACTCCGGAGCATCTGCTGATTGACGGCAACCGCTTCTATGCATACCCCGGCATTCCCCACACCTGCATAGTTGGAGGTGACGGCAAATACACAGCGATAGCCGCAGCATCCATTCTTGCCAAGACCCACCGGGATGAATTCATGCTCAGGATAGCCGCCGAGTACCCTCAATACGCCTGGGAAAAGAATATGGCCTACCCTACAAAAGAACATAGGGAGGCCATAAGAAAATATGGTCCGAGCCCCTATCACAGAATGAGCTTCCGCCTTCTTGACAACGACCCGGAACTTTTCTAAACCATTAAAAACCAAATATATGAAAACAAATCAACAATTGAAGAATTCAGCCCTTCAGGCTCTGTCCGAACATTGAAAACCAAGTGTATTGGCTACACTGTTATTTTTTGTCATATTCGGCGCAGCCAACATCTGCGAAACACAGTTTGACCAAGGTGCCAATGGGTTGGGCAGTTTGTTCTCTCTCGCTTATTGCATTTTTGTTACTGGTCCGTTAATCATTGGATTCTACAATGCATGCAAACGTCTTCTGAACGAGCATCAGGACAGTGTAATTGAAAACATGTTTTCAATTGCCTTCAACAGATACATGCACAACGTTGCCCTATATGCCCTTATGACATTGAAAATCTTCTTGTGGACACTTCTGCTCATTGTTCCTGGAATCATAAAGTCATTGTCATACAGCATGGCACCATTCATTGCAATAGAGCATCCAGAATATTCCGTAAGTGAAGCCATCAATGCAAGCAAAGCCATGATGAAAGGGCACAAGATGAGACTTTTCCTGCTTTGCTTGAGCTTCATTGGCTGGATGATTCTGGGCCTGCTCACATTGGGAATAGGATACTTGTGGCTGATGCCTTATATGTACACCACAGTTGCCGCTTTCTACAACGACATCAAACCACAGGAGTAATCAGCCCGCTGCTTTTGCTGGTTACACCACAGTTATTCTTAAATCAGAGCTAAACCGAAACTCACCTGGCACGCAGGTATACCCTACACCACACTCTGGCGATGGTAAGCGTGGACGATGAGGCAATTTTGCCTCACCATCCACGCCAATCCGCCTCGCAAGACCATTCAAGGCCAATAAACGTGGACGGTGATTTTTAGTTTAGCGAATAGTTCACGCCGTGCATCACTGCCCGAAAAAGACCTGTCCATGCGAACTTTGCCAGAGTGCGTTCCCGCAAGGCTTTGGTGGACAGGTGTGCCCTTTCCGGTGAGGCCTGTCCAAGTGTCCGCTGTCACAGAGCATTCTTGACAGACTTGCATGGACAGGTGTTTTTCTTGTTCGCAGATTCATGTGCAGGATGCACTCCGTGCCGCTGCTGATTAGCCTCCGGATTGCTGGCGCCAACGTTGCAGGTAGCCCATTTGACGCTCAGGGCCAAGTCCTACGTCACTTGATTTCACGGACCAGCATTCCTGGAAGAATATCCGATCCGGAAACAATCTTGAATGTAGAATATGTAAGCCCGGCATTGTCGGCCTCCTCCTCCACTGCATATGATCTGTTGTCCCAGATCTGGTTGTCAACCGGAGCCAGGGTGGCAACCCTTCTATATGAGAGCTTGCCGTTTGAATCCTCCCTCCTTTCAAGCACCTCGAACCTGGAAGATGAAGTGATACCTTCCTTCAGCCCTATATGAAGTTTCACCTGATCATCCTCCACTTCATAAACACTGCAGCTGACCTTGAATACGGGAAATTTCCTGCGCAGCTGTACAATGTTCTCATCTATTGCGCGTGACAGAACTTTCTTGAACACATCGGAAGGTTCCTTAAGACCTTTGAGAATGGTCTTGCCGCTCCTGGCTTCATAATCTCCCAGATACTCCAGCTTGAAAAGGTTCTTCTCCTTGCCGTATGCAAGCCTTTTCTGAACATTGACAGATGTTGAATCAAAATAATACTGTCCATAGAAGTTGCCGGCAATCTCATTGTCCCACCTGAGTTTGTACAAATACGAGTGAATCCTTACAGTAAAGCCGGCAATCTGGTCAGTTATCACGCTTCCCAATCCTGAAGCGGCTCCTATCAATGCGGAACTTATCCTTTGATTTCTGCTACCGCTGAAAGCGGATACCGTTGTTGCGGCAAGAGAGGCCACTTCCAGAACAGCGGCTACGACACTGGTCTTTCCTGATTTGTCAATATAATCTATGTCATTGATGATGACAAAGGTGTTGCCAATGAGATTTTCTCCTGCGTCTTCAAGCATAGCCGTTCCGCGGGCGGTACGGTTGGCAAGATTCACGTCCTCAACACTGGCATTGTAACTGCCTCTTTGGCGAATAAGGTCCATATTGAACGCTCCGCTAATCTTGTTTCTGTTGAACCATTTGGAAACCAATCTTCTGGCAACCTGATTCTTCTCCAGAAAGACAGCCATTTTCTGAGGAAAATCCTTGCTGTCGGTATCCCCGCGCGATATGACAGCCCTTAAACTAAGATTATGGTCATTGTACCTCTCAGGAGGTTGCAGAGCAACCATTGTCTCCAAAATGTTTGAATAGAACTCAGTTCCGGGATGAAGAACGGAAATGGAATAAAGGGAACTCCTGTTATAGTCCTCAACCGAACTTTGAGCATTGCACTCCAAAAGAAATGAAGCCAGCATTATTGCAATGAATATCATTCTTTTCATGGCAGTATCCTTAATAATCCCACAACTTTTCAGGAATGACATCTTCCATGGTAAATGCAACTTTTGTTGCGGAAACAAGTATCTTTCCTTTTTGGTTCAACCATACCCCTCTCATATTGGGCTGATACATCCAGCTAATTATTTCAGAACCTGGTCTGTATATGAAATGCGTGACACCGAATTTCTCAGGAGCCATCTGGAAAATGCAACGTCCTATCTCCTTTCCCTGAATATTCACAAGGCCAAGAGCCCCCAGCGTATTCTGTACGATTGCAACACCGTTATAGAATGGATATACCCGGGCATATTTCATCTTTGTCAACACTTGCCCCTGAGAATTCACGAGTGAATAGAGAGAGTCCTTTCCTTGTGCCCAATACACACCGTTTTCAAACTCTATGGAAGCAATCCTCAGTTCCGGTTCTGCAGTTTCCGCTGTTTGCAGGGAGTCCTGACAAAAGCCGGAGAACGGAAGAAGGAGAGAGAAAAGCAGCAATAACAGGAAGAGCTTGCTTTTGATGTTCATTAGAATCCGCATAATATAAGGCTATTCGGCAAAGCAGGACCAGAAATTATCCGGATGGGTCTGAGGTATTTCAATACCCAGCTGATTGTCCTCCAAAGCTTTCTGCACCTGTTTGTTGAGCTTCTTAATATCCTTTGCCTTTGTATAACCTTCAGGGAGAACGAAGTTCTGCGGATCAATATTGCCTTCCTCCCACTGGGTGGTACGTTTTGACAAATCCTGAACTCCGGTACTTTCAGAGGTTTCAACATATATTGACGGATAGAAAAACTTGTCATCCGGAGTGACCATCAGCATCTGCCCTGCAACAGGGAACTTCTCCACTTTCTGTCCCTGATACACCACTATGTTCTCCGGCAGCGATTCTGCGGTAACCGGTGCAGCCACAAAATTCTCCATTGCCCTGAATCCGTTCAGATCAATGAATTCAACGCCCTCAGGAACAGGTTTTGTGGCAACAAAAGCTGCTACGGCACTTGGTGCTTTCTTGTCTATATCGGTTTCAATATAAATTTTAAGTTGAGGGAATGCAATGATCTGATTGCGATTCCTGTAATCCTGTATGATTATTCTTCCTACATGAGGAGCAAAGAACACCACGCGGTCGTTGCTTACGTCATATTTGCCGAAAACGGTGTAGTCTCCATCGGGGTAGCTGGTTATATACCTCTCCTCCTGCATTCTCTTGAAGGTTTTCTTATAAATTGAAGTTGTAGTCTTTCTTACCAAAGCCTTTGTCAAAGGATTTATTATGTGCTGCTGCTTTATGGCCTTCTCTGCTGCCTGTTTCACAGTTGCAAGTCCGGTTTCCATGTCCTCGTTGTTCTTTACGCTTCCTTCCTCTGTCAGAAGCCACTGCTGGGCGAATGCCATTGTTGACAATGATATCAACAAAAGCGAAAAGATAATTTTTTTCATAAGCAAAAAACTAATAGAATTATGATTATTTGACAATAAGATTCGTAGTGCTTGCTTTCTGCCCGTTTCCGTACGCCACTCCTATAGCCTTGAGCGTTTCAAGCAATTTCCCTTTCATTTCAACACTATCCTTGTATTTCTCACGCTGTTCGAAAAACTTGTCTGACGCAACCTCCTCCCCTATTTTTTCGAGCAGACTGGTCGCCTTGGGATATGCCTGCGACTCCGGGTCAACATTGGCAAGCAGATACGCTGCTTCAAGCGCTGCTTCCTCTGTCCTGGAACTCAGCCAGATTGAATTTGCAGCATTGAAGAGCTTTTCATTCAACCTGTTCATATTCGTTCTGTACAGCTCTATACTGTATTCCATAATCATGTCATAACATTGCGCACAGCTTGGGGTGGAAGCAAGCAGGGCTATGGCCTGATCATCCTTTTGCATTGCAGAAAGCTTTCCTGCCTCCTTTATTATGTTATCGGCCTGCGAATCATAATAAGATATTATCCTCTGCCTTCCATTCCTGAGCAGGGAGGCTATTCTGCCATTGCCGGTTTTCAGATACGAAAATGCATTCATCAAGCTCTTGTCAGCATTGTTGCCTATTCCGGTAAGCTCCATATATTCGGAGGCGAAACGCTTGTTCGTATTGCTCTCCGTTATGAAGAAAGTGAGGCTCAAATTGGAAACGTACTGCTTTGGAGGACCGGGAACGACGTTGATGTCTGTCTGATCAACCTTTACACAAAGTGTGAAAGGGGTGTACTGACCCGATGCTGTCATTCCCTCGCTTGAGGCAAGCCTGTTTATCCTGTTCAGCAGTGCATTGGCCGACTGGTCCGACATTTCAATGTTGCTTACGTCCAGCAATACCGCAAGCGGAAATTCACATTCCTGAGCTGACATGTTCAGCGAACATATCATTGCAATGATAAAAGGAAGCAATCTTTTCATAAATCCCCATTATTTATCTGTTGTAATCCTGCCGTCTACTCTCCTATTACCAGCAAAAAACGGCCAAGGCCACGGTTGTAGAGTTTTGACTTTGTTTTGTGAACGGTCCGCAGGTGATTCATGAGTTCGCGCCCGAATCCGTATGCATCCTGTGCCAGACCGTTGACCTTGTACAAAGGAATCATCACCTGTTCGAACTGCATATGGCTTTCAGTAGCATCGCTAAGGCTGAAACAATGCTCCACAGTGTTCTGCGCAACAAAATCCTCTATTGTTTCTGATAGCGTGACACCATTGTATACATCATCCAGCGAGCCTGCTCCGCCATTGTCAAACAACCTTACATCAAAGGCTATTTCTCTTCCGTTCACAAGCATATTTTCAAAGAATGCTGTGAGCTGCGAACAGAAACTATCTATATTGTCATTGACAGCCTCCTCAAGCATTACAGCTATATTGGCGGAGAAACTCTGAGGGCCGGTTCCCTGCGATCCTGCCACCTGTTTGTTGGTATAGGCATCCAAGGCTCTTATGATATAGGAGATGCTGTACTTGGGCCCTGTAACATTCAATGTCCAGTCCACCTCCAGAATTATATCAGCTCTGGCCACCCTCCTTATCCTGTCCAGAGGGGTTTCCATAATATTGTTTCCTGTACTTGAGGAACGGATGAGAGCATCCTCCACCGAACTGGACTGAATGGATCTCATTGTCTGCTGCAGATCCTTGAGAGGAAAACCCCGGTCTGCCATGAGCGTATTAACTGCTGCTATTACATTGTTCAGATGCTTGTCACTCTGCAATGCAAGCCTGTAATCCGGAGTCCGCTCCATTTCACCCATATTGTCATGAATATCAACATAATTGTGCTCAACACACCAAGCCTCGCTTGGCATGACCATTATGGTAGGTTTCTTTGCCTGTGCAAACGAGTTCACCTCCACAAGGGATAGAAGGAGACAAAAAGCAATTGTTAAAGCTTGTAATCTTGACATATTCACTGAATCTTCATTCTTTTTTCAAATTTATCTGAATATTTTTTCAACGTCAATCAAATATACATAAGTGGTTGAAACTTATACATCATTGGTAAAGTATTGCATTGTAATTATTCGTAATTTTGAAACATGAAGTCAACACTCATCGCAATCATAGCTGTTATTTCATTATCTGCTTGCAACAGAAGTTCCTACAGCGCCAGAAATCTGGAACCCTGGTATGACATTCTCAAGGAATGCAAGGAACATTACTTCAGGATGGAACTTGATTCAAGTGCGTTGAAATGCGCCTTGGTGGAGGAATTCTGCATAAATAACGAACTGGAACAGGGCGTGCCTGCGCTGCATGCCGAGGTGGAAAACTTCAAGGGTGCACTATCCCAGGAAATGAACAACCGGGAAGAATCGGCACAGCACTACAGGAATGCTTACAGGTTTGAAATGTCCACGGACAAAAGGTTGAACGTTGTGCGCTACTGTATCAACCTTGCAGATGTGCTGCGCCAGATGGGGCGCGCTCCTGAAGCGGCGCAATGGCTGCAGCGCGCTGTTTCACTTGCAGATTCCCTCAACCTGCATGATATGGACTGTGCTGTTATGACCCAACTGGGGCAGGTATATACCGACATAGGGAACTATCACCAGTCAGACAAATACTTTCTCAAGGCGGAGGAAATATGCCCGGCGGGCACTGTTGATGAGATTTTTCTGGCCAATGCAAGATGCAATTCATACTACACAAGGCAGGAATATCCTCAGGCATTAGAACAAAGCCGCCGCGTTGCAAGAATTGCAAAGGAGACGGATGACAGGATGAATCAGAAGATTGCAGAAATCAATCTCGGTGATTTATATCTTGCCATGGACAATCTTGATTCGGCGCAGGTATATATCAACTCATCGATGGAGTTCTGGAATTCAACTCCGGGCATTGACGATGCCATCCTGTTTTATGTGAATGCATTGAAAGCTGGCCTGCTTATCAAGCAGGGTCATACCGGATCTGCAATGCAGATGCTGAACAAAAAGTACGACCGTTCCAGAATAGGCCCTATTTATCTGAACTTCTACAACAGGTTGATGATGAACCTGAGCACTAAGACAGGTGACTGGAAATCCGCATACGAATACGGGAGGAAACTGTATTCATATAAAGACTCCCTGTTCAAGAACACTCTTGAAATGAACTTTTCAGAAGCTGAAGCCCGCTTCCGGAGAGATACAACGCTTCTGCACCAGCAGATAAGACTTGAACGCCAGAGCAGAACCATTTCCAAACTCCACACCGGACTTATGGGTCTTGCAGTGCTTGCCGTATTTGCAGCAATGATTTTCCACATAAGAAGGAAAAGAATGAAACTCAGATACATTGAAGAACTTTCAATGCTCAGGCTTGAGAACCTTCGCAAACTCATATCGCCGCACAGCATCTTCAATGCCATATATGCCACCCACATGGAAAGTTCCATACTGATGCCTCTGATGAGAATACTCAGAAGCAGCGTGGACTATGCCGGACAGATTGGCATTTCACTTGAAAAGGAGATACAGAATGCAAATGACATTGCACTCCTGCGCAAATCTCTGGGAAGCAACAATATTTCATTTGAAACAACAGTGGATGCAGAAGTTGATGTAAATCACCTTGTCCCCATAAGTTCGGTGTCCCTCTTTGTTGAGAATGCATACAAACATGCCTTTGCAAATGGAACGGACAATGGTGCGGTTCACGTTCACATAGGCTGCACCAATGAAGTTATTCATATTGAAGTGAGCGACAACGGATGCGGTTTCTGCACGGACGGGACCAGCGGCAGGAATGAAGCGTTCGCCTGCTCCGGAACAGGTCTGAGAAACTTCAGGCACACTCTTGATATTCTCAATACTTTCAATGAACACAAGGCCTCGATGGAGATACGGAGCTCCTCCTCAGGCACAACGGTAAAAGTGTCAATTCCAAACAATTATAGAATGCATATATGAAACGGATAAGAGCAGCTATAATAGACGACCAGCTGGCATGCATCAATACATTGGCCAATGACTTGAAGGCATATGACTTCATTGATGTGACTCTGTGCGAAACATCACCTGTAAAGGCAATGGAGAAGATACTTGAGGATTGCCCTGACCTTATATTCATTGACGTTCAGATGCCTCAAATGTCAGGACTGGAATTTGTCAAGCAACTGCATGGAAGAGTGAATCCATCCCTGAGAACAGTCTTTTTCAGTGCGTACGACAAATATATACTCGACGCTCTGCGCCTTTCGGCCTTTGACTATCTGGTGAAACCATATACAAAAGAGGAACTTGACACCGTAATTGAAAGGATAGTGGATACAAGAGACATTGATTCAACACTGCTGTGGAACTCATTGAATTCTCTTTTAGATGCCACGAAAAGGATTGCGCTTGAGACCAATCTGTCCATCAGATATGTTCACATCAATGATATCGTACTTTTCTCATACGACTCCAGGAACAGAAAGTGGACAGCATTGCTTTCGGACTCCTCTTCCTGCAAGCTGAGCAATTCAATAACCTCCTCGGATATATTGAGAATAAGTTCCGTTTTCACCAAGCTCACGCCCGATAAAATAGTAAATCTGGAATTCGTTTCTGCAATCGAACCCAAAACCATGGTCTGCATACTGAAGCAGCCATTCGGTCATATGAGACCGGTGGTGTCGCGCAGGTCAATGAAAATCCTCAGGGAAAAATGCTCAACCCTGTAAACGGGGTCACAGCCGCTACTTCAATTTCAATTGAAACTTTTTCTCAAGCATATCCTTGAGTTCACTTCTGAGAACCCTTACAATAACGGTGCATTCATATCCGTTTTCAGTCTTCACCCTCTTGATTGAACTACGCTTGCTGTCTTTCATTGAAACATAGTCACGGTACTCGCCGCCATCCTTGAAGAAAGCGTTGAAAAATGATTCGTGAACTTCATGGGCGTTTGCCTGGTTCAGCAATGGACGGGTATAAGACCCCTTCCCTTCATGAACACCATTGAATATGACTATCCAAACGGCATTCTTCTTGGCCTGCTCAATGGCATCCGCTCTGTTTTTGCCCACACCAACAACCTGAATGGTCTGGGAACCGTCCAGTTCCATTCCCATTGAAACGGCCCTTGCCTCCTTGCCTTTGAGCATTGAGTTCTGGCAGAAGCCGGTGAAAGAACAGGACAGGAACAACAGTAATAAAAACAAATGTTTCATAAACCGCATATTGAATGTTATAGTATTTCAGACATTTTTTTCAGGATGCCATCATCTTCAAGATGCTTTCTCAACAAGGCTTTGTAAACCTCAACCACAACTTCAATCCTGTATCCACCCCTGACCTTTGTTGAAACAACCGTGCCCGGGACAATTTCTGCGAATCCGGAAAAACTCTCATTCCTGAAATCAAAGAACTGCTTGAAATAATCTTCATGGAACTCCGAGTCCTCCTGCGATATCATAGGCTTCTGAGCCTTTACACCATTGACAGAAGCGTAGCCTTTGAACAGAACGCCGTGAACAGCAGCCGCAAGACAATATTTCATTTCCCGCTTCCTGCATCTGACAGATACTTTCACAAGCGCTTTCCCCTGCTTGCCAATACTCTCTGCATTGATTTCATATTCAACATCCTTCAATGCAACGCCATATTGCGCAGCTTCAGCCTCATGGAAACAATTGCTTGCAAATGGAACTCCCTCACCGGCAGACTGCACATTGAAAAGAAACAAAAGACATACAATAAAAAACGTATTCATATTTCAAATTTATCCCTTAATTTCCTCAAGCCGCAAAATTCTGCACAATCGGTTGTTTTTAGTGCGTATATGGTTATTCTCTGCCCTGCGGAACTTTATTTTCTAGCACTTCTTCAGCACAAGCGATAGGGTTGTCAGCCCGTTCTGCCCGCTGAGCTCCAGGCTTGAGCTTATGCCATGAAGTATTGAATTGGAAATGCGGTTGTCATCGGTATCGAACATGACTGGAAGCACTTCCTCCGGCACGGTTACAAGCACCTTCAAATCCATTGTCTTCTCGGAATACGATACCTTTATTTCCGTGCCTGCAGGAGAACCCATGATGCCCAGCGCTTCCTCAACGGCAAGCTGCAGATTGGTTATGGTCTGATATGACATATTGTATTTCTCTGCAAATACAACCATTGCACCCATCATTCCGTAATAATCGTAATCCGCTGTCTCTATCCTGTAATTGAACTCCCTTATCTGGTTGATGAACACCTTGGTAAGTTCCTTCTGAGGATTGTCAAAGAGTTCCGCAGGAATGTTCTCCTCATAGATGTGACCTTCGGCCATGAAGAACACGCGGTTGCAGACCTCACGGGCGAAACGCATTTCGTGGGTTACTACAAGCATTGTCATACCCTGCTTTGCCAGCAGACGCATGACACCAAGAACCTCGCTCACCATTGTAGGGTCCAGAGCCGATGTAGGCTCATCGAACAGAAGTATTTCAGGCTCCATTGCCAGAGCACGGGCAATAGCTATACGTTGTTTCTGGCCACCGGACAACTGAGCAGGATAAGCACTGGCCTTCTCTGCAAGACCAACAAGTTTGAGCAGCTCCATTGCCTTGGCCTCGGCCTGGGCAGGAGTCTTTCCAAGCAGTTTCACAGGAGCCAGAGTTATGTTCTCCAAAACATTCATGCCATCGAACAGGTTGAAAGACTGGAAAACCATACCCATCCTGCGGCGCAGCATAGGCACATCGGCATAGCGCGAAAGTATATTCTTGCCGCCAACCATAATCCTGCCGCCAGTAGGTTTGCCAAGCAGGTTCAGGCAACGCAGGAAGGTGCTCTTGCCAGTTCCGGAAGGACCTATGATAGATATCACCTCACCCTTTCTTATCTCGGTGTCAATGCCGTCAAGAACAACCAGTCCGTCCTCGAAACGCTTCTCCAAAGCTGATATGCTTATCAGCACGTCTCCTTTCTCCAGAGCTTGCTGATTCCCGGTGCCTTCAGCCATGTACTCTGCAACCTTCCTGCGGAAAGCGGCCTTCTTCCTGTGCGAATTCACAAAAAGCATAACAATCGCCGCAAGCAAGGCAAAGAGGAAGGTGTAATGTACTGTGTTCGACTTTGCAGTACCATGTAATGTTGATTCAAGCAGCACAATTGATGCATAACTATCGTAGTAGATATCGGAGAAATCTATCTTCTCGGCACGCTCCGGAGTGATTATGAGGTCACTTA
>JAGHUC010000008.1 GCA_018065035.1 Candidatus Egerieousia equi | reverse complement strand
ATGGAGAAGGCAGGCCTCCAGCCTGCTTTCAACGGCAGCTGGTTCCAGGAAGTTGAAATGATTTCCTCCACAATCCACCCCGAAGGAAATTGTTTTTCCTTCCACAGCGATGGTTCAGGAACAGACCTTCAGTATCCCGATGATCTGATATTCTGGACAGCCAGAGCAACTGACAGAATTGATCTCAAGGACTGTGGGGTGATCTTCGCAGGATTCGGCATTGAAGCGCCGGAATACAACTGGAACGATTTTGAAGGAGTGGATGTCAAGGACAAGATAGTGATAGCAATGGTGAATGACCCTGGATTCTATGACGCTTCATTGTTCAAGGGAAGGAACATGACCTATTACGGACGCTACACTTATAAATTCGACCAGGCTGAAAAGATGGGTGCTGCAGCCTGCCTCATCCTGCACAATACAGAAGCGGCAAGTTACGCTTTCGATGTGCTCGTTCACGGACACGTTGGCAGCAACTGCGCGCTGTTTGACAAGGAAAGTCGCAATATGAACTGTCTGGCGCTGAAAGGCTGGATCAATGAGGAAGGATGTGCCAAGCTTATGGCCGAGGCCGGTCTGGATTTCAATGAAATGATTTCTGCGGCAAAGAAGCCGGGGTTCAAAGCCGTGGAATTGAAACTCAAAGGCAGCATGAGCGCTTCTGTTGAATATTCAACGGATGTCACTCACAATGTGGCAGGCGTATTGCCAGGAACGGACCTCAAGGATGAGGCCATAGTATTCAGCGCTCACTGGGATCACTTTGGCTCAAGCGTTCCTGACAGCAGCGGAGACAGCATCTACAACGGAGCAGCCGACAACGGATCCGGAATTGCCGCCATACTTCTTATTGCAAAGAAACTTAAGGAGCAGGCCATTCATCCGCGCCGTTCACTGGTGTTCCTCAGTCCGACGCTTGAAGAAAGCGGCCTGTTCGGAAGCCAGTACTACTGTGAGCACCCTGCATTCCCAATGGACAGGACAGCCGCCTGCATAAACTTCGACTGCATTGCACCTGCCCCTCTCACAAAGGACATTTCTTTCCTTGGAGGCGGCGAAAGCAATCTTGATTACTTTGTAATGGCTTCAGCAGCCGCTCAAGGAAGGTCCGTATACTTTGATGATGATAACTCGGACGGCTGGTATTACCGTTCTGACCACTACAATTTCGTCAAGAAGGGAGTACCTGCGCTCGTTATGGAAAACGGCAGGGAACTTGTTGATCCGGGCAAGCCGAACAAGTACCCTCAGAAAGACTGGTATCATCAGCCAAGCGATGAATACAAGGAGGATTGGGATATGAGCGGAACCATTGCCAATATCAATGTAATGATAGGCGCGGCATCGGCAATTGCAAATATGGATGAGATGCCGAAATGGAATCCTGGCTCCCCGTATGCAAGAAAAGAGAGCGCCGGTAATGAAACCAAGCGCCCTTCATTCTTCCGTGACAAGTGGACAAAACTCAAGAAGCATCTGCACTAATCGGCGGAAACAGCTTTGACATTATATGTATGCCGGATTTTGCCCTTCTGGTCAAATATCCTGATTGATATGCTATTATCAATAATCTGAACCTCAAGTCTGGAATTATTGTCGTTCACTACAATAGGGAACATGTTTCCCATTGAGCCTCTGTGCACATACAGATGAACGTGCAGATCGCCGCTGATCATCAGATCCACGCCCGACTCGTTCAAAACAGGAACAACAGTGCTGTTCATCCAGGAATAAACCTCTCTCTCTCCTGGCATATTGTTCTCGATCATTGGCACGTGAAGCATGCATATACGCACCTTGGCATTTTTCCATTCCGGGCTTTCCATAGCCTTCTGAGCCCATTTCACCTGCTCCATTATGTATTTATCATAAATGTTCCTTTCGGCAAGATGCAGTGAATTCTTCACACCAGTTTCACCTGCATCCAGAACAAGGAAAGCAGCCGGTCCCTCACGGAACATATATGTATATGGCAATACACCGTTGTTAGGATAAACCTGCTCAACCAATCTTACACCACTTCCCCGTCCTTCATGATTTCCACGGGCGAACATGACTGGAAGGACCGGTGATATATCATTAATTGGTCCTATCTCATAGCTCACAAGAGTATCCATACAATAATGCCCGTTGCTTATGATATCACCGTTGAGGAAAAGGAAATCAGTACTGTCAACAGGAATCTGGGACGCAAGAGCTGAATATTTCTGCCTGTTCATATGCATATCGTTCATGACCGAGAACCTGCAGGAATTCCTGCTGCTATTGAAAAGTCGCACATTGTATGGTCCATCAACAGATTCAGGGCCATATTCAGGCCTGCGAGGATCCACATTGTTTGTCAATGCTTTATTGATGACTTTATAATCAACGCTTGAACAAGAATCCAGACCGGAAACATAAATACTGTGGAACTTGCTTGCAACACGTCTTCCACAATACTCTTCATAGAATCTGGTACCATCAGAAAGTTCAATGCAGGCAACAGTCTCCTCATCGGTAGTCCAGAGAACGGAGAAACCATTCTCGCTCACATTTGTAATCCAAGGCCCAATGGCCACCAAAAAACAACAAAACCAATTCATATCAAATAATATTTTGACTGCAAAGGTAAATCATACATGGCACAAAAAAAAGGAGCGCTGATTTCTCAACGCTCCCGGAAGTTGGCGACTACCTACTCTTCCACATCGGATGCAGTACCATCGGCACGGGCGGGCTTA
>JAGHUC010000103.1 GCA_018065035.1 Candidatus Egerieousia equi | reverse complement strand
ATGTTGAAACCTGCATATTGAACGTATGCTGAACATCTCAGCCTGCTGTCCTTGGGGTCCTTTGACCTGCACACTTCACAGTCGCAGCCAATCATAGGCACTCCTGACGAAGTGCCGGTTCCAAGCAATGTTATCTTTCCTTTCATAACACATTCGTTTCTTCAACGCAAAATTACCAAAAATACACATTACTTCCTTATCTTTGCACACAGACAATGATTATGTCAATTTATGAACAAAGGTAAAATATATCTCATACCATCACCGTTGTCGGAACGACCTATATGCGAGGTGTTGCCGCAAAGGGTGCTCGATATCATTCCAGCAATCAGTCATTTTGTTGTTGAGGAGATACGCACGGCGCGCAGATTCCTCTCAGCTGCAGGCCTGAAAGGGAAGATTGACACTTTGAATTTCTATGAACTGAACGAGCATTCCAAACCTGAGCAGGCGGAAGAATATATTACACTGGCGATGGAAGGGAATGATATCGGAGTAATATCCGAAGCAGGCCTTCCTGCAGTGGCCGATCCTGGCGCACTGCTTGTTGCAGCCGCTCACAGGAACGGAATCAAGGTAGTTCCCCTGGTAGGTCCCTCTTCACTGATGATGGCCTTGATGGCAAGCGGTCTCAATGGACAGTGTTTCGCCTTCACAGGCTATCTGCCTGCAAAGCCGGAGCAAAGGAAAGAAAAAATCAAGCTGATTGAAAGGGTTTCGGCATCGCTGAAACAGACGCAGATAATAATAGAAACACCATACAGGAACAATCAGTTGTTCAATGATCTGATATCGGTCTGCAATCCTCGCACAAGGATATGCGTTGCTTCTGACATTACCGGTGACAGGGAGTGCATTGTTACCAAAAGCGTTGCGCAGTGGAAGTCTTTTGTCAAGGATAGTTCGCAGACGCTGGACAAAGTGCCTGCCGTATTCCTGCTGCTCGCCTGATTATTTTGCTTTTGGCCACAAAAATGGCAGAAATGTGGCCGAAGAGTGTGAAAAGAAGCGGTTCGGCCACAAAATCACTGAAAATGTGGCCTGGAAGCATGAAAATTGTGTTTTTGGCCACAAAAATGGCAGAAATGTGGCCGAAAATGTGTCTCGAAATATTGATTTATGGGAAAGATTGAACTTAATGGAATGAAATTTTACGGGTATCACGGTTGCTGTGATACTGAAAAGCTGGCTGGAGGAAGATATATTGTGGATTTCAGCGGGGAATATGATAGCAGCAAGGCGGAGTTGAGCGACGATTTGAAAGATGCCGTTGACTATTCAAAAGTTTATTCAATAGTTGCGAAATGTATGTCTCAGAGAAGGAATCTGCTTGAGAGCCTTTGTCAAACCATCGCAAGTGGAATAAAGAAAGAAATGCCTGAGTTCAAGCATGTCTGCATAAAGCTTACCAAGTTGAATCCACCGCTTCCAGGGGTAGTGGATTCTTCATCCTTCACCTGTAGCTTGTGATTTTCTTAATCATGATCCGCACCGATACCAGAGAAAATTGAGCATTGAACATGAGCAGGAGTTTTGCAATAATAACCTTGGGCTGCAAGTTGAATTTCAGTGAAAGTTCAACCATTGCCAGAGAGTTCGAATCGCACGGATATATCCGCACAGCATATACAAAAGCGGCTGATCTGTATATAGTGAACAGCTGTTCCGTAACAGAGCATGCAGACAAGAAATGCCGCCAGCACATAAGGCAGCTGCACAGGATCAACCCGGAGGCGGTTATCGTTGTTACAGGATGCTTTGCACAATTGAAAAGCAAGGAAGTGAGTGAGATAGAAGGAGTGAGCATTGTTGTTGGAATTGAG
>JAGHUC010000037.1 GCA_018065035.1 Candidatus Egerieousia equi | reverse complement strand
CCGGAAACCGATGTTCTCAACGGCATAGCATTCAACCCAAAGGACAATTCCATTTATCTTACCGGCAAGAACTGGCCTCTGCTTTTCAAAGTGGAACTGGTTGACTGATTATTTTTTCATGCACCATGTGTTTGCAAGAACTATTGTCACTATGCAAATGGGAATAATCAGCCAGGTGTTGAATATACTGCCAATATAAATAGCAGGAATCAGAAGCAGTATCGTAATTCCTGCAACCATCCTCAGCCTCTTGATGTTCACTTTTTCTTTCTCTTTTTTGCTTGCTAGATTATAGCCGGCAATCAGCCAATCGCCTTTTCCTATCAGGATCAATATGCCCAATGCTAAAAACAAAGCAGCAAAACAAAGCAGCAAAATTAATTCTGTGGACATGAATGATAAATTCCAAAAATTTATTGACTGCTTCTATATAATGTGCGTATTGCTTTTCACCTCGATGGTTGGATTCAGCCTCTTGAGGTGGTCAATGATCCTGTAGGCATTCTCCTTGTCCGATTTGATTTCCATAAATCGAACTCCGTGTGTATGGAGGGTAAGCTGTCCGCGATACCTGCCTTTCTTGCTCTCTTTAACACTGATATCTCTTATTTCGTCAATGTTTACCGGTGAATCTTTGCAAGCTCTAGTGAAGATGATTCGTTGTTCTTCATCAATGGTAGTTACACTTTTCTGTTTGAAAGTGTTATTCAACACCAATATGATACAAATGGTACATACGGCTTGGAACCAATTGAATTCTTTATCAAGAATTATGGCTAATGTTGTAAGCATTATCATAAATAGTCCACATACAATAAGAACGATATGCGTTAAGTATGGGAAAAACTTGTGTTTGTATTCAGTAACCATATCAATCAAAAAATTTTGTACTTTCTTCCACCTCGATGGCCGGGTTCAATCTCTTGAGATGTGCGGTAATCTCATCTGCTTTGCTTTTGCTGATATCCACAGCTATTTCATGTGCACCATCCTCAACAATGATTATTCTTTTGCGGAACCTGCCTTTCTGTGAATATTTATAAACAACTGCTTCCAACTTGTTGATTGCCAATGGCCTGTTTTTAGAATAACGGTCATATATAGTCATTTTATCCTCGTCAACTGTTAATTTGAAATAATGTTTTTCGGATATAAGCGCAGAAATTATCATAAGCACAATTGCTATTGCACTGAAAATGCGATAATCAATAACAGCACCATAGATTAATACGGATATAGCGGCAACTCCAATGAAGATCTTCAGATAGAAGAATAGATCGCTGTACTTGTTGTTGGTATAAACTGTTGTCATAAACTTGTAAGATTATTAATGATAACCGTGGCTTTTCATATAGGTGCCAATCATCAAACCAATCAAGAACATAATAATTGCTCCTATAACAATCAAAATATTTTTTGTTACTTTTTTCATCTTCATGATTTTGAGTTTATGGACACATTAGCAAAGTTACAATTTATTTTGCTTTTAGCCATCGCTGTGCTAAATTTGTGAAGTAATTCAATGATGCTTGGGGGTGCCTGTTCCGGCTGAGATCATACCCCGAAACCTGATGCGGGTAATGCCGCCGTAGGGAAAGCCTCCCCAATGCATTCTTTAGTTTTTGATAGAGGTGCCTCTTTTTCAAGCCACTTCTGTTGAAGTTTTGTTGAAATGTAAATATTATTGTTTACTATGAGTATGTTCAATACCGGGGATTTCAGAATCGCCTGCGATTGCATAAAGGAGCGGAGGCCTCTGGTTGTGAATGTAACCAATTATGTGGCAATGACTCCGAGCGCAAACGCGCTGCTGGCAATAGGAGCTTCGCCTATAATGGTTGTGGAACCATCGGAAGTGGAGGAAATAGTTGAAAAATCCGCGGCTCTGGTGCTTAACATAGGTTGCCTTGAAAGCAGTCAGATTGAAGTGATGAAACTGGCGGCCGCACGTGCCAGTGAGCTTGATATCCCCTGGGTTCTGGATCCTGCCGGGGTTGGAATGAGCTGGCTCAGGACAGATACTGCAGTGCAACTTATCAGAAAATATAAACCGGCTGTAATCCGCGCCAATGCTTCAGAGATTGCCGCTTTGGCTTCTGCTTTGATAGATGCCCACGAATATGAACAGCCGCTTTCTTTCAGTCCGGGAGGTGGAATTGATTTTGAAAAGGCAATGCAGGAAGTTGGTTTTGTTTCAAACGGAGTTGATTCATCAATGGACAGTAAATCGGCTCTGGAGTACGCAAAGAATCTTGCGAAATTCACAGGCTCAATTGTTTCGCTGAGCGGAGAGGTGGATTATATAACAGACGGAGTAAAAATTGTTTCACTTTCGAACGGAAGTCCTTTGATGCCGAGAGTCACTGCTATGGGTTGTATAGCATCGGCTGTTACTGCGGCATTCCTTTCCGTTTCCTGTTATTCAGAAGAGAATAAACGCACAGATTATTTCCAAGCTGCTGTGAATGGCATGGCGCTTATGGGCGTTGCTGGTGAAAAGGCTCACGAATTGTGTGACCGGAGTTCCACTGCTGGTACTGGTTTTTTCTTTGTTAACTTCCTGGATGTGCTTTCCGGCTTTGATGCCACAGAACTTGCCGGCCGGGTCAAGGCAGGCGTTGTAAATAAATAATAATCGGTTTGTTATGAATCGTGAAGATTTGAAATTGTATCTCGTGACCGACCGCGGCTTGCTTCACAAGTCACATTCGTTGGAGGAAATGGTTCTGGAAGCTGTTGCCGGAGGCGTTACCATGGTACAGCTGCGCGAGAAAAATATAAGTACACGTGAATTTGTTGAACTGGGCATGCGCCTGAAATCCGCTCTGGCGGGCACAGGCGTTCCTCTTATAGTGAACGACAGGGTGGACGTTGCACTTGCCATTGATGCCGACGGAGTTCACATAGGGCAGAGTGACATGCCCTATGAAATAGCACGCAAGTTACTGGGCGATAACAAGATAATTGGTCTTTCAGTTGAGAGCTTGGAGCAGCTGGAGCAGGCGAATCAGCTTGATGTGGACTATGTGGGGATATCCCCGGTGTTTTCCACCCAAACCAAGACCGACACAGCACCTGCATTCGGTATTGAAGGCCTGCGCAAGGCGGTTTCCCTATCAAAACACCCAACTGTGGCGATAGGCGGTATAAATATGATCACTGCGCCTGATGTCCTGAGTTGCGGCGTTGACGGAATTGCCGTTGTGAGTGCGATAGTGGCATCGCCAGAACCTCGTTCCGCAGCCACGGCTTTGAAGGAATTGCTTGACTGAGTTGTATACTGACATTATGAAGGAAGGTAATTTTAGTGAGTTTTCTTTGATTGATAAAATCAAAAGCGGGTTCTCGGAGCTCGTGAAAGGGGGCGGCGTTGTAGGAATAGGTGATGATTGCGCAATCATTCCACAAAATAGCGGCAAGGATACACTTGTCAGTGCTGATTTGCTTGTGGAAGGCGTTCATTTCATATTGCCGGATGTGCAAGAGGCTGCTTCTGACATTTCAACAGATAATGAACCTGGTTCAATCCACAAAGGAAGTTCAATCAATAAAGTAGCCCAAAACAGCAGAGTTGGCGGCATTTCCGCATACGAACTCGGATGGAAAAGCGCAGCAGTGAATATCAGTGATATAGCTGGCATGGGAGGCAAACCTGTGGCAACATTTCTTTCCATTGCCGTACCGGAACGAATCCGCACAATGTCTGTCCGCCGCTTCCAAGTTCCCGAAACTTGTGTTGATTTTTGCAAAGGTAATCAGGAAGTCAGTAACAGTAATGAAGATGAAACGTATGTCCCGTGGTTGGAAGAGTTCTTTCGTGGTTACAAGGCCATATCAAGCAAATTTGGCGTAGCGTTGCTTGGCGGTGATACAACAAGCTCGCTGGACAAACTTTGTATAAATGTAACCGTTCTTGGAGAGTGCGGGCATGGTAAGGCCGTAAGGAGAAGTGCGGCACGGGCAGGTGACCTTATCTGCGCGACCGGCAATCTCGGCGACAGCGCAGCGGGCCTGAAATTATTGCTATGTAGCAATGCATTGAATACGAGTCCCAACAATGTTCAGTGCGTAAATGCAATAAGCAATGCGTTTCATTACAGTGATTGTGAACAGTATTTGCTAAATAAACATTTTATGCCTCAACCAAGGGTTGAAGAAGGCCTGGCGCTGGCTGCAACGGAAGGAATAGGCGCCATGATGGATATCTCTGACGGCATTGCCTCTGACCTTGAACATATTCTGGATGAGAGCAATCAATCGTGTGCAACTTGCGATTCACAGCTGAATGTTGACAAATGCTCTGAAGGGCGGAAACTTGCGGCCGTTGTTGATATAAACAAATTGCCAATGTCAGATTATATGAAGCAGGCATGTGAAGAGAATGGCTGGGACCCGGTTGAACTTGCTGTTGGTGGGGGAGAGGATTATGAGCTTCTGTTCACCTGCCGTCCCGATGCTCAAATACCTGTTGAGCATTACGTTATTGGCGAAATCATTGAACAAAGCAATGTCCGTGAAGACATTATTTGGAAAGGTACTGACAGAAACTTCAGCGGCTTCAATCATTTTTAACACAGATGAGATTATGAGTAAAAGATATCCTATAGTTTTAAGCATAGCCGGCAGTGATTCAGTGGGAGGTGCCGGCATTCAGGCAGACATCAAGGCAATAAGCGCAACCGGTTCATACGCTGCAACAGCCATAACAGCGGTGACAGTTCAGAATACGTTGGGTGTGGAAGCAGTTCATCCTGTTCCGCCGGAGATTGTTGAAGCACAGATAAACTGCGTCCTGAACGATATAGGTGCCGACGCGGTCAAGATAGGTATGCTTCACAGCGCAGAATTGATACGTGGAGTCAAGCGCTCTCTCAAGAAGTTCAATATCACAAATATAGTGCTTGATCCTGTAATGGTTTCCACCAGCGGACACAGACTTTTGCAGGAAGATGCGGTTCAGGTACTTATTAATGAACTCATACCTATGGCCAGAATAATCACACCTAATATTCCTGAGGCTGAAATTCTTCTTTGCAAGCATATTGATTCACAGGAAGAACTCAAGCAGGCTGCCATTGATCTTTCCGCGGAATTCTCGCACAGTAGGAAGGTATCTGTCCTTATGAAGGCCGGTCATGTCAAGCTTGATTCCTCAGATGCGGCTGATTGCGAGCCTCTTCTCACCGATGTCTTCTACAATGCCGAGGATGGTAAGTTATCAGAATTACCATCGCTGTACATAAATACAAGGAATACTCATGGTACAGGCTGCACTCTGTCCTCTGCAATAGCTTCATATCTGGCTCAGGGAGAGAGCCTGGAGAATGCCGTGAGAAGAGGCAAGACCTATATTGCCAATGCCATAAAATACGGTGCGGAATACGAAATCGGCCACGGCCATGGCCCGGTGAATCATTTCTGGGGTATGCTCAATACTCTATAGTCTTTTAATAGGTTTTATGGGTAATAATTCTTAATTTTGCCAGATAAATTCGGTTTGTTATCAGATTAACATAAACAATGAAAAAGACTAATGTAATGGGGCTTTTCCTCAGCGCAGTGATTTGTGGAGCAGTCTGTTCCTGCAACAATTCAGAAAAGCAAACAATTCCGGCAATCGATCCGGCAAATATGGACACCACCGTTCGTGCGGCCGATAATTTCTATCAGTATGCAACCGGCGGTTGGCAGAAGAACAATCCTCTGAAACCTGAGTATTCACGTTTCGGTTCATTTGACGTTCTTGCAGAGAACAATGAAATCAGATTGAACGACCTTTTCAAAGGTCTTGCCGACCTGAAGACAGAGAAGGGCACAGTGGAGCAGAAAATCGCTGACCTTTATCTCATGGGACTTGATTCGGTCCGTCTTAACAATGAAGGATGCGCTCCGGTAAAACCAGTCCTTGAGCAGATTGAGAATGAAATCACAGATGCTGCATCATACGCACGTGTTGCCGGTCTTTGTGACCTCAATGGCGCCGGCGGACTTTACGGAACTTATGTATCGTCCGACATGGTCAACAGCAACGCAAATGTGCTTTATCTGAGTCAGAGCGGCCTTTCAATGAGAAACCGTGACTATTATCTTCTTCCTGAGCACCAGGCAATAAGGGAAGGTTTCAGGAATTTCCTGAACAAGGTGTTCACACTCGCAGGATATGAGGACGCAGAGCTCAGAGCACAGGATGCATACGATGTTGAGATGGCAATTGCAGAGCCGTTCTGGTCAATGGTTCAGCAGAGGGATGTTGAAGCACAGTACAATCCAATGTCAAGCCAGAAAGTGTTCGAGACCTATCCGGAACTTCATCTCGATGAATATTTCAAGTCACTTGGCGTTGAACCTCAGGAGAAGATGATTGTTGAGCAGCTTTCATATTTCGAGACTCTGAACAATCTTTTCAAGACATTCACTGCTGCACAGTTGAAACATTTCCTCCAGGCAAAAGTGCTCACTGATGCCTGCGGATCAATCAGCGATGAATTCTACACAGCTCAGTTCGAGTTCTTCTCAAAGCAGATGGCCGGTATCCAGGAGGAGAAACCAAGATGGAAGAGGGCGATGAACGTTCCTAACTATCTCCTTGGTGAGGCGGTAGGTGAAATGTATGTTGCAAAATATTTCCCTGAGGAGGACAAGGTAAGGATGCTTGGTATTGTCAAGAACATCCAGAAGGCTCTTGGCGAGCACATCGATTCTCTTGACTGGATGAGCGAGGCTACGAAGGCAAAGGCTCACGAGAAGCTCGACAGCTTCACCATCAAGATAGGCTACCCTGACAAATGGAAGGATTATTCCACACTGGCGATAGATCCTTCAAAGAGCTATTTCGATAACCTCCGCGAAGCATCCAAATGGTACACTCTCGATAACCTTTCAAAACTTGGCCAGCCTGTTGACAGGGAGGAGTGGCACATGAGTCCTCAGACAGTCAATGCATATTACAATCCTACAACCAATGAGATATGCTTCCCTGCAGGTATTCTCCAGCCACCTTTCTACAATCCTGATGCCGACGATGCAGTGAACTACGGTGCGATAGGTGTGGTCATCAGCCACGAAATGACTCACGGCTTCGATGATCAGGGACGCCTGTTCGACAAGGACGGTAATATGAACAACTGGTGGACCGAGGAGGATGCGCAGGCATTCAAGGCAAAGACAGCCAGGCTTGTTGAGCAGTTCAATCAGGTTGAAGTACTGCCGGGCGTTTATGCCAACGGTGCTGCAACTCTCGGAGAGAATATTGCTGACCAGGGCGGTTTGAGAATTTCATACACAGCTATGCAGAACTCTTTTGCAGGCAATCATCCTGCACCTGTTGACGGATTCACCGCTGAGCAGCGCTTCTACCTCGGCTATGCATTCGTTTGGGCACAGAATATTACAAAGGAGGAGATTCAGCGCCGTACACTCACAGATGTCCACTCGATAGGCGAGCACAGAGTTAACGCAACATTGCGCAACATTGCTGATTTCTTCGAGGCTTTCGGAATCAAGGAGGGAGACGCAATGTACAGACCTGAAGAGGAACGTGTAATAATTTGGTAATAATATAACAACAATAATACTTATGATTTTACTTGCAGACAGCGGCTCTACCAAGGTTGACTGGAGAGCCATCAAGGACGACGGAACAGTTGTGGCAATAAATACAGTTGGCGTAAATCCTGTTTTCGTTGCTAAGGACAAAATAATCGAGATATTCACGAACGAACTCGTTCCAGTCATTGGTAACGGCGTTGACGAGGTTTATTTCTACGGAGCCGGAGTGGTTGGTGACGATATCATCAACACCCTTGACGACTGCTTCAAGGCAGTGTTCCCTAAATCACATTGCTTCTGCGCATCCGACGTTCTTGCTGCCGCCCGCGCTCTCTGCGGCCACAAACCGGGCGTAGCCTGCATCATAGGCACAGGCTCGAACAGCTGCCTCTATGATGGCAAGGACATTGCAAAGAATGTAAAGGCAGGCGGTTTCATACTCGGCGATGAGGCTTCAGGCGGATATCTGGGCAAGAGACTTGTTTCAGATTTCATCAAGGGACTTCTTCCAAAGCACATTGAGGAGGAATTCGTGAAACGTTACGACCTTGACTATCCAAAGATTGTGGCCAAAGTTTACAGGGAGCCTGTTCCAAGCCGCTTCCTTGCAAGCTTCTCACCGTTCATCTTCGAGTTCAAGGATGATCCTCACATTCACGCTCTCCTGATTGACAGCTTCTCACAGTTCATAACAAGGAACGTTTACCACTACGATTACAAGAACCTTGAGGTCAACTTCGTAGGCTCCATAGCATATTACTATCAGGATATTCTCAAGGAAGTTGCCGCCGGTCTTGGAGTAAAGGTAGGAAAGATACTCAAAGCACCTATCGAGGGTCTCATAGAGTACCATAAATGCTAATAAACCATCGCAGTAAAAGATAAGGATATGAAAGTAACTGAACAGGCTTCAAACTATACTAATCTGGATCAGATGCCAACCAGGGACCTGCTGGTGAATATGAACAATGAGGACAAGAAAGTGGCATTGGCTGTTGAGCAGTGCATTCCTCAGATTGAAAAACTTGTAGACGGCATTGCTGAAAGAATGGCTGACGGTGGAAGACTTTTCTATCTCGGCGCAGGTACAAGCGGAAGGCTTGGCATTCTTGACGCATCGGAGATTCCTCCTACATACGGCGCTCCGTTCGATCTCATCATCGGTCTTATTGCCGGTGGCGACGGAGCTATCAGAAAGGCTGTCGAGAATGCGGAGGATGACCCTATGCAGGGCTGGAAGGACGTTGAGCAGTTCAATCCTACAATCAAGGACACGGTCATAGGCATTGCAGCATCAGGTACTACACCTTACGTGATAGGTGCAATAAAGGAAGCAAGGAAGAGAGGCATGCTTACCGGATGCATCACCTGCAACCCTGGCGCTCCTGTTGCCGACGAGGCTGAGATTCCTGTAGTGGCAGTGGTTGGTCCCGAGTTCGTGACAGGTTCCACAAGAATGAAATCAGGCACAGCGCAGAAACTCGTGCTCAATATGATTTCCACTTCAGTGATGATCAAGCTCGGCCACGTCAAGGGAAACAAGATGGTTGACATGCAGCTGACCAACAAGAAACTTGTTGACCGCGGCACACGAATGATAATGGACGAGACAGGCATTACGGATTACGAGCAGGCAAAGAAGCTTCTTCTTGAGAAAGGCTCCGTACGTGATGCAGTTGACTATTACAAGGCAAACAACTAATGTACTCAAAAGGCTATACATCAAAGCTGCTTGAGGAGGCTGTGGACCAGTTCGCCTCGCTTCCGGGCGTTGGAAGGAAAAGCGCTTTGCGTATGGCTTTGCATACACTCAAACAGCCAAAGGAGAATGTGGAGAAATTCGCATCCTCCTTTCTTGCACTTAAAAGTGGCATCAAATATTGCAGCAACTGCTACATGCTGTCCGATACGCCTGTATGTCCCATCTGCTCCAACAGGATGCGCAATCATTCAATCATCTGCGTGGTTGAGAGCGTGAGGGATGTGATGAGCATAGAGAACACTGAGCAGTACTCCGGCCTTTATCATGTCCTGGGCGGGATAATCTCGCCTATGGAAGGAATAGGTCCCGACGATCTCACAATCAATGAACTCATTGAACGTGTAAAAGCCGGTGGCATAGAGGAGGTGGTGCTTGCACTCAGCACAGGCATAGAGGGCGAGACAACTTCATTCTACATCTTCAGGAAACTGGAAAGCACGGGGGTGAGGATTTCCACTATCGCCCGTGGAGTAGGATTCGGAGATGACCTGGAATATGCCGATGAACTGACGCTCGGCCGTGCAATAGAGAACCGTCAGGCGTTCAAGATTTAAAAATTAACACATAATCAAAATAAGTTATGCAACAATTCCCTTTATGGCTTTTCATACTGTCTTTTGCGGTATATACAGCCCTGATGTTTTTCGTATCCTGGCTCACCTCCAGGAAGATGGGCGGCAACTCGTTCTTCTCAGGTGACAGGAAGGCCCCTTGGTTCATGGTAGCCTACGGCATGATTGGAACTTCGATTTCCGGAGTTACCTTCGTATCGGTACCTGGCAACGTGATGGCTCAGAACTTCTACTACATGCCGCTTGTGCTCGGATTCGTTGGCGGCTACATTGTAATAGCAAAGATACTCCTGCCGCTCTATTACAAGATGAACCTGACCTCAATCTATACCTACCTGGGCGATAGATTCGGAATGAAAACCTATAAGACAGGCTCATCCGTATTCATGATTTCAAGGCTTCTGGGAGCCGCAGTAAGGGTATATGTCGTAACATTGGTGCTTTATGCATTCATACCCAAGGCGGCAGGCTGGGAGGCTCACAGTTTCGCTGACATTGCACTGTTCGCACTTGTAACTCTCATCTTCATGATAATCCTTTACTTCTACACCTTCAAGGGCGGAGTGAAGACCATTATCTGGACAGACGTTCTGCAGACCACTTTCATGCTTTTAGCGGTATTCCTTACCATTTATTTCATCTGCAAGCAGATGGGCTGGAGCTTTTCAGACATGGTCGGTTCTGTTGCCGGTGCTGAGAACAGTTCGATTCCTGGAACCAAGTTCTATTCAATGTTCGACTGGAACTGGGCCAACGGTACAAATGCCGTGAAACAGATCATTGCCGGAGTCTTCATGACAGTTGCAATGACAGGAGTCGACCAGGGAATGATACAGAAATCACTTGCCTGCAAGAACATCAACGCTGCGCAGAAGAATATGTACACAACCAGTATCATCATAGTTGTTGCCAACTTCTTCTTCCTCCTTCTTGGTGCGCTTCTCTGCCTTTACCTTCAGGAACTTGGCGGAATGGCTGCAATAGGAGCACAGAAGACCGATGAGATTTTCCCTATAATCGCAAGCCAGAATCTCGGTCTCGTAGTGGGAATATTCTTCCTTATAGGACTTATTTCAGCATCTTATCCAAGTGCGGGCAATGCTCTTACAGCGCTCACCACTTCATTCTGTGTTGATTTCGCACACTTCACAACAAGAACCGACCTCAGCGATTCACAGAAGTTCGTTTACAAGAACAAGATACATGCAATCTTTGCGGCATTGTTCGTGATAATCATCGTTGCGCTTTATGTATTGAGCAATGATGCCGTTGTGAACCTGGTTTACAAACTTGCTTCATATACCTACGGACCTCTGCTCGGTATGTTCTTCTTCGGAATTTTCACAAAACTGAAAGTGAAGGACGGAGCATCACCTTACATAGCAGTTGCAGCACCTGTACTTTGTCTGATCATCAACAAAGTATGTATGTCGCTATTCGGCTTTGACCTTGGCTTCACACTCCTGATAGTCAATGCACTGCTTACAGTAATCGGACTTTACCTTTTCAGAAAGAAGAATTAGTTTGACTTACCTTGAGATTCTAATAATTGCTGTCAGCCTCTGTTTCGATACCCTTGCCGTTTCAGTTGCAGGAGGTATGGTCAGCAGTATTGACTCCTTGAAAAAGAAATTGAAGCCTATGCTCATATTCGGAGCTGTTCAGGCTTCATTTCTTTTACTTGGATGGCTTCTCGGTTCGAGTTTCATGAGCCTTATATCAAGATGGGACCATTGGCTTGCCTTTGCGCTTCTACTTTACATTGGAGGCAAGATGCTCATTGATTCTTTCAGAACATCCAAGGAGAGCAATCATGAACCTGCCCTGAATTCCGATAATGCAGCCGGCGATGAGTGCAATCTAAACATGATTTCGAATGATTTAAAGCTCGGAGTAGCAACCAGCATAGATGCCGCAGCAGTCGGTATAAGTTTCGCCGCCATTGACATTGACGGCATCAAGCTGATTTATGCAGTGTTTGTAACCGGACTAGCAACAGCCGTGGCCTGCTACATTGGAATAAGGTTCGGAAAGGTTCTCGGCAAATCTTTCGGCAGCAAAGCCTCTCTCATTGGCGGCATTGTTCTCATACTCATCGGTATCAAAATCATTCTGGAACATTTATTTATTTGATTTTTCATTTTAAACATTCAATATGAAAGCAAATCGTTTCTTTGCCTGTGCGCTTGTAATAGCGGCGTCACTCGTTTCATTGCAACTTTCAGCCGCTACTGTTGCGGCGGAAAATTCCGAGGCAAGGCTTCTAAGATTCCCGTCCATCGGCGGTGGAAAAGTTGTATTCACTTACGCCGGTGACCTTTACAGCGTTGATGAGAATGGCGGTGTTGCCAGCAAGCTCACCAACCACGTTGGATACGAAATGTTTGCAAAGATTTCTCCTGACGGCAGGACCATAATGTTCACCGGCCAGTACGATGGCAATACAGAACTTTATTCCATGCCTATCGCCGGTGGAGAACCTGAGAGAATAAGCTTTTCAGCTACCTTGGACAGGGATGATATAGGTGACAGGATGGGCCCTAACAACATTGTGATGGGCTGGACTCCTGACGGGAAAAAGGTGATTTACCGCAGCCGCTGGTATACCTTCAGCGGACTCAGGGGAAGGCTATTCACCGTTGATGCAAAAGGAGGCATGCCTGAAATGCTGCCAGCTACAGAAGGTGGATTCTGCTCCTTCTCACCTGATGGGAAGTATCTGGCAATGAACAGGATGTTCAGGGAATTCAGGACATGGAAGTACTACAGGGGCGGTCAGGCAGATGACATTTACATTCATAAACTGGGAACTACAAAGCTTGAGAAGATAACTGACAACGATGCCCAGGATATTTTCCCTATGTGGGTTGGTGACAGGATCTTCTATCTCTCCGACAGGGACAGGACAATGAACCTCTTCGTTTATGACACAAAGACAAAGCAGACACAGAAGGTTACTAACTTCACCGAATACGACTGCAAGTTCCCTTCTGCAAACGATGGAAAGATTGTGTTCGAGAACGGTGGTTACATTTACAAATATACTGTGGCAAGCGGCAAACTTGAGAAACTTACGATTTATCTGAATCAGGATAATATCTGGTCAAGAAGTGAACTCGGGTCAGTGGGACGCGGTTTTGCTTATACTCTTTCACCGGATTCAAAACGAATTCTGGCAGTTTATCGCGGTGACATTTTCTCTATGCCTGCACAGAACGGTGCCGTTTACAATCTGACCAATTCCCCACAGTCACACGAGAGGGAGGTATGCTGGTCACCTGACGGAAAGACAGTTGCCTGGTTCTCGGATGCTGATGGCGAATACAATGTATACGCCGCTTCATACGAAAAGATTTCCAATCCGCGGAAACTCACTTCTTTCAAGAACGGATATCCAAGAGGCCTGCAGTGGAGCCCTGACAGCAGGACCCTATATTTCTCGAATGATGAGAGAGACGTTTTTGCCCTTGACCTGGCAAGTTCAAGCGTGAAGGTCATTCTTTCGGCAAACCCCAAGAACAATCCCAAGACCAACGGTAATGCCATGAGGGGCTTCGTTCTTAGCAAGGACGGTACTTGGGCTGCATATACTCAGGGACTTGACAATGATGTCAGCGCAATCTTCCTTCATAACATTGCAAGTGGCAAGTCTTATCAGGTGACCGACAAATGGTACGATTGCTCGAATCCACTTTTCAGCGATGATGGAAAATATCTTTTCTTCACTTCGGCAACCAATTTCAGTTCACAGTATTCACAGGTTGAGTGGAATACCAGTTACAGAGTAAGCAGCAATGTTTTCGTTGTCTCTCTTGCAAAGGATACACCTAACCCAACCGCATTCAGCAATGATGATTACGATGCTGACGCTCCTGCTCCTGCCAATGATGCTCCAAAGGCTAAAGGCGCTGCCAATGCTCCTGCAAAGAAGGCAGCTGCAACAAAGGTTGACATTGATGGCATAGGACAGCGCATATATCCTATCAATGAACTTACACCATCAATGTACCGTCTGGTCAAGGCTGCCGATGGTAAGCTGTATTACAGTGCATTCGGAGGTTTCGGAGGCTTTGGACGCGGTGAGGCCGGTATGAAGGTTTTCGACCTCAAGACAAGGAAGATTGACAAAGGTCAGGATTACTCCGTCCTTTGTTTTGCCGCCGATGGCAAGAAAGCGCTTGTCCGCAGCAAGGGGAAATTGTATGTTACCAATTTCGGCTCGCCTGCAAATGGCAAGGAGGTTCCTGAATCAGAACTTGAAATGACCATAGACCACAAGGCCGAGTGGAAGCAGATCTTTGACGAGAGCTGGAGAATAACACGTGACGGATTCTATGTAGAGAACATGCACGGTGCCGACTGGAACCATATTTACGAGAAATATTCTCAGCTCGTACCGTATGTAAACCACAGACACGACCTTACTTACATAATAGGGGAGATGCTTGGCGAACTTAACGTTGGCCATGCATATATCACTTCAGGCAATGCACCTGTAGTGAAACGCATCAAGACCGGTC
Source organism: Candidatus Egerieousia equi (assembly GCA_018065035.1). Lineage (GTDB taxonomy): Bacteria > Bacteroidota > Bacteroidia > Bacteroidales > UBA932 > Egerieousia > Egerieousia equi. Next base: position 1,328 of record JAGHUC010000037.1, on the reverse strand, counting down.
TTCTCGGTGCACAGTTTAGCCGTGACAAATCCGGTGCATTCAGAATTGAAAAGATTTTCAAGGGCGAGAACTGGAGCGAGAAACTCCGCTCACCTCTCACAGAAGCAGGTGTCAATGCGAAAGTCGGCGAGTACGTGATTTCAATCAACAGAGTACCTGCTGCACAATATGCAAACATTTACCAGGCACTCACAGGCAAGGCCGGCGTTCCTGTAGAGCTTCAGATTTCTTCCACCGGCGATGGTAAGGATGCCAGAACCGTAATAGTCAAACCGGTTGCCGATGAGTCAGGCCTGGCTTATTACGAATGGGTTCAGGGCAATATTGCCAAGGTAGAGAAACTTTCAGGCGGAAAGATCGGATACATCCACATTCCAGATATGTCAACAGTCGGTCTTGATCAGTTCACCAAACTGTTCTATTCACAGCTTGACAAGAAGGCACTCATCATTGATGACCGTATGAACGGTGGCGGCAACGTCAGTCCTATCATTATGGAAAGACTTCAGAGGGTGGTATATAGAATGAGCATGTATCGTAACGGCGCCAACGAACCTGTTCCTAACCAGGCTCATTACGGACCTAAAGTTTGCCTGATAGACAAATATTCATCATCGGACGGCGATCTCTTCCCTTGGGGCTTCCAGTCTCTCAAGCTCGGCAAAGTCATTGGCAAACGCTCGTGGGGCGGCATTGTAGGCATCTCCGGTTCGAAGCCTTTCGTTGACGGCCAGGATATGAGAACACCTTTCTTCACATCCTACGGTCTTGATGGAAAGTGGATTATCGAGGGCCACGGAGTTGATCCTGACATTGATATAGACATCAACCCTTTCGAGGATTATCTTGGAACCGACGCTCAGTTGAACAAGGCTGTGGAAGTTTTGCTTGAGGAGCTGAAGGGGTGGCCTGAACTTCCAGGTACACCTGCTGCACCCGTCAAGAACTGAACGAAGTTTTGACACGTCTGCACCCTCGTCGGTAGCGGCAATCGTGCCTTATTCCGCTTGGTTGCGGCAGTCACTTCATCTGAAAAACTTTGCCTTTCCTGGGCAAAGCTTTTTCATATTCCAGTGACCTGCCGCTTCATTCAGTCACGTTTTTGCTCAAAACCATGACCGGTTAGCCTTGCCTTCGGTACAAGTGAACTCAAACCCCTCAAACTGCGAGGGTTTGAGTTCACTTCATTTTGTAACTAACTGATAATCAGTTATGCTTTTTTGCTGCCTGATCTCAAACCCTTTATGTTATGAGGGTTTGAGCACACTTTGTCTTCCTTTTCATAGCACATTTGGCCACATTTTTGCCAATTTTGTGGCCATTTTTCC
>JAGHUC010000073.1 GCA_018065035.1 Candidatus Egerieousia equi | reverse complement strand
AGCGCCAGAGCCTGCGGCGGCCTGTATTGTTGGTTCTGTTTATGACATATTTGCTGTGATGACCGAAATTGCCGCCCTCAAGAATCATATCGTAAAGCAAGCGGCCACGCCCCGGTTCCGGTGCAGGCAGAGGGCATGATCCAGAAAGCAGGTAAGAATCCGTGGAAGCGTCCTCGAACACCTGCCATATAACCCAGTTCACTGCCTGGGCAATATCATAAAGGCCGAATGAACGCAGAAGGGCTCTTATATGCTGACAGTCAACTTTGGATTCAGGCTTGTTGGCTATCGCCAGTAAAAGAAAATAATAATCCATTATCTGCCTCAAGCCAATGCCTTCAAAAAGAGTATGCTTGTAAATGTGCTGGAGCATGTAAACAAGATTGAATTCTGCCGAAGGGGTCTTGAAGCCATCGGACGGATACCCTGTTTTCTGCATCTGGGCCCACTGCTGCTCCAGCCAGTGCTGGAAGCGGGCGTTGCGCCGTGGATTTGACATAGTGCTGGGCGTGAAATGCATCTCAACCGTGGTGCCCTTGAATATGGGGAAATCGGTGTGCATCGTGCCCTCCTTTGAAGCATCGTAGGAAGGAAGTTTGGACTTGCAGTAATCTGAAATGACTTTCTTTCTTTGATTGAAATTCTCCTTCACCACTCCGTCTACCACAGAATTGTGCGGCATCACCCAGATGTCAATGTCGCCCGGCTGACGCAAGGAGGCCATCTGGCCATACAAAGCGGCTGAACCCTGTCCTTTTAGAATGATGCTGTCAAAGCCATCTTCGCGCAGAATCCGCTGAAGTTCAATGCAATGAGTGTTCAAACGTTCGTTACTCTCCTGGGCCATAGCAACATGACCCATCCATTCAAAGAAGGCCGCACTCTGCAGATTCCTCACAGCGGCCGCATACTGCACGTTGCTTTCAGCCTCCTGACGCAATTTCTGCAAACCGGCAAAAGCTACTCCCAGAACGCTCTGTTTCTGAGCCATCTCCCTTATACCAAGCCATTCACTGGCACTCGGCTCATAGGGAAAATCCTCTTGCTTGCCCAAGGCAAGACGCAGAAGTGAAAAGAATATCTCGTTCATAAATTAATTTTCCAGTTTCCTCACAAGCGGTATCACAACCTTCCTGAGCACATCCTCGTTGAGTCTGTGACCGCCCTCAAAGCGCTGGGCATTCTTATAGTATTTCTTGAACAGATCGTAGCAGTTCACCTGGTCATCGTGAATGCCGAACAGACCCCAGGTATTCTCCCTGTCAAAATCAGTGATACCCTTGAACTGCAAGCGTTCCATCATATTGAAATGCTGGATGGTCTCACGGGTGATAGTGAATTCCTTAGCATTGTCCTTGCGCCCGTTGAAGAACTTGTGGGTGCCTGTCTTGAGCACCTTTGACATGTGGGACATATTGAAAGCAGGATTCACACAAATCTTCCTGAAACCGAACATCTGCTGAGCATACATACCGCCCATCGACGTTCCAATCACCAGATCAGGCTGCTGCTCCCTGCAGAACTCCTTGAGGAAAGGCAGGGCCTCCTGAGGATCCACAGGAATATCCGGCGCAATTATCTCGCACTCCGGCAGCAACTTCCTCAACGAATCCACCGTCCCCGTTGCCCCCGAAGACCCATATCCATGGAAGTAGATGATTTTCATGATAATTATTACCCCAGAATCTCCTCTGCACGCAAGCCGGTGGCCTTCTGTATGATTTCAATGGCCACGCCCAAGGCGAGCAGACTTTTTGCCGTTTGAAGTTTTCCCTTAGCCTCTCCTTCAACTACGCCCTCTCTTCTTCCTTCTGCTCTTCCTTCCGCCCTTCCGGAAGCCAGCGCAGCTTCAACTGCCTCACGCTTGGAATTCGCTATGTCCCAATCGTTCATCATATCCTTAAAGTATTTGTATTCGTCATCCTTTGTAAACCCTGCCCTTGCGCTTGCATCAAGAAAAGCTCTGAAAGACTCATCGCCATTGAACTCTTCAGGAACATCAGCAAAGAATTTGGATTTACACATCAAATATAACCATTTGTCGGCATTACTCGCAAGCTCAGTCTCCTTTTTGTTGAAATTCTTCAAAGAGATGAAATAGTACTCAGTGGAATTCGGCATTGTCCGCCTCGAATCAACCTCATCTGTACGATAGTGAAGAATATACTTCCCGCTAAAATCGTCCTCGTCAATCTCAGAGTCTGAAGACAACTTCTCCAACTCAAAATTCAGAAAGGCCACTGAATAAGTCTTACCAATATGATAATTCCACTCTCTGCCCGCCGGTGCCTGCAATGCAATAAGTTTTGCAAAGTAGAAAAGCATCCTCTCTCTGAAGAAGCGCTGGCTCGCATTCTGCATCTCAAC
>JAGHUC010000004.1 GCA_018065035.1 Candidatus Egerieousia equi | reverse complement strand
GTGTATTTCGAGACTCCGGCCTGTCTTTCAGATATCACGTCTTCTACTGTGGTTGAATTGAATCCTATGAGAGGAATCATTCCTCTCAGGTAAAGATTGCGTTCAGGATAGTTTGCAAGCGCCTGGAGTACCCTGCGGCTGAGGAATCTGAAATCCGCATGGTTGTAAACCATGTCAACGCCCATTCCTTTCTGGAGCTTGTAGAAAGTTTCGGCACTCTTGCGCTTGAGGAATCCGTCGGCAGTGCGGCTTACCTTTACCCCATAAACCACATCGTAACCGTTTGTGTAGGCGTCAATCATCTTTTCGATGCAGTTCAGGTCATCCTGCAGGTCGGCATCAATGGTTACAATACCGTCGGCCCATTCCCTGGCGGTCATCATTCCGGCCATGATAGCACACTGGTGACCAACGTTGTGCGCAAGGTTGAGTCCTTTGATGAACGGTTTGGAACTGTGAAGCTGCTCTATTATGCTCCAGGTTGAGTCCTTTGATCCGTCATTGACGAACAGAACGAAACTGTCCTGGGATATCTTGCCTTTGCCAATGAGATCATTGAAAAGATTTTCCAATCTTTGTGCGCTGTGGACGAGAACCTCCTCCTCATTGTAGCATGGTGAAACTATTCCTAATTTGATCATAGCTGCTCTTTTTTCAGTTCCTCAATTTTTTTTATGGAGTATTCGGTATAGGTGCAGAAAGATTCTCCTCCGGCCTTGAGCATTTCAATAAGGTTCTCCAGCCTCCTGCACATTTCCTTGCCACTGTTGTTCCTTATTATGAAAGGCATCCTGAACTGTGGGTTCTGCTTGAGATCAAAGAATTCCCATGGGTGGAAATAGGTCACAAAGCAGTCAGAGTCCTTCAGGACCCATTTGACAAGCAGGTGGTATACTTTCTCGGGAAGGTTATGCAAGGCAAGCCAGAACAGAGGGAAACGCACAATAGGAGTGACTGAGGCAGGTATCTGGAGAACGCCGGCTTTCATGAAAGGTTTCCTTGGCGTTGCAAGGTGCATGTATCTTCCTGGAATGAATGCAGGATTCAGTGATGAGTTGTAAATATAACCGTTTGAGGCTATCTCCTCATCGCTTACAGGGAACATCCTTGGCTGTCTGTATCCCTTGACATCAATGCCAAGCTCTTCCTTGATTATCCGCTTCACTTCAGAGACATCACTTGTCTTCGGACTCCAATGGTCAACGCCATGGCCAGCTATCTCGTGCCCGCTTTCAATAATTCTCTGCATGATATGCGGAGCCTTGCGTACGAAATTCCCGGTGCAGAAGAACGTGGCTTTCACGCCGGTCCTGTCAAGCACATCAAGTATCCTTGTTGTGCCGGCGATTGAAACCTCCATGCCCTCATCAAGGGTGAAACTTACACCGTGTTCCTTTGGAACATCGAATTCTTCAGTATCAAAGCTCAACAGTATCATGCAGAAATCATTTTTTTATCAGTCAACAACAACTCTCTTTATTCTTCTTGCAACCGATGTGAACACTTCGTATGGAATGGTGTCCAGAATGGCTGCAATGTCATTTGCGTGAGGCTTCTCGCCGAATATGGTAACTGTGTCACCAACCTTTGCATCAACGCCTGTAATGTCAATCATGCACATATCCATGCATATGTTGCCAATGGTAGGGCAAAGCTTGCCGTTTACATAGAATTTCGCATTGCCCCTTCCAAGGTGGCGGTTGATGCCGTCTGCATATCCGAGAGGGAGGGTTGCAATAACGGTCTTTCCTTCCGGATGAAGCCTTCCCCAACGGCCGTATCCAACGGTTCCGTCTGTTATTTCAAGCTCCTTTATCTGGAGAATCTTGCATTTGAGAGAAGCGGCAGGTTTCAGTGCCTTGTCGTCAACGAAACTTATGCCATAAATTCCTATACCAAGACGGCACATGTCCATCTGATACTCTGTGAACCTTTCCTGTCCTGCGGAATTCAGTATGTGGTGGATTGGCTTGTAATCAAGGATGGCGTCAATCTGCGGAGCCATCTTCTGGTAAAGCTTTATCTGGCTCAATGTGAACTCATCCCATTCCGGCATGTCAGCCACGCAAAGGTGTGAGTAGATTGACTGAACCCTGACATTCTTATTGGCCTTGAGGTTCTCGATGAGTGCAGGAAGTTCCTTTTCCATGAAACCGAGACGGTGCATGCCAGTATCAAGCTTGATGTGAACAGGGTAGTCCGTTACGTTCATTTCCTTGAGAACATTGGTGAAGAACTCGAGGCTGTAGAGGTTTGGAATACCTGGCTCAAGCTTGTTCTCAACCATTTCCTTGTAGTAGTCGGTTCCGGTTGTGAGGACAAGAATAGGGTTCTTGATTCCGCCCTGTCTGAGCTCAATTCCTTCCCAAGGGTGAGCAACGGCAAAGTAATCCGCTCCTTCCTTCTCCATTATCCTGGCGAATTCAACAGCACCGTGGCCGTATGCATTTGCTTTGATAAGAATGAGGAGCTTGGTCTCAGGTTTGAGCTTGCTTCTGAAATATCTGTAATTGTGAACGCAGTTCTTGTAGCTGATCTCAAGCTGCGCAAATGTGTTTGTAGCTTCCATTTCTTTATTTTTTTTTATAACTGTAAACTTAGTGAACTAATAAGGGGCAAATTTACAAAAAAAATAACCCGCATGTCATAGGGCATGCAGGCTTTGTCCTTAAATATCAAAGGAAACTTATTTGCTGGCCTCAACAGATACTTTTCTGAATTCTTTCATAAGTTTTGAAAGGTTCAAAGCGGCTTTTCTTGCTCTAGTACCTGCTGCCTTATTTCCTTTTACGAGCTGTGCGTCTGCGTTTACGGTGAAATTCTCGATTTCAACTTTAATCTGGTCGATAAGTTCTTTCATGACTATAAGGTTTGAAGTTTTTATTTACGAGTTCAAAGTTATGTAATAAAATCTATTAAACAAACAAATTTTCGTAAAAAATTTCACTAATTATTTAATTCTCAACTTCTTTCCCGGTATGATCTTGGACTTTACAGTGAGGTTGTTCAGCTTGAGAAGCTTGTTCAGAGTGGTTTTGTTCCTGCTTGCAATCTTTGAGAGAGTGTCGCCTTTTTTCACTGTATAGTATACCGGTTCATCGTTCTCCACAGCTTTTGTGCTTGTGGAAGATGAGACTTGAGCATTGTCATCCGATACTTTGGAACTCTTCCTGGTGCCGCCATTCCTGTAAATGTGGAGTCTCTGCCCTATCCTGAGTTTCTTGCTGCTCTTTAAATGATTCCATGAAAGAATCTGTGAGGTTGTGACTCCATACTTCCTGGCTATCCTTCCCAAGGTCTCACCTTTCTTGACCTTGTGGACAATTGACTGGCTGCCGGACGTTGACATCTCATCCTTAATCCTTGAATAGACGATAGGATTGAAATAGATGGAATCCTTGTATGTGTAGATATCCTTCTCGTGGTCAACGAAGGCGGCGGTATACTGATGAGGAATAGTAAGTATGTATGTCTTCTCATTTCCCGGTACGATGTCCTTTATGTACTGAGGGTTGAGGAGCCGCAGTGTTTCCATAGGAACTCCTACAAGCTCTGAAACCTGTCCGAAATGCAGATTCTTCTTGATTTCGAATGTGTCAACCTGAGGAGGCAGCGAGTATGGCGCACTAGGCGTGATGTTGTAGTCCTTGTAGTACTTGAGAAGGTAGAGCGCACCCACGAATGCAGGGACATAGCCTCTGGTCTCTCTCGGAAGATATTTGTAAAGATCCCAGAAATATGTGGAACCTCCGCATCTTCTTATGGCCTTGAGCACATTGCCGGAGCCGCAGTTGTATGATGATATGGCAAGAGCCCAGTCTCCGAATACTATGTAGGAATCCCTCATGTACCTTGCTGCGGCATCACAGGCCTTGACAGGGTCAAGACGTTCGTCAACGTATGAGTTTATTGTAAGACCGTACATCCTGCCCGTACGATACATGAACTGCCACATGCCCATGGCCTTGGCCCTAGACCTTGCCACCGGGTTGAAGCCTGATTCTATAATGGCCATTGCCTTGAGTTCCTTTGGCAGACCGTACTTGTCAAAGATTTCCTCGAATATAGGAAGGTAATATTCTCCGAGAGCCAGCACCTTGGAACTGAACTTAGGCAGCTTTTCCGTATAAAGGATAATGTGGTTTCTTACTATCTCGTTGTACGGAATAGGAATATAGGAATTCAGCTTCTTTATCTTGCGGATATAAACGGAATCAGGTATGCTGGAAGGGTAGATTACAGAGTCCGCCTCCAGTATGTCTGATGTAAGTGTTCTTCTGCGGCTGTACCACTGCGCCAGCAGTGAATCAATGTTCTCCCCGGGATTCGGGTTCTCGAAGAATTCCGAATCCATGCTGCCAAGCTCCCCGGGGTTGAGGGAGTCGGTCTGCACATCCTCTTCCGTTGAATCGCTCACAATGAGCATAAGAGAATCAACCATATATCTCAAACGGTCAACTTCAAGCTGCAGTTCCTTTCTGCTGAGCCTCTTCTGCCTCCTTTCAGCCGCATTGGAACTGATTGTGCCTGCTAGAAGAACAAGAATAAGTGATATTATGATTGCTGTATTTCTTCTCATGTCTCTTTGTTTTTAGAATGTTATGCCCAGGGTGAATCCAATCGCAGGTTCAACAGGAGCAACACTTGGTTTTGATACATTTATTGTTGTGGCAGGTGCACCGCCCTCCCCCGGTACGGATACTTCGGTGCTCTGCATGCTGTTGTCAATTACACTCGGGGTCATTGTTATCCCCATGTCGTCCGAGATGTCAAAACTGCTCATATGGGCGAACACATTGGCATCAATGATGTTGAGTATGTAAACAAGAGCCGTTCCAAGGATTGAATAGTCCCTGTAGCGCCTGTGCTTGTCCCTGTACCAGATGAGGTCCTTCTGGCTGAGTGATCCATGATATTCTTCCGGGTGCAGCAGATAATTCTTGTATCTGTTGTACTGCTGCTGGTTGGTTGCCCAGAAATAGGCGGTAGCTGCAAAGCCTGCGTAGAAGATAGGTATCTTCCAGTAGTCTCCGTTGGCGGCCTGCCCCCATCCTGGTATGAGCGCGGAGTAGATGGTGTGTCTTGCAGGCAAAGGCGTGACATCGCTTTTGTAGCATACGACTCCGTCAAGCACTGAGGCAAAGTATGTTGCCACTGCGCCTATTACAAAAGGAGCACGGTTTTCCTTGCTTGCAATGGCTCCTCCTATGCATCCTCCCATCAGTCCGTAAATTACAGGAATCTTCCATTTCTGTCTGTTATAGTACTGCGCTGTTCCCGGCATGAGCAACGAGCCGAAGAAAACATGCTGGACCTTCAGCGAGTCCTGAATTGCAAGGCCATGGAAGTAGTCTCCGATAGTAAACGTAGGGCCTTCATCACCGCCTGTGTATGTGGTGTCGTTCTGCGGGTAACCGTTGTTGTCAATGTTGCTGCCCGGCACTCCGTTGGTGGTGAAAGTTCCCTCGGAAAGGTTGTGCTGTGCGGAAGCTGTGTTATATGATGCGCAAAGCAGGGCAATGGAAAAGACCATCGCTGTGAAAAATGATGAGATATGTCCTTTGCGCCTGTGTGTCATATCCTAAAGTCCTGCCTCCTCCAAGGCCGACAGGAACTGGCTTACCTGTGAGTCGGAGGCGAAGCTTATTGTGAAGCTGCCTTTCCCGTTTCTGCTGCGGTTAACCGTTACGTTATTGTTGAAGAATCTGCCAAGAGTGTCAACTACCTTGAAATAGTACTCAGGCAGGTCTGTAGACTCTGCTGCGCCTGTCTGGGAATTGTCCTTTGATGCACTTTTGAGCTGCCTTTCAGTGATTTTCCTTATCATTGCCTCAACGGCGCGCACTGAAAGCCCCTTTTCAATTATGGCATTGGCCATTTTCAGCTGGTCCTTCTCCTTCTCAAGCCCGAGTATGCACTTGGCGTGTCCCATACTCAGTTTGTCCTGGCGCAGAGCCAGCTGTATAGGTGCAGGAAGCTTGAGCAGTCGCAGGTAATTCGCCACGCTCGCCCTTTTCTTGCCAACCCTCACCGCCATTTCCTCCTGCGTGAGCTTGCATTCGTCAATGAGTCTCTGGAATGAAATGGCTATCTCTATTGCATCGAGGTTCTCGCGCTGTATGTTCTCTACAATTGCCATCTCCAGCATGCCGTTGTCATCGGTTTTCCTGATATAGGCAGGTATTTCCTTCAGACCGGCCATCCTTGAAGCGCGCCAGCGTCTCTCTCCGCTTATTATCTGATATTTTCCACCGGCGATGGGACGTAAGGTCACCGGCTGGATCAGACCCATCAGCGCAATTGAGGAAGCCAGCTCTTCAAGAGCCTGCTCGTTGAACTCGGTACGAGGCTGGAAAGGATTGACATCAATGAGGTCTATGTCTATCAGACATACAGAAGTAGGAGTGGCCTGTGCGGCGGGAGCTGCATTCGGCTGCTTCTGCGCTTGCAAATTCTTTGGTATGAGTGCGTCCAAGCCTCTACCAAGACCTGTTGGTATCTTTGGCATAATGGTCCTTTCCTTTATTTGACTGCTTGATTCTTTGACAAAACTTCCTTGGCAAGGTTTAAGTAGTTGTTGGCTCCGGTTGACATGGCATCGTAAAGGATTACAGGTTTACCATGGCTCGGCGCCTCCGAAAGCCTTACGTTCCTTGATATCATTGTATTGAAAACCATTGCGCCGAAATGCTTCTTGACATCCTCAACCACCTGGTTGGCGGATTTGAGAATGCCATTGTACATTGTGAGAAGGAAGCCCTCTATCTCAAGCGAAGGGTTGAGCCTTGACTGAACAATCTGCAAGGTGTTGAGAAGCTTGCCCAGGCCTTCCAGCGCAAAATACTCGCACTGAACAGGTATTATCACTGAATCCGCTGCCGTGAGCGAGTTCACTGTAATGAGGCCCAGCGAAGGTGAGCAGTCAATGATAATGTAATCATACTGTTCCTTCAGACTTGCAACGGCATTTTTCAATATCATTTCCCTTTCATCCATCTGAAGCATCTCAATCTCTGCGCCAACAAGGTTGATATGTGAAGGTGCGAGCTTGAGCTTTGCTATTTCGGAATCAAGGATTATTTCTTCAAGAGTTTTCTTTCCAATGAGTACTTCGTACAAGGTTGCTCCGTCTTCGGAATCCGGATTGAAGTTGAGACCGGATGTGCTGTTTGCCTGAGGATCGGCATCAATGAGGAGAACTTTGTTTTCAAGAACGGCAAGGCTGGCAGCCAGATTTATTGCTGTAGTTGTTTTCCCCACTCCACCTTTCTGATTGGCTATAGCTATTGTCTTTCCCATAATTTTCAAAATTTAAACGAATCCTGGTAAGGATAATGTAATTTGCAAAAATAACAAATCCTTTTTAATGCCCGTAGTTTTTGTTAATTTTGTATTCAAAAGTTATAAACAGATGGAAGAACCACGTTGGATGGTGATAGTCAATCCCAAGGCCGGCAGCGGCCGGGGACTCAAGGACTGGCCTGCAATCTCAAACAGAATGTACGCCAGCGGCCTGAACTTCACCTGCCTGTTCACTGAACACAAATATCATGCCATAGAGCTCACCGTGAAGGCCATAAATGACGGATTCAGACATATTGTGGCCATAGGCGGTGATGGAACCGTCCACGAGGTCGTGAACGGCATATTCATACAGAAAGCCGTTCCAACAACCGACATATACCTTGCGGTGATACCAACCGGTACGGGCAATGACTGGATAAGGATGTTCGGCATAAGCAAGACATACTCGGAGGCGGTTGAATCGCTGGTGGAAAGGAAGACGGTCATACAGGATGTGGCAAAGGTGGGGTTCTACGAAACAATGGTTGACCATATAAGGTACATGGCCAATGTTGCAGGTCTCGGATATGACGCAATAGTGAACCTGAAATACAACAAACTAAAGGATAACGGCAAGTACGGGAAATGGCTCTACATCAGAAGCACGCTTTCAACTTTTGCCACCTACAGGTCAAAGCATTTCAGGATTTACGCCGACGGAAAGCTCTTTTATGACGGCCCTGTCTTCTCGGGTGCGGTGGGTATCGGTAAATACAACGGAGGCGGTATGAAGCAGACCCCTCAGGCAAAGGTGGATGACGGGCTAATGGACCTCACTATTATCAGGAAAATGAGCAAGCTGAAGATAATCAGGAACTTCCGTCTGCTGTACTCGGGCTCCATATACGATGTCCCTGATGTGCTCTTCACTCAGGCAAAGAGAATAGAGATTGAGACAAATCCGAGCACCAGGATAGAGATAGACGGTGAGGCTGTGGGGGAGTCACCGTTCACCTTCGAACTGGTCCCGGGAAGCATAAGGGTTGTCATAGGACCTCATTTCAAAATTGAAGAATAATAAAACGTATATATTATGAAGAAAAGGATTGTGTTGTTCCTGCTGTCGGTTCTGGCTGTATGTTCTCTGGCCAGCGCACAGGATGTTTCAAAAAAGGATATGCTTGCAAAACTGTATCAGGCTGCGCAGGCGGAAGGGTTGAGGATTGTTTCTGCGGACACCACTCTGCAGGTCTCACCAAAACTGGAGGACCTGTACAGTTACAAGATTCTCCTGATGCTGGAGCAGCCGATTGACCACAACAATCCTGCACTCGGCACTTTCGAGCAGCAGGTGGTGCTCATGCACGTGAACTGCGCCAGTCCTATGGTTCAGGTGACCGAAGGCTACACAGGCCGAGGAGCGGCTCCTGGTTACAACAACGAACTGTCAACAATGTTCAGGACCAATATGGTTGAGGTGGAGCACAGATACTTCGGCCGATCAGTGCCGCATATTGCCAAGTTCAAGCTGAAGGACAGCACGGATGCAATGTGGAAGGCCGAGGACGGCACTCCTGTAAGTATGGAGAATCTCAATTGGGATTATATGACGGCAAAGCAGGCAGCGGCCGACCATCACAATGTTAACAGACTTCTCAAGCATATCTATACTGGCAAATGGATTGCCACGGGAATAAGCAAGGGCGGTCAGACAGCAATGTTCTACACTGCGTACTACCCTCAGGACATGGACATCTCGGTCCCTTACGTAGGCCCTGTGTGCCGCGCTGTGAATGACGGGAGACATCAGCCTTTCCTCAAGGATCAGGTTGCAACCGAAAAGGACAGAAGCATAATATATGAATTCCAGAAAGCAGTGCTGAACCGTCGCCAGTCAATGGAGAAACTTCTGGAAGCCAAGGCCGCCAAGGAGCACTGGGAGTTCAAGGTTCCTGTAAGCGAGGTGCTGGATATGACTGTCCTGGAATTTCCTTTTGCCTTCTGGCAGTGGGGCCGCAAGACCAGGACCATCCCTTCATTGGAGAATCTCACCGATGAAGCCATGTTCGATTACCTGCAGATGGTTGCCGGAAGCGATTATTTCGCAAAGGACAAGCAGAGTTCCCCATTCTATGTTCAGGCTGTGAAGGAACTTGGTTACTACGGATACGACACCGAGCCTTTCAAGGGACTCCTTTCAATAAAGGATGCAGATGATTATATGAAAAGAATTATGCTCCCTACAACTCAGGAATTCAAGTTTGATTCTTACCTTTGCAATGACACAAATGCTTTCCTTGAGAAAACGGAAAACAGGATGATGTTCATATACGGTCTCTGGGACCCTTGGAGCAGTGTTATGCCTCAGGCACCGGTTGTGAACGAGCAGCTCAAGGCAAAAGGGGAGGGCAGACAGTCAATGATTCTGTATATCAATACACAGGAGCAGGGCCACAGGGCAAGAATATTGAATCTGCCTGCAGCCGACATGACTCAGGCAATCATCACCCTTGGTGGGTGGCTGGGAATAAGCGCCAGATAAAACGCGAACAAGATTGAACTTATGGAAAATTACATTGTATCCGCCAGAAAGTACAGACCGCAGAGTTTCTCAACGCTCATAGGACAGGATTCCATTGCAGCCACGCTCAAGAATTCCATCCAGAGGGGCCAGCTCGCCCATGCGTATCTGTTCTGCGGCCCAAGAGGAGTAGGCAAGACAACATCGGCCAGGATTTTTGCCAAGATAATCAACTGCTCGAATCCGGGTGAGAACATGGAGCCTTGCGGTGAGTGCGAGAGCTGCAGGTCCTTTGCCGAAGGACGCTCATACTGCATCCATGAACTTGACGCCGCCTCCAACAACTCAGTCGATGACATAAGGGAACTTACCGACAAGGTTCAGATCCCACCGCAGACAGGCAGATACAGCGTATATATAATAGATGAGGTTCACATGCTTTCACAGGCGGCGTTCAACGCCTTTCTCAAGACACTTGAGGAACCGCCTGAGTACGCCATCTTCATTCTTGCAACCACTGAGAAGCACAAGATACTTCCAACCATTCTCAGCCGTTGCCAGACATACGATTTCAACCGCATAGGTGTTGAGGACATTGTACGCAACCTCAAGAACATAGCGGCTAAGGAAGGCGTTACAATAGATGACGAGAGCATGCATGTTATTGCCACCAAGGCCGACGGGGCTATGCGTGACGCACTCACACTCTTTGACCAGACCGTTGCCTTCTGCGGCAACAACATAACATACACACAGGTCATAAAGAACCTCAATGTACTTGATTACGACTATTATTTCAATATAATCCGCAGCAGCCTTGGCGGTCAGTACGCAAAGAGCCTCCTGCTTTTTGATGAAGTGCTGGCCAAAGGCTTCAATGCACAGTATTTCGTAAGCGGCCTTTCCAGCCATATAAGGAACCTGCTCGTATGCAAGGACAGTTCAACAAGCAAGCTTCTTGAGACTTCACAGGCGATAGCTGCGAAATATATGGAACAGGCCTCCCTGTGCAGCGTGAAGTATCTTTTCGATGCCCTCACCCTCACCACCAAATGCGAGGCCGAGTACAGGAACAGTCCGAGCCAGCGCCTTCTGGTGGAGTTCCTCCTTGTGAAACTCGCCAGCCTTGCGGCGCCTCTTCCTGAATCCAAGCTCAATATTCCACCTGCGATAGCTCCGGAACCAGCTCCTGCAGTTGCGAAACCTGTTGCGGCCCCTGCACCTGCTCCGGCAGCCGAGCCTGCTGTTGTTCAGGCAGTTCCCGCTCAGGTTGCTGCACCGGCAGCTCCGGAATCTGTGCCTGTTGTTGCAACTGCTCCAGCGCCAGTTCCTGAGCCTGAGAAAGCTGCAGTTGCTCCAGAGCCTGTTCAGACGCCGGCATCAGCTCCGGCACCTGTACCAGAGGTAGAGCCGGAACCTGCCAAATCGAATGTTCAGACATACGCACCGGACCCTGCGCCTGTGAAACCGGAACCAAAGAAACCGGGCATTGGAATGTCAATAACCAATATGCTTGGAAGCATGTTCGATGAGGAGGAGCAGCATGAACAGGCAAAAGCCAAGGAAGCGGAACATATCAGCCCGATTACGGCAGAAGGACTTGCCAAAGCCTGGGTAAGGATGACAGAGGACCCTCAGGTTGCAAAATATCCGAATCTCGTAGCTGCCATCAAGGCAACAACGGCTTTGATGAAGGAAGATGGCACAACAATTGTATTCCCTGTAACCAACAGTGCACAGAAGTCCTGGATTGAGAAGAAGATTCTGCTCACGCTTGAGAACATTCTCAGGGAGCAGCTTGACAATTTCAATCTCAAACTGCTTGTTGAAATGCAGGCACCTGCATTGGAGGCAAAACCCAGAGCACCATATATGCCTGTAGAGAAGGATGCCCATCTGCAGAGGGAGTTTCCTGAATATGCACAATTGAAAAAGGAACTGGACCTTGATTTGAAGTAAAGGAATATGCGACTATATACACAGAATCTTGTAAAGAAATACGGAATGCGCACCGTTGTGAAGGGTGCGTCAATAGAGGTTGAACAAGGAGAGATTGTTGGTCTGCTCGGACCTAACGGAGCCGGCAAGACCACCAGCTTCTATATGATAACCGGACTTATCAAACCAAATTCCGGAAGAATCTTCCTGGACGATGAGGAACTTACCGACCTGCCAATGTACCAGCGTTCGCAGAAAGGTGTTGGTTATCTTGCGCAGGAGGCCTCGGTGTTCAGAAAAATGACGGTGGAGGATAACATAATGTCGGTGATGCAGCTGGCAAAGCATATCACACCTGAACAGAGGGTTGAGAAACTGGAAAGCCTCATTGCTGAGTTCGGACTGCAGAAAGTAAGGAAAAGTTACGGCATCCAGCTTTCCGGCGGTGAAAGAAGACGTTGCGAGATAGCAAGGGCACTTGCTATCGACCCTAAGTTCATACTCCTCGACGAACCGTTCGCAGGAGTTGACCCTATTGCCGTTGAAGACATCCAGCACATCATTGCAAAACTCAAGAAGAAGAACATTGGCATAGTCATAACAGACCACAATGTCCACGAAACACTGGCAATCACGGACCGTGCATATCTTCTGTACGAAGGTTCAATACTCGTAAGCGGCACTCCTGAAGAACTTGCCAACAACCCGGAGGTGCGCAAGCGCTATCTCGGTCAGAACTTCGAGCTCAGGAAGGCTGTTCTTCACGAACGTCCTGAAGACAAGGAGGAATAGGGGGCCACATCATGGACGCGGATAATGTCCGCTCCCAGTTCCACCGCTTTCATATTGGCCTTGACGCTTGCCTCCAGAGACTGCTCGGGAGTGATTCCAAGCGGTTTGTATATCATTGATTTCCTGGAAATTCCTATCAGTATCCTTTTACCGCTGCTTTGCTTCAGCTCCGGGATGGCATTGAACAGCTCCCAGTTCTGCTCAATGGTCTTTGCAAAGCCGAAGCCCGGGTCAATGATGAAGTCCCTGATTCCGTATGCGAGAGCTTCCTTCTCAAAATCGGCGAAATACTGTTTCACTTCGTTCACAACACCATTCGGATAATCGCAAAGAGTCTGCATTGTCTGCGGAGTGCCCTTGATATGCATTGCAACGTATGGGAACTGGTGTCTTCCAACGAATTCCAGCATGCTGCTGGTATGCGGCGCTTGCCCGGGGCCGCAGGGAAGGAAGCCGGTGCCGGCCGAAATATCATTTATCATGAAACTATCGCCAAGTAGGGAAGAGGCCCTTTCCACTATCTCCGTGCGGAAAGTGTCTATGGAAATGCTGCCAGGGGAAAGATGGAAGCCCTTGATGATTTCAAGAGGTTCACGGAGCCTGCGCCATTCCTCAGCACAGTCCACAGGAAGGGCTCCGGGGCGTGATGATACTGCTCCGAGATCGATTATGTCGGCTCCCTGCTCGAGCATGGTTTCAAGCTTATGCCCGAATACGGAGCTTGAGCAGCGGCTGCCGCTGTAGAATGAATCATCGTTGAGGTTGATGATTCCCATTATCTTCACCTTCCTGTCCATGGTTTCCTGTGTTTCCGGATATTATGCGAATGTAGGTAATTTTTCCTTTTTACGATTACTTATTTGAAATGAGACTCCAAATGAGTAATTTCGTGGATTAAAAGGTAAGATATGCTCATAGTATTGGAAGGCTTGGACGGCGCAGGCAAAAGCACTCAGGTAAAACTGCTCAGGAATTATATTACAGCCAGTGGGAGGAGATTGGAATACATTCATTTTCCACGTTATGAATCTTCCGCATACGGCGAACTGATTGCAAAGTTCCTCAGCGGAGAGTTCGGTTCCAACGAACAGGTTCATCCACAGCTCGTGGCCCTGCTGTTCGCTCTGGACAGGGCCGATGCGGCTTCAATCATAAGGAAGTGGCTGGATGAGGGATGCTGTGTGCTGCTTGACCGCTATGTCTATTCCAATATAGCATACCAGTGCTCTAAAATCAAGGACGAGCTCAAGCGCGCGGAACTTATGGACTGGATATTCAAGATGGAATATGAGGTCTATGGCATTCCAAAGCCTGACATCAATCTGTTCCTTGACGTGCCCATTGATTTCGTGGAGAACAGTTTGAAATCGCAGCGCAGCGGGGATGACAGGGATTACCTTCACGGACATGCCGACATTCACGAGGAGAATATAGAGTTCCAGAAGAATGTGCGCGGAATATATCTGGAGCAGTGCCGTCGTGACCCTGATTTCATAAGGATAGACTGCAGCGATGAATCCGGACGGATGGCCTCGCCTGATGTAATTTTCAACAGGATCAAGGAGCATATCAGATGAAGATACTGGTAATAGTTTTCAGGATTATCATAGGTCTTGTCCTCATCCTTTCATCAACTTTGAAAGGCGCGGATCCGATGGGTACAGTGATAAAGACAGGTGAATGGCTCAAGGCTCTTCATCTGGGATTCCTGAGCTTTTCAAGTCATTTCCTGGCACTTGCACTCATAGCGGCGGAGTATGTCACGGGCTGTGCCATACTTCTCGGAGTCAAGATGAAGTTCTTCTCAAAGTTCTCACTCTATCTGATGGGATTCTTCACCCTGATAACCCTTTACGCATCCATCTTCAATCCCGTGAGCGACTGTGGCTGTTTCGGCGACGCCATCCCTATGTCCAATGTACAGAGCCTGATCAAGAACATAGTCCTTCTCATAGGAGCATTCCACATTTTCCTGTTCTACAGGTATTCCAAATCCGATCAGTACAGGGAGCTGAACGTGAGGTGGCAGAAAATACGCGCACTCGGCGGAAAACGTACGGAACTTTCAATAGTCATACTGTATCTGCTGATCATTCTGACGGTTTCCCTGCGTTCTCTCTCTTCCACACCACCTGCCGAATGGGGACCGTACAAGGCTGGAACGGATCTGCTGTTCGCCAACAATGCCGAAAGTGAGGGCAATGCTTATGAAACGGAACAGGCGGATTCAGTTCAGTCACAGATGTATCTGTATACCAAGGACGGACTTACCCAGGCTTTCAGTCTTGACAATCTTCCTGACACCACCTGGACTTTCGTTGACATTGCGCCTGATCAGACTGGAGGTTTTGCAAAGGACCTGATTGAGAGCATTGTCAAGTTCGAGACAAAGGCCCCTCCTGTTCTTCCAATAAGGAACCTGGGAGGCTTTTACGTTTCTTCCGCCATACTTTCTTCCACAACTGACATAGTGTTCATAAGTATTCCTCAGATTAATTCAATAAGCGAGCATGACGCTGTCCGTCTGGTGAAACTGGCCAATGAGATTTATGACAAAACTCCTTATACCTGTTATATTCTGTGTGCGGCATCCGCTGATCAGATAAGGGATAAGTTCAAGAACAGACTGTTCGGCAAGGTGCTGATAGGCGATTACAAGTCCTTGCTTTCACTCAACAGAAGCAATGCCGGAGTCAGCATCCTGCATTCCGGAGTGATAATAGCAAAATATGGTTCGGCACTCAGACCGGCACCGTTCGGCCTTTCTCACAGGAGGCTCATGCATGTTCTTGCCCAGGATCCGGATGATGTGGAAATAAAGTCATTGAGCAGGTCAGCTGCTTTCATCCAGCTTTTCTTTGTTGGAACACTTCTCACAATTTATCTGTTGAGAGTATTCCTGCGCAGGAAAAAGATAATTATAGCCGAAGGCGCGGAAGTTGAACGGGAGAAATAGTTTTTGAATAATGGAAATGTTTCCGTAACTTTGTTTATAATAATTCTAAATTAAATACTTTATCAATCTTAAATAACAAGCAATGAAAAAGAAATTTATCTGTACTGTTTGCGGTTACGTTCATGAAGGAGATGAGGCTCCTGAGAAATGCCCTTTGTGCAAGGCTCCAAAAAGCAAGTTCAAGGAAATGGTTGAGACAGAAGGTGCTCTTCAGTTTGCGGACGAGCACGTTATTGGTGTGGCAAAGGGTTGCCCTGAGGAAATATGGGACGGCCTTCAGAAACATTTCAACGGCGAGTGCACAGAGGTTGGTATGTACCTTGCCATGAGCCGTCAGGCAGATCGCGATGGTTATCCTGAAGTTGCGGAGGCATTCAAGAGATACGCTTTTGAAGAGGCTGAGCACGCTGCCAAGTTCGCTGAGCTCTTGGGTGAGGTCGTTTGGGATACCAAGACCAATCTTGAGAAGAGAATGGCTGCCGAGGCCGGTGCATGCGAGGACAAGAAGAGAATAGCCGTTCTTGCAAAGCAGAACAATCTTGACGCAATCCACGACACCGTTCACGAGATGGCAAAGGATGAGGCACGTCACGGCAAAGGTTTTGAAGGTCTTTACAACAGATACTTCAAGAAATAATTCCTGCAAAGGGAAATGAAAAACGGTCCGGGAATATTTTCCGGACCGTTTTTTTTTTGCTGTTACAAGTGCGCTCAGTTCAGCGGAATCCTGTATCCTAATGTAATCTGGAATACACTGCTCTTGGAATCATTGACTTCAGGGGTGTTCTTTGTAACTTTTGTCAGGCCCATTGCAAAACGTGCGTCAACCATCAGATTGCCGAATTCGTATGATATGCCCACAGGTATTGAGAGATTGAATTTCTCAACCATGCTCTTGACATCGGTTGTGGTACCGTCAAGATTCACCTCTGCCTTGAGCAGGCAAGCAGGCTGAACGCCTATCTTGAGTGCCAGGCCGTCAAATACATAGAAATTGGCCATGACAGGAATGTTGAGGTAACTCAGATTCGCTTTGGCGTTGAATCTGCCGAAATCTGTATTGATATCATCTTTAGCACCCTCCATGGAATACATCACGCCTGCTGAAAGTCCGAGAATGTCCGTGGCCTGATAAGCCAGCTCGGCACCGCCCGTGAATCCGATTTTCGAACTGGTACCGGCTCCTGTAAGGTTGGCTACCGTAATACCAGCTGCAGGTTTTATTGAAAACACTCCCTGCTCAACCTGGGCAAAAGACTCGAATGCAACGAAAAACATTGCAAGAGATGCCATTAAAAACTTTTTCATACTCTATTTTTATTAATTTTACATTCACAAATATAAATAATCTTTTATTAATATCACCTATGAAAAAACTGCTTGGAATACTCTGCCTGGCCTCTATGGTCATGACAGTGGCATGCCAGAATCCTGAGAAGGAACTGGAAGAGGAAATCGGCGCATATCTTGCTGAGGTTGAAAACGTTGGTTTGAGCTGCGTTGTAGTAAAGGACAACCAGATTGTCTACAATCACAATTTCGGAGTCAAGGACCTTGAAACTCAGGAGCCTGTTGATGACAATACAATCTTCCGTATTGCCTCAATAAGCAAATCGTTCACAGGTACATCAATCATGCAGCTCATTGACAAGGGCGTGCTTCACCTCAAGGACAATGTAAGCGATCTCGTTGGTTTCCCGGTGGTGAATCCGAATTTCCCTGAAGACACCATAACACTTGAAATGCTGCTCTCGCACACTTCAAGCATAACTGACCACGAAGGATATTTCACAATCGATGTCATCAATCCTGCTACAAATGAGAACTTTGCCAACTGCTATTCAACCAAGCAGCCTGGCACAACTTACAGGTACTGCAACCTCAATCTCAACCTTGCAGGAACAATACTCGAACGCTACAGCGGCGAGCGCTTTGACCAGTATGTTGTGAACCATATTCTCAAACCTATGGGACTTTACGGAGGTTACTGCGTTGACAGCCTTGATGCAAGCCGTTTCGCACATCTCTACGAGGTTGTTGATGCCACAACAAATGAACTTGTACGCCAGGATTCCGCATACCTTGCACGAAGCGAGGAAATAGCGAACTACACAATGGGCCACGATGCTCCAATATTCTCTCCAACCGGCGGTATGAAGATTTCGGCTCTTGACCTTGCACGTTATATGATGATGCACATGAATTACGGTATGTACCCTCTCAAGGACAGCATAAGAATCATCCCTGAGGCACTGGCAAGAGATATGCAGGTGCCAAGAAGCTTCTATTCCCACAAGGTTGGCGGGCCTGCTCTCACAGACTCACAGTCAGACGAGCCTGATAAAGTAGAGGAGAAGATAGTCACCGAGAATTACTGCATCACACTCTGGAGAACCAACAAATTTGACGATGAGGTTGAAATGGTAGGTCATACAGGAGGTGCATACGGCCTTTGCAGCGCAATGTTCTTCAACCCGGAAGAGAAATACGGCTTTGTTGTAATAAGCAGTGGCTCAAAGGGCAGCAGCGTTCATAACAATGTTGTAAGCATGCTGTACAGGCATTTCATCAAGGGAAACGAGAAAAAATAATTGCAGGAATAGAATTTCTTGTATATTTTAGCATTTGAAAATGTTTAATTAAAACAATTAAGATCATGAAGAAAGTATTATTCGCAGCAATTGCAATGATGTTCGTTGCATTTGAGTCATTTGCTCAGACAGAGCAGGGTACATTCTCAGTTCAGCCTACAGCAGGTTTGACAATTGCCAAGACAAACGGTTCTGGTGCAAAGGCCAAAGCCGGCTTCATCGGCGGTGCTGAGTTTGCTTATCAGGTAAGCAATGTAGTTGGTATTTCTGCAGGTGCAATGTTTTCAATGGAAGGTGCAAAAACTGACCACGATGGTAAGTGGAAAGCAAATTATCTTAACATTCCTATTCTTGCTAACGTATATGTTTGGGATGCGCTTGCAGTTAAGGCAGGTATCCAGCCAGGCTTCAACCTCAGCTCAAAAATGGACGGTGTTGATTTCAAAGATGCTACCAAGAGCACCAACTTCTCAATTCCTGTTGGCGTTTCATACGAATTCGGCCAGTTTGTGGTTGATGCACGTTACAACATCGGTGTTTCCGAGTTATCCGACCTTGGCGATGCTAAAGGCCGCGTATTCCAGGTTACAGTAGGTTACAGAATTCCTCTCAACAGATAGTACTACAATCCTGTATAGGTGAAGGGGGTGATTGCCAGCAATTCCTCCTTCACTGATTCAGATACATTGATAGAAGCAATGAAGGAGGCCATATCGCTCTGCGATATGGCTTTCTTTCCTCTTGTAAGGGCTTTCAGTGCTTCGTACGGCTCGGGATAGCCAACACGGCGCAGAACGGTCTGTATGCCCTCTGAAACTATCGCCCAGTTGGCGTTCAGGTCCTCGTTGAGCTTTTCCTCGTTTATGATAAGTTTGCCAAGGCCTTTGAGAACTGAATTTATGGCAATGAGTGAATGGCCGAAAGGCACGCCAACGTTCCTGAGCACGGTTGAATCGGTCAGGTCACGCTGGAGTCTTGATACCGGCAGTTTTGAAGACAGGAAACCGAATACTGCGTTCGCCATTCCGGCGTTTCCCTCGGCGTTCTCGAAATCAATCGGGTTCACCTTCTGCGGCATTGCGGAAGATCCCACTTCAGTTGCAACAACCCTCTGGCGGAAATATTCCATTGAGATGTATGTCCAGCAGTCGCGGCACAGGTCAATGAGTATTGTGTTGATTCTCCTGACGTTGTCAAACAAAGCCGCAAGATTGTCGTAATGTTCTATCTGGGTGGTAGGCCAGGAGCGCCTGAGCCCCAGCGATGCAATGAACTCGTTCGCGAACCTGTTCCAGTCAACATCGGGGTATGCGCATTTATGTGCATTCATGTTTCCTACGGCACCTCCGAACTTGGCGCAGAAAGGTACGGTATCAAGCTGCCTCAGCTGTTCTTTCAGCCTTGCGCTGAACACCTGCAGCTCTTTACCCACCCTTGTGGGAACCGCAGCCTGCCCGTGCGTATGGGCCAGCATTGGTATCTGAGCCCACTCGGCCGATAGTTCATCAATCTTTTCCACCAGCCTGTTTATCCGCACGCTGTATACTTCCTCCATCATCTCCTTGAGAGCCAATGGAATGGCAGTGTTGTTGATATCCTGTGAAGTGAGTCCGAAATGTATGAATTCCTTGTACTGCTCCAGACCAAGTTCATTGAATTTGCCTTTGATGAAGTATTCAACGGCCTTCACATCGTGGTTGGTGCGTTTTTCAATGTCCTTTATGGCAATGGCATCCGAGAGCGTGAAGTTCCTGTAGATATCCCTAAGTTTTTCGGAACTATCGCCAGGTTGGATGATATCCCAGGAAGAGAGTGCCATGAAATACTCGATTTCAATGCGGACTCTGTACTTGATAAGTGCGTATTCCGAGAAATAGTTGCGCAAGTCCGCGCTCTGGCTTGCATATCGGCCATCAAGTGGCGAAACGCTCATTAAAGCAATCTCCCTTTCCTCCATATCATTCTGCTTTTTCAGGGTCAACAATGAAAATCTCCTCGTCGGGAGCGTGGAAATAATATCGCTCGCGGGCGAATTTCTCAAGCGAGTCGCAATCCGACCTCAACTGCACCAGCCTTTCCTCAATGTTCTGAATGGATTCCTGGTAATAATCAATCTGCTTCTTCTGCTCCGAAACCTTGTTCAGGTCACGAATCCAGTCCTGGATTGTGTTAGGAGAGAGAAATGCAACCCATAATACAAAGAAAACGCTGGCCAGGAAGAATTTGTTGCTTATAACCTTGAAAAAGACGCTGTTGCGTATGAATTCACGTATTTTGTTGAGAGCCATATCGTTGAAATTGAAAGAACAAAGTTAGAAACATTTGCCGTTAATTGCTATATTTGTGAGTATAAAACAAATTATTTAAACATTATGAAACCTGCTTTGTTGATTTTGGCCGCCGGGATGGGCAGCAGATATGGAGGACTCAAACAGATGGACCAGCTTGGCCC
Source organism: Candidatus Egerieousia equi (assembly GCA_018065035.1). Classification (GTDB taxonomy): domain Bacteria; phylum Bacteroidota; class Bacteroidia; order Bacteroidales; family UBA932; genus Egerieousia; species Egerieousia equi. The sequence continues at coordinate 1,834 of JAGHUC010000004.1, read as the reverse complement.
GAATGGCGAGACAATTATGGATTACTCAGTGTATGATGCGGTTCAGGCCGGATTCGGAAAGGTGGTTTTCGTAATCAGGAAAACCTTTGCACAGCAGTTCAAGGATATGGTTATCCCTAAATACAGCAAGGTGGTTGAGCTTGAATTCGTGGAGCAGGAGCTGGACAAACTTCCTGAAGGCTTCGTTCTCAATCCGGAAAGGGTGAAACCTTGGGGTACAGGACACGCAATGCTTATGGCAAAGGATGTGATAGACACTCCGTTTGCGGTTATCAATGCCGATGATTTCTACGGCAGGGATGCGTTTCGTGTACTCGCTGAATTCTTCAAAGGCATTGACAACAGTTCATGGAACTTCTCAATGGCCGGATTCAGTCTTGGCAAGACACTTTCCGAGAGCGGTGGCGTATCAAGGGGAATATGCACAACAGATACTAACGGCTACCTTACAACAGTGGTTGAGCATCATAATATCAAGAGGGAGAACGAAGGCGTATGGACTGATACCCAGGATGGCACTTCACGCAAGAAGGTGGATGAAAATGCATACTGCTCAATGAATTTCTGGGGCTTCACACCGCAGATCTTCAGATATTCCGAGGAAATGTTCAAGGAGTTTCTCTCTCAGAACATAAACGAACCAAAGAAGGAGTTCTATATTCCATTCATTGTTAACAGACTCATTGAAACTGGAAAGGCAAGCGTGAAGGTGCTTCCTACTTCCGCACAATGGTTCGGAGTTACATTCAAGGAGGACAGACCTCTTGTGGTCGAGCGCTTTGCCGCCCTTGCAAAGGACGGTATTTACCCAAGTCCGCTTTTCTAGTGTATATAATATGAAGCTTTTCAATTTTTACAAACCTAAGTGGGGTGGCGCTTTGCTGCTGGCTGTGATTACCATGGCAGGGCAGTTGCTGGGAGCGTTTGCCTGGATTATTCAGTTAGTCATTGAGGGCCTTATCCGAGGCGAACGGCCTGCATATTCCCTTGATTCAATGAACATGCTGCTAGTGTATGTGGTTTCTTTCATTCCAGTTGCTTTCTTCATCTGGAGAAGAAGCGTGACTTTCAAGGAGCGCGGGGAGGCACCTGTGCCTTTGAATGCACCGCAGTTCGGGAGTCTCAATGTATTTGCTGTCATAGGCCTTGTGCTTTTACTCACTTTTTGTGTCATCGTCCTTATTGAGCCTATTGAGAATATTTTGCCTGAATCGGATGCACTGGAGCAGATTTTCAATATGATCAGGAAGCATCCGGTGAACACTGCTCTTGCAGTCTGCATAGCCGCACCTGTGCTTGAGGAAATAGTTTGCCGTGGATACATGATGCGCGGAATGCTTCAGTATATGAAACCATGGCAGGCAATAGCTATCAGTGCCTTCCTCTTTGCCGCAATACACGGGAACCTTGCCCAAGGTGTAACAGCGTTCATTCTTGGCATTCTCCTTGGCTGGATATATTACAGAACCGGCTCACTGCTCATGTCAATGATGATTCATTTCGCAGTCAATACCTCAAGTACTATGGTTGCCCTGTTTGCTTCAATGCCTGAGGATGCAAGTCTGCAAAGCATCATGGGCAATACACATCCTGAATGGGACTATTATCTTTTGCTTGGCTTCTGCGCTGTGCTGTTGGTGGCTATTGTATGGATTCTTCACAAGAATCTCCCTTCTTCAACCAGCCTGAAACCGCTCTGCCCTGATCCAGTGGCACCAGCTGAAAATTAGTCCTGACCGTGCTCCTATTAGCAACTCTCCAAACGCTTGATTGCGGCAGGCACTTCATCTGAAAAACTTCGCCTTTCCTGGGCAAAGCTTTTTCATATTCCAGT
>JAGHUC010000025.1 GCA_018065035.1 Candidatus Egerieousia equi | reverse complement strand
GCCAGAGGCGTAAGGAAGGTATTTGCCATCCACACGCCCATTGCAACGTTCTTCTGCGCTAGAAGCTGGCCTCCGGCCATTCTGTCAGAGCAGCATCGCTGCCCAAGCCATTTCCCGAATGCGAACTGAAAAGCGCAAATCAGAACGGAAGCGAGTCCCAGAATGAAAATGCTGTTCCAGTTACCATCGCCATGCAGGAAAATGAAGTCGATGGTCTGTCCGAGGGTGATTGTGAGGGTAAGAGCCCAGAGATAGAATGAAAAGCCTTTCATGCGGCTCACGGCCTTATTGATATGTGGTGTGAGTTTCTGTCCTATGAGTGCAAGAAAGAATGGCAATGCAATAATGAGCGCTGTTCGGCGCAATATCATCAGGAAGGCGTCAATGAAGCGCATATCCTGCTGATTACCAATAAAGGAGAAAATTGCCGGAGCAACCACTGCAACCATGAGATTACCAAGGATGGTATAAGTGGTGACTCGTTCGCGGTTTGCGCCAAGAATGCAGGAAATCACAATTACAGAAGCCGCTACAGGACATAGGACCACCATCATCACACCCTCGCAGATTATAGGGTCAACGCCCGCCCATCGCAGTAGAAGATAAGGAAGAATACTGCCTGAGACCTGTATGAGCATCAGCCAGAGGTCAAGGCGTCCGGGCCTTAACTTGCGCATGTCAACTGCTGCATAGTTGGAAAGCAGTATCATGAAAATCAGATATGGCAGGAGTCCTTTTGCAAAAGCACAGTAATCGTGGAACAGAAAGCCCAGCACTATTGCAATGGGGAGAACGAAACTTCTGAATCTGTTCATTTCTTGAAATTTCTGAAGCACTCCTCAATCACTTTCATGGCATCCTCTTTTCCGTGATATACACCGGTATGTACATCTATGCCCTGCAGGACCTTGTAATTGTCAAAGAAATTAGAGATCTCCTTGAGCTTGAAATCCGGCAGATCCTCAAGCGAATGGATGCCGTCATAGCGTGGATCGCAATCGGTAACGGCAATGAGCTTGTAGTCCTTGCTGCCGTTGTCGGTCATTTCCAGATAGCCGAGCACCCTTGCAGGAACTATGCAGCCGGGGAATGTAGGCTGCGTGCCTATCACCAGTATATCAAGTGGATCACCATCAGGGGCCAGAGTGTTCTCAATGATACCGTATTCAGCCGGATAGCTCATGGCTGCATACAGCACTCGGTCAAGACGTATCCTGCCTGTTTCAGGATTACGTTCGTATTTGTTCATTGAGCCGTAAGGTATCTCAATAAGCGCATCTATTACAATGTCTTTCATAAACTATCGTTAAGTCCTTCAAATATACGAAGAAAACCTGTGCTATTTGCATAATTGCGGCATTACCGATAATTTTGTTCAAAGAAACAAAGAACAATATGAACCTAATCCAGCTCTTCAGGAATATCAGGCCGTTTGTAAAACCATATAAATGGCTCGTTATCATAACATTGATTCTCACCCTCATAGGATCCTTCATTGCACAGATAAACGCCGTGGTGCTTGACCGTACGGTTGATGCCATAAACGCCCTGCTCGGCGTTGAGGATTTCTCCTGGTCAAAGGCGGCCAGAATCCTTACCATCATAAGCATAATCCTGCTTTCCAAGGAAATCATATCCGCCTTCGTGACCTTTGCCCAGAATTATTTCGGCGAGCGCATGAGGATTTTTGTGAGCAAGGACATGAGCCAGGCTGTGATTGACAAGATACTTACTTTCAAGATGGCGTTCTTCTCACGTCAAGACAATGCCACCGGTCAGCTGCAGACCAGGATAGACCAGGGTGTAAGCAGTTTGAGCAGGACAGTGCAGAACTTCTTCATTGATCTGCTGCCTCTGTTCACAAGCGCCGTGCTGGCTCTCATACTTATGTTCGTTGCCAATTTCTGGGTTGGACTCACCGCTTTGTTCATAGTTCCAATATATTTCTGGATTACGGTGCGTCAGGCCAGGAAGCTCAAAGGATGGCGCCGCAACATGCGAACCTACAGGGAACAGAAGAGCCACGGAATAATGAATATCATCGAGAGCATCAATGTCATCAAAAGCTTCAACAGGGAATCCATCGAAAGTGGAAAACAATGGGACCTGCAGACCAAGTTCACCGACAACCAGATGGCGGTGAGAAAGACTTCATTCTACTACGATGCCGTGAAAAGTTCCGTACGCCAGCTCGGTACGGTTCTGATAATCATCCTTACAGCCTATCTGGTGCTGAGCCACTATCCGGGAATGACCATAGGCAAGATAATGTATCACGTGATGCTCTTTGCAAATGTCACGGCCCCTATCACGCAGCTGCAGCGTATCTTCGATGATATGAATGATGCTCTGATTTATGCGGAAGGTTTCTTTGACATCCTTAATTCAGACAAGGACGAGGAACTCAGCGGCAAGTACAGGCCTGAAAGCATTACAGGTAATTTTGAGATTGAGGGAGTTGATTTCACCTACCCTAACGGAAACAAGGCCCTGCACAACATTAACATGAAGATTGAGAGCGGAAAGATCACGGCGTTCGTTGGTCTCTCAGGAGCAGGCAAGTCAACAATCGTGAATCTGCTTGACAAATTCTACGAGCCTGACTGCGGTTCAATAAAGCTTGACGGAGTTGATCTGAGGGATTATGACACACATTTCCTGAGGGACAACATTGGTCTTGTCCTTCAGAAGAACCATATCTTTGACGGAACTATCATTGAGAATATCAGATATGGAAGGCCTGATGCCACTGATGAGGAAGTAGAGGAAGCTGCTCGCAAGGCATACATCTACGACCAGATAGTTTCCCTTCCAAAGGGCTTTGATTCACAGGCAACGGAACTTTCAGGTGGCCAGCAGCAGAGAATTGCAATAGCCAGGATGTTCCTCAAGAATCCTCCTGTGATATTCCTCGACGAGCCTACAGCATCACTTGATGCCATTGCAACAGAGCAGATCAAGGCCAGCATTGATGAAATCAAACGTGGAAGGACTGTTATCATTATATCGCACTCAATCTCGCAGATAATTGACAGCGATGTGATATACGCACTGAAAGCGGGACGTGTTGAGCAGAGCGGCAATCCTGACGAGGTTTACAGGCAGGGCGGCATCTACAAGGATATCGTGGATGCATCCGCACGTTCGCTGAACATTGAGAAACTCACGCACACCCTTGATCCTGACGGCGACGGAATCCTGTTCAACTGATACAGCGGCTATTTTGCCTATAATTTTATAAATTTGCATCAATCATAACGAAATCGAACGCTCCGAATATTATACAATGAAAGGAAGCACAAGAAACTTATATCAGCTTGACGGCCGTGTACCGTTGCTCAGAGCCATTCCCTTTGGCCTGCAGCACATTCTGGCCATGTTCGTTGCAAACATCACACCAATAATAATTCTGTCAAACGCAGCCGGCCTCGACAAGGAAACCAGCGCAATGCTCTTGCAGAATTGCATGATCATAGCAGGAATCGGTACACTCATACAGCTGTACCCCGTTTGGCGCATCGGTGCAAGACTGCCAATTGTTATGGGTATAAGTTTCACATTCCTTTCAGTTGCCATTGCAATAGTTGCAAGGCACGGAATGGGTTCGCTCATTGGTGCCGTTATTGTTGGCGGCATAATCGAAGGATGCTTCGGACTCTTCCACAAATATTGGATAAAATTCGTGCCAAAAGTTGTTTCAGCTACCGTTGTTACGGCAATCGGCCTCACCCTCGTTCCAATAGGTGCCAATGATTTTGCCGGAGGAACGGGCGCAGCGGATTTCGGCAGCGCAAGGAACTGGATTCTCGGCTCTGTATCACTGATTGTATGCGTAATACTGCACGCCAAGGCAAAAGGCACATTACGTGCCCTTTCCATACTCGCAGGACTTGCCGCTGGATACATTCTGGCACTCTGCATAGGTGCGGTGGATTTCTCTCCAGTACACAATGTGAAACTTATATCAATGCCAAGAATCCTGCCTTTCAAGCCGGAATTCCACATTTCCGACATTCTTGCAATGCTCAGCATATTCTTTGTTTCCGCCACCGAAACAATCGGCGACAGTTCCGCGCTATGCTACAGTGCTCTCAAGCGTGAGATAACAGACAAGGAACTGGGCGGTTCCATCTCCTGTGACGGTTTCATAAGTTCCGTTGCCGGAATGCTGGGCTGCACACCAATAACCACATTCTCACAGAACATAGGTCTGATTGCCATTTCAAGGATAGTCAACCGCTTCACCATTGCCGTTGGAGCAACTTTGATGATACTGGGCGGCCTCTTCCCTGTTTTCGGCATTGTACTTAACACCATTCCGAATGCCGTGCTCGGCGGATGCACAATACTCATGTTCGGAAGCATTCTCTACGCCGGCTTTGAAATGATTTCAAAAAGCGGATTCACAAAAAGGAATCTGATAATCACGGGCATACCTCTGTGCATCGGTTTCGGATTCACCAGAATTCCTGCAATATTCAATATTTTCCCTGAAGTATTCAGAATGGTTTTCGCAGAAAACTGCGTTGCCATTGTATTCATATTGGCTGTATTACTAAACCTGATAGTACCGGAAGATGAGCAAGACAAATAATTATCAGCAGATTCTTGAAAACATATACAATGAAATCCAGCCGCTTGCAAAGGAAGGAAGGCAGGCCGACTACATACCTGCCCTGGCGGAGGTGAACCCGGATCAGTTCGGAATCTGCCTCAGCCTGTGCAACGGCAGAACCTTTGAACTTGGCCAAAGCTGCGAGCGCTTCACCATCCAAAGTATTTCCAAAGTTTTCTCACTGGCGATAGCACTGAATTTCGAGGGAGAGAATCTTTGGAAGCGAATGGGAAAGGAACCTTCCGGAACCTCCTTCAACTCTCTGGTTCAGTTGGAATACGAGCATGGAATTCCCCGCAATCCTTTCATAAACGCAGGTGCACTTGTGCTCACAGACATTCTGCTGAGCCATCTGGAAAAGCCCGAGGAATTCTTTCTGAACTTTGTCCGCACGCTCTGTGCCGAGGCATACGGCAGGAACTGCATCAATGATTTCAAGTTCGATTACAACAGAAAGGTTGCCGAATCCGAATTCGAGACCTGCTACATGAATGCGGCAATAGCCAATCTGCTTAAATATCATCACAATCTGAACAACGGTATAAATGACGTTCTTCATTTATATTGCACACTTTGCTCACTTGAAATGAACTGCTGTGAACTTTCAGCCGCCTTCCTGAATTTCGCTCACAGTGACCGCCCTTTCAGTCATGCTGGAATTGAACTTACCAAATCCCAGGTAAAACGTCTGAACGCCATAATGCAGACCTGCGGTTTCTACGATGAAGCGGGTGAGTTCTCATTCCTTGTAGGTCTTCCGGGCAAGAGCGGCGTTGGCGGAGGTATTGCTGCAATTTACCCATCAAAGTACTCTATTGCCGTATGGAGTCCAAGGCTTAACGCAAAAGGGAATAGCATCATGGGAATGAAGGCTCTGGAACTATTCACAACCGAAACCAGCGAATCAATATTCTAGCTATTATGAATGAATTTGTGCTGGAAAGATGCTGCACGAGTGCTGAACAGGCTCTTGAGGCTCTGCAAAACGGAGCCGCAAGAGTAGAACTCTGCCATGATCTTTCCATTGGCGGAGTCACGCCTGAGCACAACCTGATTCTTGCCGCAGTCCAGACCGGCATACCTGTGAATGTTCTCATAAGACCTCGTGGTGGCAACTTCGTATATTCAGCCGAAGAAATACAGCAGATGGTATCAGATATAGAATTCTGCCGCAGTGCGGGAGTCAACGGAGTTGTCATAGGCATACTTCACCCCGATGGTTCGGTCAATCTTGAAGCCATGCGGCTTCTGATTGCCGCAGCACAAGGCATGAGCATCACCTTCCACAGAGCCTTTGACCGCTGCTCCAATCCGCAGCAGGCACTGGAGGACATTATTTCACTCGGATGCAACAGGCTTCTCACCTCCGGTCTGCAGGACACGGCACCACAAGGTCAGGCTCTGATTGCAGAACTTGTAAAACAGGCCGCAGGCCGTATAATCATAATGCCCGGTTCGGGCGTAACCCCTGAAAACATAAACAGTCTGGCCGCAGCCACCGGTGCCCGCGAATTCCACGGCACCCGCCTTGCCGCCAACAAAAAATAATGAAAGGAATGAATAGCAGCAAGTCAAAGATAATCCTGATACTGGTTGCACTGGCAACTTTATTTACAGCACTATCGGGGTGCAGGAATGAAAAGGAAAGGGAGGCTGATTATGTGCAGTTCCTGTACGGGTCTATGCCTCTGCCTGACAGTCTGGTGTATCCACGCGCGTACTGGGAGCAGAATGTTGCCAAGACTCTCGAAGTCAGGAAAAGGATGAAATGGGACATTCCAGAGAGGGAGTTCAGGCATTTCGTACTGCCGGTAAGGGTGAACAATGAGAATCTTGATGATTTCAGGCTGGTATATGCAGACAGTCTGTGCGAGCGTGTGAAAGGCATGACAATGGAGCAGGCCGCCCTGGAAATAAACCACTGGTGCCAGGAGAGGATGACATACATACCGTCCGACGGCAGGACTCTGGGGCCAATGGCTTCCATCAGATCAGGTCTTGGCCGTTGCGGAGAGGAATCGGTTCTGGCAGTCTCAGCCCTGAGGGCGGCAGGTCTTCCGGCCCGTCAGGTTTATACACCGCGATGGGCTCACACCGATGACAACCACGCCTGGGTTGAAGTATATGTGAACGGCGCATGGCATTTCATGGGAGCCTGCGAGCCTGAACCGGTGCTTGACATGGGATGGTTCAATTCATCGGTTTCAAGGGCAATGCTGCTGCACACAAAGGCCTTCGGAAATTATGACGGACCTGAGGATGTCATTTCCAGAACTCCCGTTTATACTGAAATAAACGTTATAAGGAACTATGTTCCTACCAGAAGAGTGACCGTTACGGTGAAGGACAGCACAGGCAATGCAGTTCCTGATGCGAATCTTGAATTCAAGATTTACAATTACGCTGAATTCTACACTGTTGCAAAGTACAGGACCGACGAAAAGGGCCAGGCTTCTCTTGAAACAGGGCTGGGAGACATAGAAGTCTGGGCTTCCAAGGATGACAGATTCGGCATTGCTGTGGCATCCGCTGACTCTGCAGAACTGGTTCTTGACAAGACTTTCGGCAAGAAGTACAGCATGGACCTTGACATTGTGCCGCCTGTGGAGAAGCCGCTTCCAAGCAAGGCAAGCGAGGAACAGATTGCGCTGAACGCAAAGCGTCTTGAAGAAGGTAACGCAATACGTGAGGCAAGGGAACATCCGAAGACCGATGTCTCTGCATATTTCCTGACAAAGAAAGATGAAATTGACGTAAGCCCTGAAGTGCTTGAGGACACCGAGGAAGGTCTGGCAATTCTTTTCAGGACGAGAATCAGACAGTATGACACTTCAAGGATCACTGTTCTTGAAGACAGCGTTGTATCCAGGGAGGACAGGTTCCATAACAGGATTGACACTGTAAAGAAATATGCTCACATAACAAGAAAAATCGCGTCCAAAGTCATAACCATCACCTCCGGCAGTGTAATGTCAAGGACCGATCTTGCAGCCGATGAACTGGACGACAATGTTGATACCACAAAGCAGAGCTCTGGCAGGAAAATAACGAACTGGGCTGGGAAACAGGCCAGGAAAGTGAAATCGTTCGTTTCAAAGGCCAAGAATACAATAATACCTCCGGACAGCAGGGTGGGCAAACTCAAGCATCAGTACGACAGGCTTATGGACACTATTCAGGCAAAGGAGGACTGGCTGGTGGACAAGGCTGTTGAGAATACAGGAAGAGTCTTCAAAGGCAGGGATTCAAAGAACGATTCACTGCCTCCGAGAGCAAAGAGAATCATTACAAGAATACACAATGTAATGGAAGATAAGTACATCGTATCACCACGTGTTGAACTGGAGATGCTTCTTCCTTATAGATGCGCCATACTCAATTCAGGTCTGGTTGACAGCCTCCGCTCCCCTGCTCAGGTTGTCAGGTGGGTGAAGGACAGCATTAGGATTGTTGATTCAAGGAATCCTCAGGAACTGAGAATTCCACCTATCGCCGTGTGGGAAAGCAGAATGTCCGACAGGCCTTCACGCAGAATCTTCTTTGTTGCAATGTGCAGGACTCTGGGCTTTGCAGCAAGGATTGATGAGGTCACTTCCTCTGCACAGTACAGGCTTGAGGACGGGTCCTGGGTTGATGTGGATTTTGATTCAGGCACACAGGAGGTTTCAGCGAAAGGCCGCCTTCAAACTTCATACAATGCCGGCGGCAGTCCTTTGAAGATGGCTGAGTATTACAAGCACTACACTCTGTCGCAAATATATGATGGAACGGCTCATTTGTGTGAGTTCAATGAGAATGAGACAGTTGTCCCTGTAAATGATTTGAATGAAGGCTATTATCTGATGACCAGCGGAAACAGGATGGCCGATGGAAGCGTGCTTGCTCATCTTGAATTCTTCAACATAAATGCTGGTTCAAGCATAAAGATTCCTGTTGTCCTGCGCAGCAATAATTCCAAGCTTGCGGTGATAGGCAGTCTGGATGCGGAGCAGCGCTTCCTGCCCGAAAATGCTCAGGAATGCAGCATTCTTTCCGCTACAGGCCGCGGTTATTTCATGCTTTGTGTATTCGCCTCACACAATGAGCCAAGCATTCATGCGGCGCAGCAGATGAGCGCAATGGCTCAGGCCATCAATGATTGGGGCAGGAAGGTGATTGTTCTGGGCAGCAGCGCAAAGGGTGAAAATGGAATTCTTCCTGAAAAATCCAGGCCGCAAGGTCTTGAAAATGTTGTGTTCGGAACAGACATTGATGGCAGGATTGCATCAATGATAAAATACGGAATGCACAGCAACAGCGCGAATCTTCCGCTCATTGTTGTTGCGGACAGTTTCGGACGAATAATTTATTTCTCACAGGGATATAACACCTCGCTTGAGTCACAATTGCTCAAAGTTCTGGCGCAGGCAGGAAATTAAAAGCTGATCAACTGTTTCAATTCCTGCTCGAACTGAGCGGCGTTGAAGAACTGTATGGCGTGCATTCCTGCCTGACGTGCTCCAAGAATGTTGCTGAGCTTATCATCAGTGAACACGCATTCCTCGGCCTTGAATCCGAATTTATCACAGAAACGCCGGTAAATGTCCACGTGAGGCTTTATCAGTTTTTCTTCAGAAGATATGAGTCTGTCATCCATAAGCTGGAGGATATCGAACTTCTCTATGACTTCATAAACGTTGTTGCACCAGTTTGTAAGGCCGTAGATTCCGTAGCCTGCGGCCCTGAGTCTGTGAATAAGTGAACGCATTCCAGGTATCTCCTCTGTGATGATCTCTATCTGCCTGTCGCGGAATTCCTGCAGTTCATAGTTCCATTGCGGATATTCCGTCTGCTTCTCTGCAATGAGATCCTCAAAGGAAGTCTCACCCTTGTCCATTCTCAGAACGAACTCCTCGTTGCACATCACAGCCTTGAATTTCTCCACCTCCTGGACATCCCCCTTGAACAAAGGAACAAGGAAATGGTCGAATTCGTAATCTACGAGCACTTTGCCAAAGTCGAATACAATAGTCTTTATCATTATCTCTGAGTTTTCGGACTGCAAAATTACTATCTTTAAAAATATTCGCAACAATTCACTATTTTTGTATCGTGCTGTGCTAATGAAAACAGTACTAATATCTGTATGTCAGGATTCGCAAATATCATACTGGCTGCCAACAATGGAAAGCTTGTGGCGGCTGATTCATTGAAAACAATTTTTCTGGACACTACCGGCAAAACCGATATTGAAAAACATTTGATTTCTTCAATAAATTCGGTTTCCAGCACTCCTGCTGACCAGCTTGTAATGTCAATTCTGGACAAATTCATCCAGTTCGGAATCAAACTGCTGGCTGCAATTGTCATATATTTCATCGGCGCATGGCTCATACGTGTCATTAAAGGTTTCATCAGGAAATTTCTTTCCAGGAAGAAGGCCGAGCCTGCTGTGATATCCTTTGTAACCAGCGTTGTTACCGCAATGCTATGGATAATTGTAATCATAATTGCCATTGGAACCCTTGGTGTGGAAACAACGTCTCTGGCAGCACTGCTTGCAGGTGGCGGCGTGGCTATAGGTATGGCAATGAGCGGCACAATGCAAAATTTTGCTGGCGGACTCATAATTCTGATTTTCAAGCCCTTCAAGGTAGGTGATTACATTGAGGCCATGAATTATGAAGGAAGCGTGCTTGAAATGAACATTTCCTCCACCAAGATAGTTACAATCGACAACCGTGTGATCATTCTTCCGAACGGACCTCTGCAGAACGGAACCGTGAACAATTATTCCGCAATGCCCTTCAGAAGAATTGACATGACAGTAGCAGTGGAATATGGGAACGATGCAGAACTGGTGAAGTCACTGTTATACGGCATTGCCGCTTCCGATGACAGGATTCTGAAAAGCACTGAAGATGCGCCAAAGGCCGCACCTGTTGCCAACCCATTCGTATCAATTGCTTCACTTGGGCCCAGCAGCGTGAATTTCATACTACGTCTCTGGGTGAACACAAAGGATTACTGGGATGTTTTCTATGTTCTTAACGAGAAGATATATGAGGAACTGCCAAGAAACGGTGTGAAGTTCCCATTCCCTCAGTTATCCGTTCATATGGAGAATTGAATCAAAGTCTGTTATAATTGATAGAGAATGTATCTCCATCATTTATGTCGCCACTTGCGATTCCTTTCTTGAGCCAGCGTGCGCGCTGCTCGGAAGTTCCGTGGTTGAAAGAATCAGGGACCGTACGTCCGTAAGCTTTCTTCTGAAGATAATCGTCACCTATCTTTGAAGCAACCGCCATGCCCTCATCAATGTCACCTTCCTCAAGGGAACCGAACATTGCATTATCGTGATGCGCCCATACTCCTGCAAAGAAGTCCGCCTGAAGTTCGAGTCTCACGCTGATTTTGTTGCTTTCAGTCTGGCTCACCTGCCTCATCTGCTGATGTGCCTGATCAAGGATTCCAAGCAGATACTGAACGTGATGGCCAACCTCATGTGCAATCACGTATGCGTATGCGAAATCTCCGTCGGCACCAATCTGCTGCTTCATTGAAGAGAAGAATGAAAGGTCAAGATAAACGCACTGGTCGGCGCTGCAGTAGAAAGGACCGCTCTGTGAAGTGGCACCGCCACATCCTGACTGCACAGCGTCTGTGAAAAGGACGAGTTTCGGTGGCTGGTATGTCTTGCCGTATTTTGCAAAGATTGCAGTCCATACATCCTCGGTGCCTGCAAGAATCCTTTTTGCAAACAGAGCCAGTTCCTCTTCCTCAGCCGATGGTGTATAATCCACATTCTCCTCCGTTGTGTAGGCTGAACTCTGGTCCATGGTTCCTACCTGCTGTATTACATCAAGAGGATTACCGCCCATTATCAGGCTTATGATTCCAACAAGGATAAGTCCGCCGAGTCCCAGTCCACCGGCTTTCTTCATTGATGAACGGCCTCTGCGGTCATCAACATTTGTACTTTCACGTCTTCCGTCAAGTCTCATACTGATTATTCTTTATTATTCGTTATTTTCTTTATTATTCGTTACTATCGGCCTGGTAGGCTGTCAAGAATTCCTTTCAGGGTTTCAAGGAAATTGCAGACCTGTTTTCCGTCCATCTGACTGTGATGGAACTGCATGCTTATCATCAATGTCTTCCTGAACCATCCCTTGTGGTATCTGCTCCAGGAAATGAACGGATTGTTCCAGATACCGGAATATTGATTAACTACACCGTCGAGCTCAGTTCCAAGAACTGTTGAAGTTCCGATTATCATTCTGTCCGGCAACAGCAGGTCAATGCAATCCTGCTCACACTGCCTGGTAATCCTGCAATAATCGTTGTTGAACTGCTCCAGGTTGCTGGAGTAAGGAATATCGCAGAGGTTCAGCCCTCCTTTCCTGTTCTCAACCACAATGTTGATTGCCAAAGAGTCATACTTGCGCATGATTCCGCCTTTGACGGGCAGCAGATAGAACTCCTCAATGCCCTGCGCGGCTTTTCCAATGCAGTGGCACATAAGCATCGTGAAACTGTAACCGTTCCTGCGGGCGTAGCGTACAGGACGGCTTACATTGTAGCGTTTGAACACCGTTACCATTGGAACCGGTGAGTTCATCCACTTGCAGGCATCGGCCCTAATGCTATCTTCCGCTTTGATATCAACGTACATTTGAAGCAATGATTTTTGACATGCGAGCACAAAAATACCAATAATTTTCGCAATTTTGTAGAGAATAAACAAAAAGCCTGCTTAATGAAATCATCGAGAATAGAAACTATTGACATCTTCCGCGCATTCACAATGCTCATGATGCTCTTTGTAAACGATTTTGCAGGCATGGAAGGCATTCCTCACTGGATGCACCATGCGGCAATGACTGAGGACATGCTTGGATTCTCCGACCTCGTATTCCCCGCTTTCCTTTTCTGCGTAGGTCTGTCAATCCCGTTCTCGGTTGCGGCCAGAAAGAAAAAAGGCGATACCGATGCCAAGGTCATTCTCCACGTGATAGAACGCTCTGCCTTCCTGATAGTAATGGGTCTGTTCTCTATGAACGGCAAGGCTCCTGAAGGCGGCATTCCGCGCTATCTGCTTTCCATAGCGGTTGTGGTCTCATACTTCCTTCTCTGGAACTCCTATCCAAAGGCTCAGGGCGGCAGGAAGTGGCTTTACCGGGCTCTCAAGTTCATTGGAGCTGCCACACTCGTGGCGATAGTTCTTTACAAGGATTTCAACGGAATTCATTTTTCACACGGATGGTGGGGCATTCTCGGCCTTATAGGCTGGGCGTACGGCATCTGCTCAATAATATACATCTTCATTCAGGGCAGTCTGAAAAATACCCTTTTCGCATGGGGAGGCGTTACTCTGCTGTGCATACTCAACACACTGCCATGCATACCAAAGGACTGGTCAATCAATGCACTTTTCCTGAACTTCTATCCAGGCGGATGGACACATCCAGCATTTGTAATGGCCGGAACAGCAGCTTCGGTTGCACTTATGAAATACAGCGCGCCATCCTACAAGAAGCATGCTTTTCCACTTACGATGGTATTCCTTGCCGCCATCATGCTCTGCCTTGCGATTGCAAGCCATCAGATATGGATCATCTCCAAGATGCAGGCAACCCCGTCATGGCTGTTCTATTCACTGGCAATCTTCTTCCCTGTCCTTGCCTTCCTGTACTGGATCTGTGACATAAAAGGAAAGACTTCCTGGGCTGATTTCATGAAACCTGCCGGCACTGCAACCCTTACTGCATACATGCTTCCATCAATATGGTACGCGGTGATGAGCGCATTCGAACTTCACTACCCTCACACATTCAGCTACGGAGGACCCGGCCTGCTCCGCTCCTTTGTCTTCGGCCTTGCAATCATAGGCATAACCTGGTGCCTCGGCAAGCTCCACATCAAGCTCAAACTGTAACTTTTGAAGAATCATGTTGATCATATTTGTCCTCATAGTCTTTCTTGCCTCCGTCTGCAGTCCCGTACAGACTGCAATCAACAACAAGATGACTCAATATGTACAAAGCCCTCTGCTGGCTGCATTCGTGTCGTTTTTCGTTAGTACGGTGCTCATTGCCTGTATCATTGCCTTTAACGGACAGTCACTTTCTCCGTTTACTGAATTCATTGGCAGGATTCCGTTCTGGCAGTGGCTTGGCGGTGTGATGGGACTTGTTGGAGTAACCTTGCTTGTGGTGATATTCCCGAAACTCGGAGGAGTTCAGACAGTGCTCATACCAATGCTGGGAATGCTCCTCACCAGCTTTATCATTGAGATGTTCGGCTTCTTCGGTTATGCGCACAAGATAATCGAAGCCGATGATTTCATAGGTTTTGTCTGCATTGTTGCAGCCCTCTGGCTTTACGCCACAGACACAGGCAAAGCTGTGAGCCACGCCTGGCTCTACCGTTTCCTGGGCCTGGTTGTTGGTGTGGCATTCGCGCTCCAGCCCGTTATGAACAGCCAGCTTGCAGTATGGTACCAATCATCAACTTTCGCCTCCTGGCTGTCATTCCTGATATCTGACATTCTTTTTATACTGCTGATAGTTATCCTGCCAGTATGCAGGCATAATTTCAAATATATTCTTCTCTCCCATTCAAGCAATTCGGAGCATCGCCCCTGGTGGGTATGGACTGCCGGAGTCTGCGGAGCAATATATGTTATAAGCCTCACTTTCTTCACTGCAAGAATAGGTGTGCAACTTGTAACCATTGTTGGTGTGATAGGACAGCTGGCGGGAGGAACCATGATTGACAAATACGGACTTTTCCATTCAAGCAGGAAGCCGATTGCAGCAAGACAGTACCTGGCGCTTGTCCTTGCCCTTGCCGGTACAATGATCATGAATCTTTTCAGTGTGCCTGTGAGCGGCATTGTTAAGTTCCTTTCAAACATAAATCTGTAAATGGAATACCTTGGTGAAATAATATCACTTACAGTTGCCGTTTCCTGGACAGCAACCGCATTGTTCGCGGACATTGCCAGCCACCGCATTGGTGCAATGCCGTTGAATATCATCCGAATGGGATTATCAATAATATTGCTGGCAATATTCCTTTTCGTCCTCACAGGTGCTCCCTACCCTCTTTACGCAAACAATCAGACCTGGTTCTGGCTCGGACTTTCGGGAGTTGTGGGTTACATTTTCGGTGACTACTGCCTTTTCAACTGCTACGTGATCATAGGCTCCAAATTCGGACAGTTGTTCATGACTCTTGCACCGCCGGTTGCTGGAATAGCAGGCTGGATAATGCTCGGCCAGCAGATGAAAGGAGTGTCATGGCTGGCAATGGCTGTAACTCTCTGCGGTATAGCAATTTCCATTCTGGCCAAGGACAAGGGCTCGAAAAAGGTTAAACTGAAATTGCCTGTCAGGGGTGTATTATTAGGGATTGGAGCAGGCATAGGACAGGGCATTGGACTGGTTCTCAGCAAGATAGGTCTTGACCACTATGCCAGCGTCCTTCCTGCAGATGCTTCATCGGAACTGCTGTTCGCAGTACCTTTCGCAGGCACTATGATAAGAGCCATTTTCGGATTCATAGGCTTTTTCGCCATCATATCATTGATGCACTCCAACAGCAAGGTTGTTGCCGCACTGCGCGACAGGAAAGGAATGACATTCGCATCCCTCACCACCATATTCGGCCCGTTCATAGGTGTCTCCCTCTCATTGATGGCTGTTCAATATGCAAAGGCCGGAATAGCATCCACTCTCATGGCACTCACCCCCGTGCTCATAATCGTACCGTACGCAATAATCAACAAACAGAAGATATCCTTGAAGGAAGTGACAGGCACGCTGGTTACACTCACCGGTGTTGCAATGTTCTTCCTGCTTTAAATCAATATGAACCCAAAGAGATTCCCCAACACATACATCATTATCTTTGCCATCATTGCATTGTGCGCAATTGCCACCTGGTTTGTTCCCGGAGGTGAATACATCCATAACGCTGATGGCAGCACCTCGTTCGTTGAGCAGCCCGCCCAGGCGCAGACCTGGCAGATTTTCACGGCTTTCCTTAACGGATTCACAAAACAGGCGCCTATCATAATATTTGTTCTTATCATAGGCGGCAGTTTCTGGATGGTGAACCAGAGCCGCGCGGTGGAGGTTGGAATCAAATCCTTTCTTGTCTGGACACGGAAGCTTGAGCGCAACGCACTGCTTGCAAAAATTGGCGTCCACAATCTCATAATGAGTTTGATAATGATTGTATTCTCCCTTTTCGGCGCAGTTTTCGGAATGAGTGAGGAATGTATTGCCTTTGTGACAATACTTGTGCCACTTGCAATATCAATGGGTTATGATTCCATCACGGGTCTGTGCCTGGTTTATGTTGCGGCACACGTAGGTTTCAGCGGGGCCTTCCTCAATCCTTTCACAATAGGAATTGCACAGGATCTGGCCAATATACCAATGTTCTCAGGTATGGAATACAGATTCTTCTGCTGGCTGGTGCTCACCGCCATTCTCATTGCAGTTGTCCTCTGCTATGCCGCCAGGGTCAGACGCAATCCTGAATCTTCAATAATGTACAGTTATGATTCGTACTGGAGGGAGAATCTGAACTCATCCGACGAAGGCACGGCTTCATATACCAACAGAAGTTCGTGGATGTCATTCGCTATCGCCATGTTGGCAATAAGCATTTTCACCTGCGCTTACTCGGCCGGATGCAGGATTTCAATTGGCAACAGCAGTTTCAGGGCTGTATGGCTGCTGCCTGCCGCAGAGCTGCTCTTTGTCTGGCTTTCCGTTGTGAGTTTGAGGAAAAGCGTACATCTCTACGTACTTAACCTATTGTGTTTCACAATGGTATATCTTATCATAGGAGTTCTTGCCTTCCAATGGTATCTGCCTGAAATCTCAGCTCTTTTCCTTGCAATGGCCATTACAATAGGCATTGCCACAGGACTGAGCGGCAACGATATTGTGAAATCATTCCTTGAGGGTGCAAAGGATATAATGTCAACCGCACTTGTGATTGGACTTGCCGCCGGCATTGTGATAATTCTCCGTGACGGCAGGATAATGGACAGCATACTTCACACACTTGAACTGTCACTGGCAGACAGCGGGAAGGGAGGAGCGCTTTCAATGATGTACGGATTGCAGACTTTGATAAATCTGGCAATACCTTCAGCCACTGCCAAGGCTGCCATAACCATACCTGTAATGGCTCCTTTTGCAGACCTTATAGGTCTTTCCAGACAGGCCACGGTGCTTGCCTTCCAGTTCGGAGACGGATTCACCAATATGATAACCCCTACTTCAGGCGTTCTGATTGCCGCTCTGGCAATGGCAAAGATTCCTTACGCCGTATGGGTTAAATGGGTCTGGAAATTCATCCTTCTGCTCATTGTCCTTGGCTTCCTTCTTCTTCTTCCTACAATCTGCATGTCACTGCCGGGATTTTAATTTTAAGTCATTATTTTGTAATTTCGCAGTAGGGAAATTCTTAGATAATTTTTAATTCTTTTGAAAACTTGTCATTACATATTTCACTTTCTGCTATCATTGCTGATAATTCTTGGCATTGATACCAATTCATTTGCGCAGGACATTCAGGACTCCACCATACTTTCCAGAAAGCAGAGGAAGGTACTCGAGAAAGAAAGGATGTACGGCAGCGTTGAACGCGAAACCAAATTCGGCACCAATGTTCAGAAAATAAGCAGGACCATATATGTAATGAATTATAAAGGATATGATACAAACTACGTGGCTCTGCCCAAGCATCCGTTCCTGATAAATGTATCGTATCTCGGTCTGAATTTCAGACATACAATGTATGCGCCTAGTCTTGACCATCCGGAACTTGAAAGCAGTTCACTGCGGCTTACAAACAATATGACCCACCGCATAAACCTGGGCTTTTTCTACAGGGGGCTGGGCATGAACTTCGGTTTCGCCCTTGGGAACAAGACCAGGAGGAATATTGACTTTTCATTTTACGCAAGACGTTTCGGTCTTGAAATATCACATCAAAGGATAAATGGAAGTCCAGGTGAGTTTGTGTACGGTGATGAGGATCCATATAAGGTTGGCACCCGTGATGGTGAGGGTGTTGATGTGCAAAGTCTTAAGATAGGAGGATTCTTTGTAATCAATCCAAAAAGATTCTCCTACCCTGCAGTTCTGAAATTCAGCACAATACAGAAGAAAACTGCTGGAGGCTTCTTTGTTTCAGCTACATATTTCCATTGCAGCACGGATGCTTCCAAGGCAATACCGTATCAGATTGTCTACAATGCCAACAGATTTACAATCAAAAGCAATCAGCTGGCTCTCGGTGCAGGATACGGAATAAACATTGTTCCATCGGGGTGGAAGATTTGTCTGCATGCCGCTGTCACTCCAACACTGCTGACCTCATTCCACGGTACTCTGAAATATGAAGGAGGAAATTCATTCAGCCCAAGCGAAGAGTATACTAAAAAGCTGAATGAATGGATGCAGCTGCTCAAGGACAAATACGATGACAAGGCGGACTTCACCTTCAGCCTTCAGTACAGAGCAGGTCTGGTTTACAATGTAAGCGAACGCATCGTTCTCGGTGCTAATGTTGTTGTCAACGATTTCGAGACCGGAAATACTTCAATGTTCAAAGCTTCCACACAGAGCACGAATGTAATGGCAACATTCGGAATAAGGTTCTGAACAGTAAACGATAATTTCTAAAATACAACAGATATGAAAAAAGTAATAGCAACAGAAAATGCACCAAAGGCCATAGGCCCGTATTCACAGGCAATAGAACTCAACGGAACTGTATATGTTTCAGGTCAGCTTCCGGTAAATCCTGCAACAGGTGAAATGCCTGAAGGAATCGAGGCCCAGACAAAGCAGTCATTGGACAATATAGGTGCAATACTCAAGGCAGCCGGCCTGGACTATTCAAATGTTGCAAAGACCTGCGTTCTGCTCAACGACATCAACAATTTCGGTGCCATGAATGCCGTATATGCAAAATATTTCCCTGAAGCAGCACCCGCACGCGTATGCTACCAGGTTTCAGCCCTTCCTAAAGGTGCACTGGTGGAGATTGACGCCATTGCCGGATAGAAAGATACAAGCTGAAACAATTATATTTTATGGGAGACAACAAAAGCCAGGACAACATTCTTGACGGAGCTGTCGGGAGTTTCATAGCTAAATTCGGCCTGGTACTTTCAAAAGTGAAAGATACTATGGTCAAGGACTTCCTGGACGGGCTGGATGCCGACGGCCTGTCATGGGAAAGTTTCAAGTCAGCCGGAGCTAAGGAGAACTTTGAGCTGATTGACAAATTCATCAACAGAATCATATCCAAACTCGGATACGATATTTCCTCATCTGAATCAGGGGAGTTGCTCGACCTTGTAAAATCCCTGGTTGCCTCTTCCATAAAACTGGGAAACTGCGTACAGGAACTCGTTTCTGATGCTGAAGGCCTTGACTTGTCAGGAAAAGGCCTGGAAGCAGCCAGAGAACTGTTTGACGAGGGTGAATTCAAAAAGGTCCTGGACAAGGAATTCAAAGGCGGCAGCTTGAAAGTTGAACTGGCACTGCCAGGCAACGCCGGCAAGATCAAAGCTGTTCTGGATCTGGTCCAGGAGATAATCACACTTGTAAAGAAGTTCTCCCAGATCGAATGGGACAGCATTGCCAGGGATTTCAGGAACTTTGGAGAGTTCATTCAGAAGTCCTATATGACCGAGGCCTTTGGAAAGAGGATTCTGGACTACATTCTCATACTCGTTCTCAAGAGTTCCAAGGATGTGTTCATGGACGATATCAAGGGGCTGATAGAACAGGGTGCAAATGTTCTGGAACAGGCTGTTGGAGGTCAGGCAATGGAAGACATGCAGCGCATCCAGAAGGAAATATCCGAGATTGAGGGAAAAATCAACGAGGCACGTACCAAGGCAAGAGCTGAGGCAGCAATGTATTTCTGCCAGGTACAGGACAACATCCCTCCTATCCTGGAATCGCAACTTGCAGTGGCCAGAGCCAGGCTGGCTTCATTCTCCTCTTCAATGGATTTCAACTCCATTGCAAGGGTTTTCAACAAGGTTTATTCCATTCTGGATCTGCTGGGCATAATTGAGGAGAGGAAGATTGACCTCATGAAATTTGTACCGGCAGCTATTGCGGACAGCAATGTCCTCAGCACATCACAGGTCAAGATTCTCACTTTCAAGTGGCACGTGGTGAAACAGCTGTTCACTGAGCCTTTGGATTACCTGCAATCAACATTCAGAATCAGGAACATTGGTGACGCCCAGATTATCCTCAACAAGATTCTTGCAATAGCCAAGGCTTTCAACGATGAAGCACCAGGCATAGATTCACCTCTTCAGTTCCTCACAGAACTTGATGCAAGAATCAGGAGCCGCATGGAGGATCACAGCAATCCTCTCGCCGCGGCTGATATCTCCGACATGAATGATATGCTTTCTCTGCTTGACGACAGGTTCAAGATATTCGAGAGCACGGCTTCTGTCTTCAAGGGAGTGATGAGCGGAGCATTCAATGACTTCAACCACAGCGACCACCTGATTACTGAGGATGATGAAGGCATGATATATGAGGAAGGAGCTGAGGATTCCGGAATACTAGGTCTGCTCAAAGACCAGCTTGACGGACATATCAAGGAACTGCTTCCTGAAATCGAGGAGCTGAAGAAAATGGCCGTTTCCGGCCTTTCCGAGCAGATCAGCCAAAGAATAGTGGAACCTCTGGCAATGATTGGCGCCGACAAGGCTTTGGAATATTTCGGAAAAGAAACATCTGAAAAGATTAAAGAATATATATTGCAGGGCAGAAGCGGCAAATCGTATGATTTCATTGCTGAGATTCTTGAAGAATTGTGCAGCAGCCTGGAAAATGCCGTTGGAAAGGATTTTGATGCACATTTCTGCAATGCAATGGAAATGCTTGAAGAGAAACTTGCATTCCTCACAAGGAACGTTCCTGATACAACCGACTTCAAGTTCACAAGTCCTTCGGGCTTCAGTACCGATTCATTCCTGCAAACGATTTCTTCAGACCTGAAAGACATCCTGCCTTTCAACACGGGTAAATTCCATGACAATGTAATTAAACGGTCAACAGCAATTATCACGGACGCTGTGACATATACAGGCAATGACATTGATGCCGCAAGGATTGAAGCATTCGCCCACGAAATATCACAAGCCTGGTGGGAAAGCATGCAGGAATCGTTGAAGGAAATTGTCATCCAGCCTTTTGCCAACTTGATTGATTCCGACATCAGGAAATGGAGTGCACCTGTCATCAACGATCTTCTGCCTTCTGCAAAAACACTGGTAAGCGATGTACTCAAAATAAAGGATGCCGCCGAAATACTGGAGAATCCGGAACTCTGGAAAGATGGAATGAAGTTTGCGGCAAGTCTCTACAAATCAATTCCAGCAGGCATAATAGAAAGGCTTAATGGTCTGATTGAACTTCCTGACTTTGATTTTGACAGCATAAAACTTCCTGAATACACACTTGACACAAAGAACCGTTTCCTGGCAGTAACGCTTGTCAACCATAAGGACAAGGAAAAGAACTTTGACTTGCAGATTGTTGCATACGCAGGTGAGAAACCGACCAAGGATGGAATGAAGGCAGGTCTGTACATCATTCCTGTAATCAAATGCAATCTGCTCAAGAACATTAACATAGGCGAAAAGCACTACCTGAATATCAGCGGAGGCGCAGCCTTGAATGGTGGAGAACAGAAGGCGGACAATCTGAATGGCAAGATAGGGCTGTTCTTTACAAAGGGATCCTCTCCTTTCAAGCTTGAAGTCATTCCAATGGCCGATCTGTCTTCCATCGAGCTTGATGCAAGCCTGAAATTCGCCCGCGGAAGAGATGGTAAGGACAATGATAATGAAGAGGAGATTTTCAGTTCCGAAATCGTTGATCTGGGAATAACCAATTACCCTCAGACATTCAAACTCTCATATAAGGAGAAGAAGTTTGACATAGGCTATCTATGTGAAATAAAGGACTTCATAATAAAGCTGAAACTCAAGGAGCTCAACGGACTCTTCAATAAAATACTCGATGGCGACATTGTAATCCCTGTTGACTTCCATATTGGCTATTCTCTGCAGAAAGGACTCGATATAGGCGGAGGACTGTATGTAAGCATACCTATCACAAAGAACATAGATCTTGGTGCTGTCAAGTTCAAGAACAATTTCTTTGAATTCGGCATCAAGGACGGTGACTTCCTCACCAATATAAAGACATCGTTCAACGCCGACCTAAAGTGTGTTGCTTTCTCATTCGCCGACATGGGCGTAGGCCTGAGCTGCAACATTCTTGGCAAGGACGGAGGCATGGGAGACTTTGATTTCACTCCTGCCATAACCTACCCCGACGGTATTGGAATAAGCATTGAGGTCCCCGATGTAGTCACCGGAACCGGAGCTCTCAAATGGAACCGTGAAACAGGAGAGATTACCGGCATGGCCGGCATAAGCATACTTGGAATATGCAGTGCCGACGCTTTCTTCCAACTGATAACAAAGGAAAAGGATGGAGCTCCATTCTCATTCCTCGGTGCGCTTTACGTAGGATTCCATCCGGGATTGCAGATTGGCCTGGGATTCAGTCTTACAGCAGTTGGCGGTTCCCTCGGTCTGAACAGAAGGATAGATACCGACAAACTCCAGCTTGCTGTCAGGGATGGTTCCCTTGGTTCGATTGTATTTGTCACGGATGTCAAGGACCATCTGGACGAAATACTTTCAAACCTCTCCATTTATTATCCTGTAAAGAAAGACCAGTTCTTCCTTGGAGTGATGGCACAGCTCACCTGGGCTGAAATATTTGTCATAGACCTCGGACTCTTTGTTCAGGCTCCAAATCCTGTAACTATCACCCTGTTCGGCGGACTTCACATGAAGCTTGCCGATGCAGCAGAGAAACTGCTGTCCATGAACGCATACTTCATGGCCAATCTTGATCCTTCAAAAGGCTTTGACTTTGATGCCGAACTTGTTGACACCAAACTTGTTGGAATCGATTTCTATGGCAGCCTTGCATTAAGGATATACTGGGGAGGCAGCACAAAGGGCTTCCTGCTCTCAGCCGGTGGTTTCCATCCTAAATACGTTCCTGAAGCCGGCTTCAACGTGGGCCAGATGAAACGAATAGGAATGAAGCTCGACTATTCCATCCTGAAAATAGGTCTGGAGGCATATTTTGCAGTTACATCCAACACTGTTCAGTTCGGTGCGGATGCCAGACTGCAGATCGGATGGGATGAATTCGGCCTGTCAGGTTATATGTACTTCAACACCCTGTTCCAGTTCAATCCGTTCGCATTCATGTTCGACGTTGGAGTAGGTGTTGCTGTCAAGTGCGGAGACTGGACCTTGCTTTCAGTTTCTCTCGCACTTGATGTTGAAGGCCCGGCCAAATGGCATATCAAGGGTTCCGCTTCGTTCTGGTTCATCCTTGTGAAGATATCCATTGACTTCTCCGAAACCTGGGGCAAGAGCCAGAGCATTTCAGACAAGAAGTACGTATCCTTGCAGACAATGCTCAAGGATGAATTCTACAACAATGAGAACTGGAGCATCATAAGAAGCGATCTGGTGGACAATCTCGTAAGCATTGCAGCATATAACGGAAAGGAGATTGTAATGAATCCGTTCGACAATATCTCATTCGCCCAGAATGCAGTTCCTGTATCTGAAGACATTGAGAAGTATGGTGAATCGATTCCAGGAGACATTACAAGGATAGAACTCAAGGATGTCAGATTCGGAGGCGGCGATATTGAGGCTTCACATACTCCTGTTCACTCATCGTTCGCTCCATCTCTCATACATGAAATGAGCAAGGAGGAAAAGCTCAGTTCTCCATCGTACGTTGCTATGGAATCCGGTTTCAGCGTAAGGAATGCAGGTGAGGACCTGAAATACCTGAATGCTGTGGAATCCGAGCTGGCCCAGCCTGACTTCAAGGTGCAGGAGATTGATGCCCTGCATTGGAGCAAGTGGATGAATGATGCATCGACACCTGCAGTCAGTCAGAAGAAGAGCAAGAAGACAGCCACGGAAAGCGCTGTTCCAAGGAACATTTCCACAAGCAGTTCAAGAAGGCCTTCTTCAAGACGTACACCGGACGGTTACACTAGATATATCAATGAAATTGACAGGAATATGAATGCCGACCTTTCTGACCTGATATCGAATCTAAACAAATAGGGACTACTATGCAAGACAAAAAGACATATTTCTTTTCGTGGGTAAGGAAAGGACTTGGAAACAGCATTGCTGAAAAGGACGCCTGGACATTTGGCGAATGCAGTGCCTCTGTGCTGGAACGTCCTGAAATAAATATCATTGCCGAATACAACGCTTTCGGAGTTGATGAGGAGTCGGATGAGCCCGTGAAGATGACTCACGAAAAGCCCGTGAAGTTCGTTGGAGCCGGAGATATTCTTGGCATAAACGGTGCAGCTATCAGCAAAGTTGTGCCTGCCCCCGCGAGTGACACGTTCCCGGTTCAATTCTATCCCTACATTGAATTCTGGGAGCCTGATTTTCCATGGAGATACTCACCGGCTGCTCCCAACGGCAAGGCATTGCGTCCATGGATAGCTATGCTTGTAGCAAAAAGCAGCAGCATTTCAATCAAGCGTGACTCTCATGGTAAGAAATTCTTCACTTTCGATGGCAGTGAAAATGACTACAAGGAGCTCTTCCTGAATCCATACGAAATTTATAAAACAGCTCATGCGCAGGGAGACAGTGCAACGAAACCGCTGCTTTCACGAATCATATCCCTGAGGAATGGTTCGGCCTCACTGGAACCGTCCACATCCTATACTGCGATGCTTGTTCCCACCTTTGAAACAGGAAGATTAAGAGGGCTTGACAATGACAACCATACGGAAATACTGGCGCAGATGCCTGCCTGGGAGGAAGACTATGCCAGCCAGAAGGCAAAGCACGGTTACAGACCATTCGATTTCCCGGTATATTACAACTGGGACTTTGTAAGCGGTGAGGACACCTTTGACATTATGGTTGAGAAGCTCAGCGCCATTGAATGCAAGAAGGCCGGGATAGATGTTGATGTTGCTCATATGGGCGAAGGTCTTGACTACAAATTGTTTGAAAACAAGCCTTCAAGAAAGAGCATTCTCCTTCCTGCAGCCACAAGGACTTTAGACTGGAAAGAGCCGGAAGCATTCCCATCGCCAGTGGAGAAAAATGAAAAGGTTCTGTATGACAACATAAAGTCGCTTCTTTCTCAAAATCCTGTTTTCCAAGATAATAGAGCTGAAATAAGTTCTTCGGGAAATGCGGTGGATCCAATGGAGGACAGCGATGATCCAATGATTGTGCCTCCGGTTTACGGAGCAAGACACGCTATGAGCACCGGCTTTGGTGAAAAAGACAAGGAATGGCTCGACAGCCTTAACCTGGACATCAACAACCGCGCTGTTGCCGGTTTGGGCAGGAAGGTTGTTCAGAATCATCAGGAGGAGTTTGTCAACAGGGCATGGAAGCAGGTTGAAGCTGTAAATGCCCTGAATGCCGAGCTGTATAAAAGACTGCTGAGTCTGAGAGCCAACAGTTCACTTGTTGGAAAGACAATGAATGCATTCGGCAAGGATGAGAAATTCATTGCAAACATGATGCAATATCTGAGCACCATGAAAAATGCAGCCAATGATGGTGTTTCATTGCAGTCTGTGCTTAAGGACAATGATATTCCGGCCGGCTTTGCCTCTCCATCTTTCAGACTTGGAACCAGGTTCGCGGAAAAGAGCTGCAATATTGACAGCACATCGTTGATGGAGAACATTGTCAGGAACCAGACTTACAGGTTTGCCGGATATGACATTCCGGGCAGCATGAGTCTGGAGGAGCTTGAAGACTTGAAGAATGAAAGTTTCAAGCTGCTGATTTCCGACAATTTCAAGAAACTTATGGGACAATTCTTTGAAATTGACGAAGCTCTCATAAATGAATCGATTCAGGATCAGGAACTGGACGGCCAGCTTCTCAGTGAATCCAAGGTCAAGAAATTCGTAGCAGCTGGATTCTCTTCAATGGAAGGTGTTGAATTCTCCCGTTCCTATTCTTCAGAAGGAAGTCCGAAGGATATCTACGATGTTGTATTTCTTTACGACAGAATATATACAGACTGTTTCGGTCCATATACACTTGTCACTGCCGTTGGAAAGACACGTCCTATCTATTTTGCCAACTGGGACAGAATACGGGAGGAATACTTGAACCACAACAGCTTTGTAAGAAATGCGGTGAACTGGTATAACCTCAGCTGCAAGGTTGAAAGCGGATCATTCTTTGTGGGGACTCCTCAGATATTCCTGCAAAAGATAGAGCCATATTCCTGTAACAGGCCTCAATACATCCTTCTGGATATCGCCTGCCTTGCCAGGGATATGGTTTGCAGAAGCAGAAGCCTGTATGAACTTCCTTGTCTCCAGATATGGGTTCAGTTCAAGAACAATCTGGAATACATAAAGACACATACAGGCTGGTACAGTGCAAGTGGGAATAAGGCTGGAGACAAGGCGCAGAACAATGTGGAACAGACTCAGAAGGATGCGGCAAGTCTGGCTGCCGTTGTATCCGACAGCACAAAGGAATCGTATGAACGGATGATCAAGGCGGCTGAAGGATATTACAGACTGTTCTTCCAGGACAGTGAAATCGGTGAGAAGCTGCGTAAGGAATACCTTGATGAACTGCTGCTGACCAGATATCCTATCATAGCCTACCCTATTTTCCCTGAACCAACTTATTACTATCTCAAGCTTATGAGCGAGAAGTTCATTCTTCCGGCCGTAAGTGAAATGAGCGACAATTCCGTTGCACTCTTCCTCAGCAACGCAACATTCGAGGAAGCCTTCCTTTGCGGAATGAACACCGAAATGGGAAGGGAGCTTCTATGGAGGGAATATCCAACTGACCAGCGAGGATCCTGCTTCAGGAAGTTCTGGGATTCCGACACAGGTGAAGACAGCATTGCGAACGGGCGGTATTTTGACATCAAGCCTGTGCATGCCTGGGATGGGGAACTTGGTTCCAATCATCTGGAATCCAAGGCCGGACTGCTGATTTTTGCCATCAAGGGCAAACTTCTCAAGCA
Organism: Candidatus Egerieousia equi; assembly: GCA_018065035.1. Lineage (GTDB taxonomy): Bacteria > Bacteroidota > Bacteroidia > Bacteroidales > UBA932 > Egerieousia > Egerieousia equi. The sequence goes on along the minus strand of JAGHUC010000025.1, from coordinate 18,936 downwards.
ATATCCATCAACTGATGTTTACCTGAGCAAGGCGGAGGCCGCAGGGAAGAATCAGGTCAAGTTCAGCAAGGATATTGAAAAAGGGCTCGGAATCATAAGACCATCGATGCTTACCTTCCTCAATGAAGACATTATGCTTGTAGGTTTTGACATCCCGCTGCAGCAGGCAATGGGCAATCCTGCAAAGAACGACTATGGTTACCTTCTCACATTTGAAGAACACGTGGAGGACCTTAACTTTGACACCTCGGTGAATTTTGAAGGCCAGGATCAGGCGGCAGCTGTTGCAAAAGCGCTTGTCAACGCTCCTACCAGATACGGCAAACACATATCATTGTTCCTTACCAATTCAAATCGATGAAATCATGAGCAGCTATACAGGAAAAGACATAAACTTCTACAGAATTCTTGAAAGGATAGGAATAGACACTCCTCTGCTCCTGTTCCCGCTCAGGCTGGAAACTCATTACAGGGAAAGGAACAAGGGCCGCAGGTGCAAGGAATTGTGCATACGCATTTTCCCTGATGAAATAATGCACGATTACTATAACGAAGCGCTGACTCCTCAGGAAGTGGCTGATGGCAAATATTTCTGGATACAATGGTTCATTGCCAGTGCTGACCACAAACGGGAATACGAGGCATGGCAGGTATTGTGCTCGAAATATTCATTGGAAAAGGCTTCATGGATCTGCAGGATGTGCAGGCCATACAATCTTGAAGACTATCTCGGACGCAGGCCTTACCCTAAAATGCCTGCCATAAAGAAAGCCTGCAACAGCATCATATCCTGTCTTGGTAAAACATTGCTCGATGAGAATTCCTGCATAAATGCAGAAGGACGTTTCAAGAATGAAGAGGACGTTGAGAAATATCTTTCATTGATTGACAGCAACCTTTCAGTAATTGAGAACGGACTGAGAAACGCCGAATTCATTGTGGATTATCTCTATGACCAGGTGATGATGGTTATTGAATACCTTTCCACAAGACTGTACTATTTCAGACAGTTCTATGCCAGGTTCGAGTCATTGTATGAAGGCAATCTGAGGGTGATGGACATCTGGGACACAGATTACATGGAGCTCAAGTCAATGTCCGTAAGAGTTGAAAGGATAGGCCGCCAGTTCGAAGGCAAAAGGATAAGTCTTGAGGAAATGGTCGGCAAGTATCTTGAAGACAAAAAGAACAAGGTGTTCTTCCCTACCATAAGGATAAATGAAAGCGGCAGGCCCAAACTCCCGACTGCATCAATCTTTCCTGAACAGTTTGTTTTCTTTGGAGAAACAAAGGGAAATGCATCCGAGCCATCGAAAGTGCTTTATGCTTTCAGCAATCCTGTAAAAAGGAATCTGGTGCTCGGCCTGGCACCCGGTGATGGCTCATCGGGCTTCACAATGGACAAGGACAAGAACCTGGAATGCAATGGTTCCATTGCATGGATGCTTGATTACGACAAAGCTCTGGAAGCTGGAATGGCCATCACTGTACCGCTTGAAAACATTGACACGGAATTCAACTACATATACGTTCTTGGTGTCAAGGGCAAATCAACACTTGATGCGGACTCACTGTCAAAACTGTTCCAAGGACATATCTACTCACACGACGGACTCACTTTCCTGAAGCCTGCCACTCCCACCAACCTGGTTGATGGTGCAGCGGAACCGGAAGAAAAGAAGCCTGAGGACCTTATGAAGCGCCGCTATGAAATTGAGGTGGAGCACTGCTATGCAAAAGACCCCGGGATAACAGACACCGACGGATTGCAGATATCGAATCTGCTCGGCCTGAACTACTATGATTGTTTTGCCAGAGTTGACAATTATGACAACTTCAGCATAAGGGATGCATCAATGGCAATGGGAGTACTGTGGGACCAGTTCATAGCACCGAACATTACCACAGAAGACCCTAAGATTCTGGAACTTCTTGATTTCATAAAGGGATTCGTAACGGAATATGTCAGAGCCAGAGGAACGGTGCCAGCCTTCAGGATAGGTGACCAGCCTTATGGAATACTGCCAGTCACGGCCTACAGCCAGTTGAGGGCTACAATCAGCGCCGAAGACAAGGACATGGTCAATCTAATGCTGGTTTACGACACCATTTATGAATTGGGACTCAAGTTCAAGGCCGTAAGGGACTCACAAGTGATAAGCCCGCAGAAAATGAAAGGCGACGATGCGCAGAAGAATTATCTCAAGATGGTTTCACAGAATGCACGCTCTCTTGAAACAAGAAAGAGATATATGATTGACAGCCCGTTACTGGCGGACAGAGGTGCAGAAGGACCGCAAATCATAGGTATGCTGGATGATTCTGATTTCTTCCGCCCTACCCTTATTTCCGATGCAGTAACACCTTTGACTGAAAAGAGCGCAATCAGAGCTGCTTTATGCAAGGAAATGCCATGGCTCAGCGAAGAACAGGCAGACAGTCTGATTGGTGAATTCATTGACTTGTTCTCCTACAGGCTTGATGCCTGGTATACCGGAGTGATATGCAGCCTCATCAAAACGAGAAAGGCCAGAAAGAGCATTGTCCCGGCCATTGGCGCATACGGCTGGGTATTCAATCTGAGCAGGAACGCACGCTCTGTCATAAAAGACAGCTCAACAATAGTTGAGGATATGAAACTTCCTTCAGGAACTGAGATTCTGGAACACAGCGGAAAGGACAAAGGTGAGTATGTAATGGCACCTTCAATACAGCATGCCCTTACAGCTGCAGTTCTCAGAAGTGCATACACCAACACAATGAGCCACAATGGAGACTCCCATATGTGCATTAATCTTTCCTCTGCACGCGCCCGCCAGGCCTTGAGAATGCTTGAAAATGTCAAGAACGGAATGTCCACCGGAATTATACTCGGATCGGATCTTGAAAGATACCTGCACGAAGCGCAGAGCAGATACGGGGTTGAGATGGACGCCTACATATATCCATTACGAAAGTTCTTCCCGCAGTCAATTGACATAGAGACCCTTGACAGACGTGCTTCCAACCACACAATGGAAGTGATAAACGGAGAAGTTCTTCTGAACTCCTTCATGGACAGATGGAACTATGGTAATAATGATGACAAAATCGGGCGCATCTCCTTATGGCTCGAAAAGAACTCCGATTCACTTGAATGGCTGAAAGAACTGAAGGAGGACAAACTGCTGAATGACAAACGTAAACTCAAAGTCCTTTTCCTTATGATTGAAAGGATGCAGGACTCCTACGATGCCTTGAACGACCTTCTTCTTGGCGAAGGCGTATTCCGGCTTGTAGCCTCTGACAAGGAATCATTCGGCGCAATATCGAACTTCATGTCCAAAGGAAGCGGCAATGTTCCGGACCCTGCCATACTCAGCACTCCTATGGAATATGTTGCAGTAGCTCATAAAGTTGCAGTAGCTGTCCCTCAAGCCTCTTCAAGTCCTCTGGCCCTGCTGGCAATGGCAGAACCGGGAGTCAACGAATGGGTTGGAACCTTGCTCGGCTCCCTTGAAAACATTGTCTTCTACATTGATGGTGAAAATGGTATCTGTCGCAGTTCATTGAAGGAAATGGACATTGACCCTGAAGAATATCTGTATATCTCCGACCATACCGATGTCCTGAAGAACCTGCTGGAAATAAAGTGGAGATCCCAAAAAGGAATATATACCGGGAAACTGCGCATTCTTACGGGAGATCCTGCAGAAACTGAATCAGGAGAAATACTTCCGCTTGAAGATGAAAACATTTTCACCCTATATGAGGACAGAACCAGAATATCTGCCATAAGAGCCCTTGTCTGCAATTCAAGGGCCATGAAGGCCAGCGACTTTGCTCCTGGAACTGAATCCGACGGGCAAGTTGAAAGCAGCATTGACATGGAGGACCTTGTTGCAAGGCTCAAACTGGCAAAAGATTTCCTTTCATCACTCAAAATGTCAATTGATAATCTGGTGAACGAAGCGCTTCAGATGAAGGAATTTGACGATGAAATTCTTGGAAGACTCTACTCCCTTTCCGTTCAATGCGTGGAATCCGGAATGCTGAACGCTTCCATAAAATATGAGCCTGCACTCTTCCTTTCTTCGTACGACAGAATCGGTCAGCGCGTTGAATACGACCAGGCCGTTGCCGCTCAGAAAACATTCATTGAAAGAATCAGTAATTTGAGTGCAATGATACAGTCAAGGCTCGATGAGTCAGCCGGCATTGCCTTGAATGGAAGCGAGTCATATTGTGATGCCATAAGGAAACTCACACTTGACTCATTCCGTATTCTTCCACAGTTCAGAATCAGCGGTATTGTTAGTGAAGTGCACAGGAAAGACATAAGCCTGAGCATGAAAAAAGGCATAAGCCGTTACAGCAATATCAAGGATATAGCAGACTGGCTTGAGGAAACGGCAGCCGTAAGGTCTGGACTCAAACAATGGAACACACTTTCAATGTTCGAGCAGATTGCAGGTGTGAACAACAACGGTGTTCCATTCATTTATCAGGAAAAAGCTTCAGGTTCAGTTTCTTCAGAATGGCTCGGAGCAGAAGTGTCGCAGGAAGCCGAACTCGATGATGCCGACTCATTGCTGGTACTCAATGGCAAGGCTTTCGAACATGCAGATTGCGCTATGAGAGGTCTTGTCATTGATTCCTGGATGGAATACATTCCATACGCAAAGCATACTGCAGGCATGGCGTTCCGTATGGACCAACCCGATGCAGAAGCACCTCAGGCAATACTTCTGGCAACGTATCCTGACTTCAGCATCAATCCGCAGAACAGTAACTGGGACTTCAAGCATGTGACCGATATTCTCGACTCCACCAGATTCATGCTTATGAACAGAGCCGTTGATCCTGACATAATATATGAAGACAAGGAGCTTTCAAAGATTCTTCCTCTTCTCTCGGACCGCAAAATAAACCTTGTATCAAAAGAATACAATGCCAGCTCAATGTCAAGGGCACAGATGGAGAAAGCCTTTGAATATGCGTTCAGCGCATCAATTTTCGATTACATGCCAGGAGGATCAATCCTCGCACAGTTCCTTAATATGAAATAAGCCATGAGCAAGATCAGTATAGAAGAAATACGCTCCCGCGGAATTTGGGAAGGCTCGGAGAATTATAGAATTGAACCGAGAACCAGGATGGCGGACTACTCAACAGCCCTTTCACTTGAGGTATTTGACCCACTTTGGATGCTCTGCCGTCAATGGCAGTACGGACGTTTCGAGGCAAATGACTGTGGAACTGCCGTCAAGGTAAAGGTGCATTCCACACGTAAAAGCATTGATTCAGTAACACATGATGGAAAAGTGAAGGCATTCTCCACAGAGAAGCCGCTTGAATATGAAGTGGAAAAGCGCAATCATGCCATTACCCCTGCCATCAGGATTGAATCGGCCCTGCACTTGCAGAGAATGCTCTCTTCCAAACTAGGTAAATCAAAGTCCGAAGAAATAAATGCACTCCTGCGCACCAGATATCCTCTGCAGGATTTCTCATTCTCCACTGGCGATAGCATTGAAGACCTCAAGGTATCAGAGAATGACCGTCTTAAACAGCTATGGGCTGTATATGGAAGAAGGTGCTTTGATGGGGCGGCTGTATTTGAGGACAAGGACCTCTCCATTGGGGCTGAAGCCAACAGCATTCTCGCTCTATACAGGAACTGGTACCGTGAAAAATATATCCCGGTATCGGCTGAACCGGACAGTTTTGATTTCTGGAACGAGAACAAGCTTGCATACGAACTTGGAATAACTGCAGGAAATGACAGGTATGAGGCTGAAGATTACAGCTCCGGCAGACTTTCATGGTACAATTTCGATCATGCAGGACAGACAACAGGCAAGGACAGCAAGGCGCTTGACAAGTTGCTTTCATACCTGCCTTCTCCGGCAACTTTCCCATGCGCGCCGAAGCGCAGATTGTGGGAATTCGAGAATCAGGCTGTTCAGTTCGGCAATTACTCCAACCAGGACGTCTCACAACTTGCCAGCGCGGTTATTATGCAGTACACATCAATGTACAGCAATGACTGGATGGTAATTCCACTTGAGGCCGAACTTGGTACAATCCTGGATGTAAAAGGAATAGTGATTGAAGACACTTTCGGGGAACATCTGTTCTTGAACAGGACACCGGAAGAAGTTGATTGCCAGTCAAAGGACACAGGTTTCTGCAACAGATGGGCCCTCTTCTCCAACTCAAGGCTGTCTGCATATTCCCCCGATGCAGCCAACAATGACTTCTCAACATCGAGAGGACTCCTCTTCGCCCCTACTGTACTCAGAACAGAGGAGAGCCAGCCTCTTGAGGAAGTACACTTCCTCAGAGATGAAATGACAAACATGATCTGGGGCATAGAGAGTATTATTCCGGATGGATGTTCCGGCACATTCAACGGAGACTCGTTCTCCGAAAAGATTCTCGAAGCCGTTGACAGACAGAATGGAAATGATGTCCAGCCTGAAGAAAGCGCTGAATATTCCTATCTGTTCCAGAACAGAGTCCCAGTCAACTGGATTCCGTTCATACCGCAGCATATCAAAGGGAGTACAAGGGAGACAGTGTTCAGAAGAGGAAGGATGCCTTTATGGTACAACGGGAAATATTGTTCCGTAAGGCCTTCAGGAGAAATTCTGGCCTGCATCAAGGAAAAGTTCATTTCCAATGGAAAGGAATGTGAACGTATCAAAGCGAGATTCCTCAACGAGGAGGAAGTTCTCGGATATGGAACCAAGGTCACAAGAACAGCACAGATGACGCGCTGGATTAAAGGCCGCAAATTCAGATGGAGCGGCTTCACAAAGAAGAATTCAGGGTATCAGGCAAACAGCGGACTTATGTTTGATGAACTCATAAAAGTGGAAAAATGACAAAAGCCATTCATATCCTGAGCACTGCTCCCGCAAGAGCCAGAATGCGGCAGGGAGATGACTTCCAATACAGTCCGAGGCCGTTTGAAGTTATCTGCACCGCTCTTTCAGCCCTGATGTGGAGAAACACGAACGGACCTGTAGGTCTGTTTACCGACTCATACGGATATGAATACTACAGGGACATTGGCATTCTTGATGTATGGGATGCCGGTATAAACACTGAGGTTCTTGAGAATATGCCTGATATAAATCACAGCATATTCTGGGCTGCATCCAAACTTTTTGCCCTCAGGGAGGAAAGCGCTCCCGTTGCAATGATTGACACGGACCTGATTATCTGGAAGAATCTGGACAACTTTTTCGAAAAGGACAGCATAAGTGTTCTTCACAGGGAGGAACTTATAGAATGTTATGTGAATAAGGAGGACTTGAAAGTACGTCCCGGTTACAGTTTCAATCCTGAATGGAACTGGAAGGAAAAACCATGCAACACAGCATTTGCATATTTCAACAATCAGGACTTCAAACAGGATTACATTGCTCATGCAATGGACTTCATGACCGGCAACAATGAACCTGCAATGGAGAATGTATCGCAGATGGTATTTGCGGAACAAAGACTTCTTGCAATGCATGCAGCAAGCAAGGGAATAGGAATAATTCCACTGGTGGATGACCCTTTTCAAAAGGAGAATGATATTTTCACTCACTTATGGGGTGCCAAGGACATGGCCAGGGAATTCCCACATCAAGCTGAAATGCTTGTTAATTCAATGATGAACAAGTTGCGCAGCCTCTCTGAGGACACTGCTCGCACATTGGCATCCAAATTTAACTTAACTCTGTAAATTTCAAGAATATGAGTCAGAAAATTCAAATGGAATTGATTGATTGCAATGGATTGTTGCGCAAGACCTTGAAATCAGTATGGACAGAATCATCGGAAGTCGCTGATGAATTCCACGGAATTTACAAGGCAATGGACAGGGAGGAACTCAAAGGTCCAAGGCACAAGGAAGCCAGGACAAGTATCAAGAAGATTCTCTCCGAATACGATGTTCAATGCAAGGACATTTCAAATCCACTTGAAAAACCATCCACCGATACACAGGTTCTTCTGATCTGCAGTTCGGGAAACAAATATCCTGATACAGACTTTCTCAATGAGATGAAGCAGAGGCTTAAAGGGGAGACTTTCATGAATATGAACCTTGTCATTTCTCTGGTTCCGGATTTCTTCAAGGATGAAAATGATACTGCTCAATTCTTCGACTCAACTTTTCCAATGGCGGTCTGCCTTGGTTTTCAAGGCAACTGTCCTGTAAATGGAAAACCGCTTGAACTTATGCTTGCATGGTTCATTGAGCATTATGACTGGAGCAAACTTGGCAGATTCACCAACAGCAGCGGAAGCAATGATGAATACCTGAAAAAGGAACTCTTATGTCTATGGATGGCGGCAAAGGCAAAATTCATTCCCGATACAAGGACCAGGGCAGGTTTCTGTTTCCAAAGTGAGTCAGGCAAGCTCGTATTCAACCATTATGGCATTCATGAATTCATTACGGAAAGACTACGCGAATATATGAATGCCTGGAATATTTCAAAGGATCCTGCAAAAATCATATATCCTCCTTATTACATGGACACCAGCAAATACAGGGGTTTTGCAACTGACAAGTATAGAATTGAGAAGGATACAGGAAAACCGAAGGAAAGAAGTGACAGCAGTAACTGGAATGCCATCAAAAAGATAGTTGAGCAACTTCAGATTGACAGAGAGGGTGATTATAACTTCCAGCTGCTGCGTAAAGGAGAATACACAGGTGGCAAGAATTCGCCTGCATCTGTCAGAAAGATTGTTGACAGCATTGAAACGGCACTTCATCCGTCCAATATGAAGGAAATGCTCAGACTCAACGCAATTGGCGTTGACTGCTCAGGATTCGTTACAAGAGCCATATCGTTCATTATGGAATCAATGTTTGCTGCAAGGGATGCCCAGCTTGCCACATTGGACGAATATTATGACAGTGAGAAGAAAAGCGACACTCACAGAATCTATACTTACACTGGATGCACAAAGTCCAATGCCACCAGCATTGCTCCAAAGAAACTGAACAATACCATTCACTTCAAATTGAAGGATGCGAAACCAGGAGACTTCATTTACATAAGCAAGGGAGATCATTTTCACATAAAGATAATAGTTGAGGTAACATCCAACCCAGATGACAATACAATAAACCTCAAGATTGCCGAATCTTCATCAGTTGGTCAGGTAGGACCAAAATTCAGTGCATACAATCATGTAAAGGATGGAACTGAAATAAAGGATCTGCTCAAGGACTACCAGGGTCCTGTCAGACCTCTGGTATTCGCCGAATTCTACAATGCCGACAATCAGCCGAATCCAAGCGGCGAACTCAGTCCTGATCCTGACAAGGGGTCCGGCACTGCTGAAGGTACTGCCAAGCCACAGCCGAAACCGGAAACCAAGCCGCAGCCACAACCACAACCACAACAGCAGCCGGAGCCCGAACCTGAACCGGAAACCAAACCGAAACCTGCTCCTGCCGCTCCCGCTTCAAGCGGAAACGAACTGGCTCAATTGCCATCGCAGTACAATATTGCAATAAAGCCTGCTCTGGTTGATGGGAAATATGAAGTCATTGACTTGAGTTCAAGGCTGTTCCACACCTGTGCATCGGCTACTGAACTCTCCATTGACAAATATACTGGGAAAATACCGTCAGGCCATGTCTGTGACCTTTCCCCTGTATGTTGCGGCTTCGTGGATTTTTCCACAACTGAAGGGCATGAACTTGCCACCATACTCATAATGTTCAACAACTCTGCCGGTTCAAAACGATGTTTCTACGACATTCATTTCGACAATTCACTTACAATGGGCTGTGGAAACTATGCCAAAGGGACTCTGGATAACCTTATGAAAGGTATTCCGGGCAGTAAATGTGCTGCTAAATTCACGGAATATTTCCTTCATTTGAATGAAGAGTACTTCCATTTTGATCTGGACAACATACTGAATGACGGCAAGAACAACGCCAACAGCACTGAGAGCAAGCTCCTGGACTACTTCAAGAACTTCAGTTATTCACAAATGCACAAGAAGTTCACAAACAAGTTCAAGAAGGCTAACAACCAGTCATACAAAGTTGATATTGATCAGAAAGCAATTGACAATTATGACAATAAGGTTTACACGCTCTTCAGCAATGCCGGCATAGACACCAAGGAATACCTCACCGGCTTCTGGTTCAACGACATAATGCTGCTTGCCATGCTTCAGAAGGATTTCTGTCAGTATCAGACTAACTTCTGGAAAGAAAAATTCTTCAAGGATGGCAAGAAGATTCAGAGCAACTATTATTCCCTTTCTGATTTTCCATCACTGTTCTCACTCATTTCAACAAAGAGTTCAGGTTTCGCAGGCAATTACTTTGCATCATCTCCAAAACCTGTGACTGACTGTTTTGATATCAGAAGGGAAAAGGATTCAAAAGGCAAGCTCTACACCGTTAACGACAGTGGTTACATCACTAATGGTTCAAGCGTTTTCAATACATATTCGAATCTGAACAATACGTATCTGCTTCAGGACAAAGGCGTGATTTACGGAAGATACGACATAAACAAGATTGGTAACAAATATCAGGCTGTCAGGAAAGAGCAGGCTGAGATTGACCGCATTGACGCGCTCATTGATTCATTCTGCAAGAAGGGCCTGCTCAATGAACTCAAGTCATTCCTGATATGGCTGGTTTACTACAATAAGAGGAAACGCTCAAGGGATGAAATTGTCTGGCAAGTCCATTACTCAAAGAAATGGGAACTCATCGACAAAAGCAAGAAATTCCCTGCAAGCATTGAGGACGTCGTGTACAAAGGGTAGTAGCTATCTGCAAAGCAGAACCATAATGGAGCGTGCACCAAGCAGCACCTCCATTTTGTTTTCTATCACGGGTTCGCAGCCAGTCTCGAATATGTCTTCAGGCTCCGGCATGGAGGTATTGACAGCTACACGCCATTTCATTCCACCTGGCATTTCAGGCAGTTCGAAAGAGTGCGCCTCCCAGTGCATGTTCATCAGGACATAGATGAATTGCGCGGCACCTGCTTCATTTGGATTATCATTGCAGTTTACAAGCATTCCCAGGCAAAGCCCTCCGTAATTTTCATCTTCATTCCAAGCCTTGCAACCATGCCAGGACAGATCCGGGTAAGCATTTGATTCACAAGCCTTGTATTTATAATGATCCGGGCTTGAAAGCACGGGATTAGCCTTCCTGAAAGCAATCATCCTTTTGAAAAACCTGTGAATCCGCGCATTCTTCTCCAGATTCTCCCATTCCACCCACGATAGTTCATTATCCTGGCAGTATGCATTGTTATTGCCTTTCTGCGAATTGCCGAATTCATCACCAGCAAGAATCATTGGTATGCCCCTGCTCACCATAAGAAGGGTTATGAAGTTCTTTATCTGCCTTATTCTCAGAATGTTCACTTCTATCAATGATTCAGGGTCAATACCATTTCCGCATGCAGCGGGCATTTCATCAGTTATGATGCCTTCATAACCGCAGTTCCAGCTGAAATTGTCATCGGAGCCATCCCTGCCATCCTCGCCATTAGCCTGGGTATGCTTTGAATTGAAGCTTACAAGGTCCATGAGTGTGAAGCCATCGTGAGCAGTCACGAAATTCACGGAAGCCCTGCTGCCTCTGCCCTGCCCTGCGTAAAGATCAGGCGATCCGCAAAGCGACTCCTTGAGATTCCACAGCACGCTACCGTCCCCTTTCACGAATCTGCGTATGGTATCCCTGTACCTGCCGTTCCATTCGCTCCACCTGTTGCCGGCATTTTCGGCCCCGAATTCTCCGAGCTGATACAGTCCGGCCGCATCCCAAGGTTCGGCTATGAGCTTGACTTTCGAGAGGACAGGATGTCTTGAGATTTCGTCCACAATGGCGGAACCGTCTGAATGCCTGTAGAAAACCGATGCAAGATCGAATCTGAAACCATCTATGTGGAACTCAGCGGCCCAATAGCAGAGGCTGTCAATAATCATTCTTCGCGCGAGCTCGCCGTTGCAGTCTATTGTATTGTGACAGCCTGTATAATCCACATATTCGCCATTCTGAGAAAGGATGTAATACGATTTGTTATCTATCCCCCTGTAACTGATATACTCCCCGCTTCTGTCATATTCCGGACTATGGTTGTAAACCACATCAAGAATCACCTCGATGCCTGCGGCATGCATCTCCTTCACGAAATCCTTGAACTTAGCAATCTTCTCCTCAGCCGTTCCACCATTGAGATAGGAAGCCTTTGGTGCAAAATAACCTATGGAATTGTAGCCCCAGACATTGTGCAGCCTGCCACCATCAGGCGCCCTGTATTTGCAGTCAAGTTCATCGAATTCAAAAATCGGGAGCAACTCAACGCAGTTCACACCCAGGTCCTTGAGATAAGGTATCTTTTCCAGGACTGCATCAAGTTTACCTTTCAACGGCTCATTGCTTCCCCCATAGCTGAAATTATGAACGTTCAACTCATAAATCACAAGTTCGGAGTCCCTGAGACCAGGAGCCTTCTCTTCGCCCCAGTCATATTTCCCCTCCACAATTGCAGAAAGCACCACTCTCCTTCCCTTTTCATCCACCTGCGATAGTTCCGCCCATCTGTCGAATCCGCTGTACATCCTGGCGTATGGATCGGCCAGAAGCCTGCTGCTGTTGAACAAGTGTCCTTCCTGCGGGGAGAATGGACCATCGAAAGTGTATGAATATAAATATTTTGTGAAGTCCAGATTTTCTATGAAAATGGCAAAGGTGTCGTTGAAGCGGCAAGTCTGCGGAAAGACTATGGAAGCGGCGGCCTTATCTGCAGTTATGGCTCCGGATTCCATTGAACTGATATGCGCAAGTTCGAACAGGTGCAAGGTGCAGGATGAAGCGTTTCTGGAGCGGATTGCAAAATTCACTCCTCCGTCCATCACAGTAGCGCCGAGGAAATCAGGCCTGCCCTCGTGGAACTTGAAACTATGAATATCATTTGTTTTCATATAATTGCAAAATTAATCCTATTTTTGCATAAAAGAATTTTCAGCTAAAAAAGTTATGGGTAAAAGCACTTACAAATGGACATTCTGCAATGTTGGCGGAATGAGCCGCGTTAACATTGCCAAGGGAGAAGACATTGCACATCTTGGAGAACTGGATCAGAAACTGTGGACTGTATTGAGCTGTCCTGCAACGGGGCTCGAATTCAATGCCAGGGCGCTTGAGGTTCTTGATTGTGACAAGGACGGCAGGATTCACGCCAACGAGGTCATAGCCGCTGCAAAACTGCTCACCGGTGCTCTGAAGGATTCCAACAGCATCCTGCGCGGCGAGAACAGCATTGCACTTGATCTTTTCAACGAAAAGGATGCAAACGGTGCAGAGCTCAAGGCAAGTGCTGATAAAGTGTTCGAACTCCTGGGCGAAAAGAAACAGTCAGTGTCTTTGGAGGAAATTGATTCAGCCTTGAAGATTCTTGCAGACAAGGCCGGAGAAGAAGCCAAGAGTGAAGGCGTGCTTCCATACGGAGAAAACTCCGACGCCGTTCTTGATGCCGTTAAGGCAATCAAGGCAAAGGTTGACGATTATTTTATCCGCTGCTCACTCGTTGAATTCAACAATGCCAGTCTTGAGAAACTCGATGTATCCGCCGAGAGAATAGGCCTTCTGGCAGAGAAGGACACAAACACCTGCTGGGATGAGATAGCATCATATCCTTTGACACAGCTTTCTAAGGACGGTCTGCTTCCAATGAACCAGCCTGTGAACCCTGCCTGGGCCGCTCAGTTCAAGACCTTGAAGGAAATGGCGGTTGCCGTTGACTATCCGGGTGCTGTAACAATTGACAAGACCCAGTGGAACGCAATTGAAGCCAAAGTTGGTGAATATGCCGCCTGGAAAGAGGAGGTTGCAAAGAATGCAAACTCATTCAATGAAGCAAAGCAGGCGGATGCCCAGGCTATCGGGAAACTTGCGGATTTCGTAGTTCTCTACGAACATTTCTACCATTTCCTCAGGAACTACATAACTTTCAATGATTTCTATTCACGCAAGGAAGATGAGAAATCAATGTTCCAGGCCGGAGAACTTTACATAGACCAGAGATGCTGCGATCTCTGTATCAAGGTCAGCGACATGGGCAAGCAGCTTGATTCTGCAGATATGAGCGGAATGTTCCTTGTATATTGCAACTGCGTGAACAGAATTACAGGAGAGAGCATGATGATTGCAGCCGCCGTAACACGTGGAGACATTGAATACCTCACTCCTGGCAAGCATGGTCTGTTCTATGACAGGCAGGGCAATGACTGGGATGCAACCATAACCAATGTAATCACCAATCCTATCAGCATCAGACAGGCTTTCTGGATGCCTTACAAGCGTTTGTGGAACTGGATAACAGAAAAGCTCAACAAGTCCGCCAAGGACAAGGAGGAAGCATCAACGGCTTCCCTTATCTCAAATACCGAAGGCGCTACTGCAAATGCCGCAGAAGGTCAGGCTCCAGCTCCAAAGGCTCCGTTTGACATTGCAAAGTTCGCAGGAATATTCGCAGCCATAGGCTTGGCTCTGGGATTCATTCTGACCGCCATTACAGGTCTGCTCAATTACCTGAAGACCCCTTGGTTCGCACCTCTCCTCTTCATTCTCGGACTGATAATCATCATTTCAGGACCATCCATGTTCATTGCCTGGATGAAACTGAGGAAACGCAACCTCGCTCCTATTCTCAATGCAAACGACTGGGCGGTCAATGCCGCTGCTCTCATAAAGATCAAATTCGGCAACACTCTTACCAGCCAGGCCGAGTTCCCTAAACTTCAGCTCATTGATCCTGAAGTGGCAAAGCAGATGCGCAGGAACAGGAGAAAACGTATATTCTGGACAATATTTGCAATTGTCCTGATTCTCGCAGGAATTTTCGCATGGCTGTGGTTCACAGGAAAGTTCTGCAGCATCTGCTGCTGGATCAGCGGCCTGTTCGCTTGATGAATCAAAATAAAACATAAAATATGCCGGTCACGATATGGCCGGCATTATTTATTTGTAACATTCCGTATCAATTGAGCAGTTTCTGCAGATCGCAGGAACTTTTCTGAAACTTGACGAAAGCCTCGGCATATTCAACATCCGACTGCATGCCGCGGAATTCCTCCATGCGGCCGTGCTCCTTTTCATACCAGCGTTCAGGCCCCTGGCTCACGTGGCAGAAACAAGCCTTGCGTTTGAGTTCAACAACTGAAGTGATGTCCACGAAATCCGTTGGATAGAACTGCATTGTCTGGATTCCTGAACAAACTTCGAAATAATACAGTTCAAAAGGCTTGTCCATCTTTATCCAGGCGTCAAATACAAGGTTTGAGCAATTCGCATGGTCCCTGTGGCTGTCTATCGGCCAGTGGGCGAAAACTATATCGGGCTTGTAATCTTCAATGAGCTTATGCATTTCATTGTAACGCTCCTGTGTGATTTCGGAGTCACCGTCTATCTGAGTCATGAATACCGGCTTCACACCAAGCAGCCTGCAGGCCTCAATTGCTTCAGCTGTCCTTATTCTTGCCGATTCATCAAGACCTGTTCCTGGGATTCCGCGTTCGCCCCTGGTGAAATAGACGGAAATCACTTCATGTCCGGCCTTTGCCAGTCTTATCATTGTTCCGCCGCAACCTGTTTCAGGGTCATCGGGATGAGCACCTATTATCATGATTTTCCTTTTGCCGGACTTGACCCGTTCGGAAGCTGTTGCATCAGCTGCAAAAGCCTGGGAACCAGTGACTGCCAAGGTAGCGGCCAATGCTCCTCCAGCCTTCAACATTTCACGTCTTGATAGTTTGTTCATACGTTGAAATACAATTAATTGAGTAAATTATGCACATTTTCTCAAATATAATAAAATATTTTTTAATATCCTATACAACGATAGGGAAAAAAACATATCTTTGCACACGTTTTAAAAAATATTTTTTGACAATGAAAGCTATGAAACTTTTTGCAATCGCAGCTATCGCTTTTGCTGCAGTTGCTTGCGGTAACAACGCCGCTCAGGAAGAAGAAATCGTTGAGGAAGTAGTTGAGGCTACAGAGTGCACATGTGACAGCACATGCACACAGTGCGATTCTTGCACATGCGCTCAGGCTGACACAACTGTAGTTGCTCAGTAATTTCTGAAAGGTTTTTTTATTAAAGATCTTTAATAAGAGACATCCTTCAACGGGAAGTCTCTTTTTTTTATTGCAAACTGTTTATTAAATTTGTAGTGATTTAATAAACAAAAGTTTATGTCCGCAATTTCTAAATCAAAGGCTTTGCTCAGGCACAAGACCATTGATGCCTGCCTTCGCAACGAATCAAGGAAATACTCCCTTAACGACCTTATCCTGCAATGTACCAGGGCTTTGTCCAAGTCCTTGAAATCAAATGAAAGGATTTCACTCAGGACAATGCAGGCAGACATTGAGTTCATGCGTGATCCTGTTAACGGCTATGGCGCACCAATAGAAGTTTACGAGAAGAAATACTACAGATATTCCAATCCGGACTTCTCCCTTGGCAATCTCACAATCAGGAAAGATGCAGGCAATGAAGGCCTGAATGATCTGTTGAGCAAGCTCGAGGCTGTCATTTCCACTGATGAGTTCTCGTATCTGAAGGATGCTTTCAATAAGCTCACATCAGAATACAATGCCCATGAAGAGGCTGTAGCCAGAGCGGCCGAGGAAGAAGCTGCCAGAATAGCTGCTGAGGAAGCTGCCAGGAAAGCCGCTGAAGAGCAGGCTGCAAGGGAGGCTGAGGCGGCTGAAAGAAAGGCTGCTGAAGATGCGGCAAGAGAAGCTGCAGCAAGAGAAGCCGCAGAGAATGCAATGAACCATCGCGGTGTAAAATATTCTTCCAGAAGAAAGAAAAAGGAAGCAGAGCCTGACCTTTTCTCGGATCTGTTCTAATAACCAGTGATAATAATTCAAATCAAATTCCATGAAAAAATATATTTTGATATTGGCGCTGTGTGCAATTGCAGCGGTTTCATGCAAGAGCAATGCGCAGAAGCAGGAAGAGCATACCGCAGCTCTAAAGGCGGAACTGCTTGCCAGAATGCAGAGCAAGGAGAATCCATACAATCTGAATATTCTCAACACAGTTGAGGATTATCTGGAAATAACCGCAAAGGACACATTGAACAGGTTGGTGAATCTTGAAGGATACATACCTAATGTCATACTTGACATACGTTACGCTACCGATAATAATTTCACAGGCACCCAGGTATATACCATGCCACGTGCATATCTGGTGAGACCTGCGGCAAGAGCTTTGAAGATAGTTGCTGACAGTCTGGCTAAACTTGGCCTGGGCATAGTCATTTACGATGGCTACAGGCCATACAGCGCAACCGTTTATTTCAAGGAGGTATATTCAGATACAACATTCGTAGCATCTCCTCGCACAGGTTCCAATCATAACAGAGGTTCAGCAGTTGATCTGGCACTTTACAATCTGGCCGACAGCACATATTGCCTTATGCCAAGCGAGTTCGACACTTTCTCGGAGAAAGCTTCATGGAAATGTATGGATCTTCCGGAAGAGGCAATAAGGAACAGACAGCTGCTTGGTGACCTTATGGAAAGCGTTGGGTTCAGCAAATATGAAGACGAGTGGTGGCATTATAACTTTGACTATTCAAACAAGGAAATCTACACGCTCAAGAACATTTTCTTTGAGGAACTTGAGGTTCTGGCCGATTATTAGAAAGTGTATTGTTACAATCCAATTCCGGAAACATGAAAGAAAAATTGCCTATTGTTGCACTGGTATATGATTTTGACGGAACTCTGGCGCCCGGCAACATGCAGGAGTTCTCATTCATTCCTGACGTTGGCCAGGAAGTGTCTGACTTCTGGGGTCACACTCAGGTGATGGCCGAGGAGCAGGATTCCGACAATGTGCTCATTTACATGCTGTACATGCTTCAGAAAGCCAAGGAAAAGGGTTTGTCAATAAGAAGGGAGGCATTTACCGAATACGGGCGCAGCGTGCAGTTTTTCAAGGGGGTGCTCGACTGGTTCGACAGAACCTGTGAATACGGCAGGGAGAACGGCGTTATTGTTGAGCATTATATCAACTCCTCCGGAATGAAGGAGATCATAGACGGAACGGCAATAGCCGGCAAGTTCAAGGCAATATTCGCCAGCTGCTACTACTACAATGAAGAGGGTGATGCAATCTGGCCCGCTTCCGCAATCAATTACACGAACAAGACACAGTTTCTCTACAAGATAAACAAAGGCATTTTCAGTATAAGCGATTCCGTACTTATAAATGAGTCCATGCCGGATGAGGACAAGAGGGTCAAGTTCAGCAACATGATTTATTTCGGAGATGGAGAGACCGATGTCCCTTGCATGAAAATGGTGAAACAGCTTGGAGGCACTTCCCTGGCTGTTTTCGAGCCTGAAAATGCGAAGAAGGAAAAGATTGCCAGGAAACTGTTCAAACAGAACAGAGTGAACTTCTGGTGCCCTGCCGACTACAGCAGCGGCAGCAAGCTCGACACCATAATAAA
This sequence comes from Candidatus Egerieousia equi, assembly GCA_018065035.1. Lineage (GTDB taxonomy): Bacteria > Bacteroidota > Bacteroidia > Bacteroidales > UBA932 > Egerieousia > Egerieousia equi. The sequence continues at coordinate 417 of JAGHUC010000025.1, read as the reverse complement.
AACCCTCATCCGCAAAATCAAGGCGGATGAGGATCTATTGAAACTTGCGGAGGACTGAATCAAAATTTCAGTTTCATTGACGGGTTAGAGCCAGTTTCAATCCAACGGCCTCAGATATCATGATGAAGGTTGAAAGCTGCATATCAGTTTCGCCTTTTTCAAGTGAAGCAACATCCGTTGTGAAAACATTCAAGGGGGGCCGCTTTCAGCGGCTCGTCTTTTTTAAGATGATCAGCTAATTCCCAATCCCAGAAAATCGGGGTGCAAATAGGCCAGTTCTGCACCCGGAACGAACATTTACCGGCCGAATTTGCTCTTTGCAAGTTCGGCTATTATTTCGGCACACTTGTCAGTGCTGAACACAGAAGAACTCAGGCAGATATCGTATGACTCGGCTGCTCCCCAGGTCTTGTAGGT
>JAGHUC010000074.1 GCA_018065035.1 Candidatus Egerieousia equi | reverse complement strand
CTGGTTTAGAGCACCTGCCTTACAAGCAGGGGGTCATAGGTTCGAATCCTATTACTCCCACTCCAAAGAGAACGATTGTTGAAGTCGTTCTCTTTTTTTTGTCTTGCAATTTCGGCCGTGAGGAATTAACTTTACAAGTTAAATGGCCAAACTTGAGCAATTATGACAAAAATCTTCATTCTTGATACCAACGTGATTCTTCACGATTACAGGAGCATTTATAATTTTCAGGAAAACAATCTGGTGATTCCCATTGCGGTTCTCGAGGAGGTTGACAAATTCAAGAAGGGCAACGGCACGGTGAATTACAATGCCAGGGAGTTCGTTCGCCTGATTGACAGGATTTCCGATCCTCGCCTGTATGGGATGGACAAAGGATTCCCTTTGGGCAACGGCCTTGGCAAACTGGCAATAGAGGTCAACCATCCGTTCCCACCTGAGCTCAAGGATTGCTTCATGGATGATTTCCAGGATCACAGGATACTCTCCACGGCATTGTGGGTGAAGAGCCAGAATCCGGACAAGGTGGTTGGTCTGGTGAGCAAGGACGTGAATCTGAGGCTCAAGGCGCGCGCGCTCGGAATGCTTTCACAGGACTATCTGTCGGACCATATAAAGGAGGAGAAGATTGTTCAGAACGAGGCGCGCATTATTACCGTGAAGGGCCTGGGCAAGGATGTGCTTGCTAGAATAGAGAAGGCTGGGGTCAAGTCTGCGGAGATTGAGCGGAATCTTCCATCGTCAGTGGATATTGCTGCAAATCAGTTGTTCAGAATGTTCAGGCCTTTGAAGGACGGAGCCCGTCAACCGGACCTTCTTGCACGCTATAACAAGAAGTACGACCTGATTCAGCCAATCCAGTACAGGAATGTCTGCGAAATCAAGCCAAGGAATGTGGAGCAGAAGTTCGCTCTCGATTTGCTTAACGACAATAATATTTCACTTGTCTCCCTTACGGGCGTTTCCGGCAGCGGCAAGTCTCTGCTTGCTCTGGCCAGCGCCATTTCGCAGCTTGACAGGTATGACCAGGTGCTGGTTGCATGCAAGACTGAAAGCACAGCCGGTTCGGAGTTGGAGCATGTGGCACTGAATATTGACTTTGACCAGATGTACAAGCTTTTCTCGCTTCCTATGGAGGACAACTTGAAAGTGATAAGGAAACATATCGGTGACGATTCCGCACTTTCGGCAAAACTCGATTCCTATATGAAGAATGATCTGATAAACATGGTTCCGCTGTCATTGCTCAGGGGCCGTTCGCTCTCAAAGGTCTTTCTTATTGTAGAGAACGCCCAGAACCTTACTCCGTATGAAGTCAAGGCAATAATAACACGTGCAGGCGAAGGTACAAAAATGGTGTTCACCGGAAATATGCAGCAGATTGAGCATCCTTATCTTGACCGATGGTCAAACGGCCTGGTACATATAACAGACAAACTCTTTGGCGAGCAGATCTTTGCTCACGTGAATCTGAGCAGGGGTGAAAGGTCCGAACTGTCAGACCTGGCAGGTGCAAAGTTGGGTTAAAGATGCTTTTGACGGTATGAAAAAGTTCCGCAGATTTCTGTTCGTAAAACTTCCTCTTACGCTCATACTGCTGAGCGTTCTGTTCGTGCTGGTTCTCAAATGGGTTCCAGTATGGGTGACTCCTCTTATGATAAAGCGCTCAATAGAGTACAGGGATGACAGCAAGTATGAGACCCATAAGACCTGGGTTTCTCTCAGCAATATTTCCAGCAATATGGTCAAGGCTGTGATTGCAAGCGAGGACAATCTGTTCCCAACGCACAATGGTTTTGACACAACGGCAATAAAACAGGCTCTCAAGGAGCACGAGAGAGGAAAAAGACTTCGTGGAGCGAGCACAATATCACAACAGACTGCAAAGAACGTGTTCACCTTCGGCTCCCACACCTGGTTCAGGAAAGGCCTTGAACTGTATTACACCTTCCTCATTGAAAAGATCTGGGGCAAGGAACGGATAATGGAAGTCTATCTGAACGTGGCAGAAATGGGACCGGGTATATTCGGTGCGGAAGCGGCTGCACAGAAATATTACAGGAAGAGTGCTGCAAAACTGACTCTTTCACAGGCGGCGCGGATCACAGCCTGTCTGCCCAATCCGTTGAAGCGCTCGCCGTTGAGGCAGACTTCATATATGAGCCGACGCGAAGGGCAGATCATTGACCTCACTTACAAACTGGCCTGGCCGGACTGGGTGAGCGGGAAAAAGAGCGATAATAAAAGTAAAAAGAAATAATAAGTGGATATATGGCACAGGAAAGCGGAGAATATTTCGTGCACGAATCGTCATACGTAGATGAAGGCTGCACCATTGGCAAAGGAACAAAAATCTGGCATTTCAGCCATATCATGTCCGATTGCCGGATAGGGGAGAACTGCAACATAGGTCAGAACGTGGTGGTGAGTCCCGGCGTTGTTCTTGGGAACAATGTGAAGATTCAGAACAATGTGAGCGTTTATACCGGGGTGGAGTGCGGCGATGATGTGTTCCTCGGACCTTCCTGTGTTTTCACCAACGTAATAAATCCGCGCAGCGCCGTAAGCCGCAAGAATGAGTACAGGAAGACTCTTGTTGGCCGCGGAGCATCCATAGGCGCCAACGCAACCATCGTTTGCGGCCACAATATAGGCGAATATGCGCTGATAGGAGCCGGCAGCGTGGTCACAAGGGATGTCCCTGCATTCGCCCTGATGGTGGGAAATCCTGCAAGGCAGCAGGGCTGGATAAGCCGCAACGGGGCCAAGTTGATTTTCCACAGCGATAGTTCTGAAACAGCTTCTTCCGCCGCTTCAGCCTCATCCGTACAGTACGCCACCTGCCCGCAGACCGGTGAACGCTACCGCCTTGAGGATGGCCAGGTGAGTCTCGCCTGATTTGCACCCGGAAATAAGCGGAAGGCACTTTATATTCCAGTGCCTTCCGCCACAAACCAAAGTGAAAATGCTGGAAACGGGCTTCTGGCACGGGAAGTTATTTGAATGGCGGCTGGATGAGTAATGGTTGTGAAACGGGGTGCAGAAACGCTTGTTTTGCACCCGGAGTTGTGATGCAAAAATTAATAATATTGTTTGTGACAGTAATATGTTCGAGAATTTGATAAAGGAAAGACCGGTGCTGGCCAGAGTGGCAGCGGCTGAGGAATTTCTGTGGATTAATGACGCAAGGGAATGCAGTTCGCTGAAGGCATCCGGTAAGACCTTGTGTGGAACAAATGAATCCAGCGTTGAAAACAAGACGTGTGAGGTTACTCCGCAAATGGTGCGGGAAGCATCTGGGCGTTTGAAGCGATTCGCTCCGCTGATTATGCATTATTTTCCGGAAACTGCGCCTTCACAAGGTATCATTGAATCGCCGCTGCGTGAAACTCCCGCCATGAAGGCCGCCATTAACGGGATATTATGTTCAAGCGCTGTATCAGCTATTTCGAATCCAGAGGCCGGATCCGCAGACTCCGCAAACAAAATCGAGGGCAGACTGATGCTCAAGATGGACAGTCACCTGCCAGTATCAGGCTCGGTAAAGGCTCGTGGAGGTATTTATGAGGTGCTCAAACATACGGAGGATCTGGCGATTGCCGGCGGTTTTCTTAAAGCTCCTTCAATTCCTGAGAACAGATTGGAGAAACCCCCTGCAGTTTCTGACGGAATTTGTTGCTCCAATTGTGAGAATCAACAAGTCAGTGCCAACGAGAATTGGTCCCATGTGCATGACAATAGTATATTGAAACTTGCGGAGCCAAAGGCACGGGAGTTCTTTGCAAGGCACAAGATACAGGTCGGATCCACAGGCAATCTTGGCCTGAGCATTGGAATAATGAGTTCGGCGCTTGGTTATGAGGCAATAGTTCACATGTCTAATGATGCCAGGCAGTGGAAGAAGGATCTGCTGCGTGAGCGTGGCGCAAAGGTAGTTGAATATGAGGGCGATTATGGGAAGGCGGTGCAGAACGGACGTCGTTTGTCGGATGCGGATCCTTCAAGCTATTTCGTAGATGACGAGAATTCCCGCGATCTGTTCTGCGGTTATGCCGTTGCAGGTGAACGTGTGAAGTCTCAGCTTGATTCAATGAAGATTGCAGTTGATTCCGAACATCCGCTTTTCGTTTACATTCCTTGCGGAGTTGGTGGAGCACCGGGAGGCATCATCTATGGCTTGAAACTGATATATGGAAACAATGTCCATTGCTTTCTTGTAGAGCCTGTGCAGGCTCCGTGCATGCTCGCCGGGCTTGCATCAGGACTGTACAACAGGATTTCGGTCCAGGACCTCGGCCTGAGCGGCAGGACCGAGGCGGACGGCCTGGCTGTTGGAAGACCATCGGCCCTGGTAGGCAGAATAATACATCCTCTGCTCAGCGGGGAGGCCACTGTTGACGACAGCCGTCTTGGAGAGTATCTGAAAATGCTTTGGAAAGCCGAGCAGGTCTTCATAGAGCCTAGTGCGTGTGCTGCCTATCAGGGTGTGATTGCCTTGCATTCAACTGAGGAAGGTCAAAGGTATATTGCTGAGAATCAGTTGGAAGGGAAAATGGGCAATGCCACTCATATTGTCTGGGCAACAGGCGGTAACATGGTTCCGGAAGAACTCAGGTTCAACAATCTTTGATGAAGGGCTGCGGACTAGCGCTCACGCATCCTGTACAATCTGACACAATAATAAATCAGATGCGCCATCATCAGGCCTATGAGAACAAGGCACAGACTGCCCGGGGAAATCTGTGTTCCGCCTATGGCGTTCGTATAGGTGAAGACAATCGATTCGGTGAAAACGGACATTATCCACATCTTTATGGCACTGGTCATTTCAATCAATAACGCCCTGACTTCAGGATTGTTTCTGTTTACATTGAATGGAAGGTTAATCAGCTGTGTAAATCGTTGAGCCAGGCAAAAAACAATGAACATTATTAGTTCTACAACGAATATTTTCAGGAAGACACTTCGGTCGGACCATCCGTCAACTTCACCGGAAATATTGTAATGGCTCGGGATTCTGATTCCCGCCAAGGAATTGTAATCCATCAGTGGTATGATGGATGCCAGAAGCAATATCACGGATATCACTTCATAGATAAGTATCTTTCTATTGTATAACATATTGCAAAAGTACAAAAAGTTTCCGCCAAAAAGACGTATTGGCCGAGCTGGAATTTTCGGGGATGTAGGAAAGATGTAGGAAACTCCGGATATGGAAAATGCCCCTCAGACATCTGAGAGGCATTTTGAAGTGGTGCCACCGGGAATCGAACCAGGGACACAAGGATTTTCAGTCCTTTGCTCTACCAACTGAGCTATGGCACCATTGTTTTAAGAACTTTCCGCAGTTGTTTGCGGTTTGGGATTGCAAAGATAGGTATATTTTCTTTTCCTGCAAATTTATTTTTGAAATTATTGTT
>JAGHUC010000051.1 GCA_018065035.1 Candidatus Egerieousia equi | reverse complement strand
TTGCGAACGGCTGTTTCAAGCGGAATGCCGTGCATGCATCTTGAGGTGACGAGTGAGGTGAACAGATCACCGGTTCCTGAGAATTCAACCGGTATTTCATTATACGGCAGCGCCTTCCATTGTTCGGATTCAGGTTCCGCAATGATGGTGCAGGCATCGCCTTCTATGTTTGCGCTGGTTATCACAATGCTCCTTGACCCCATTTCGCGAAGGCGGGTTACAATCCTGTTCATATCCTCCTGCGAGAAAATGGTCCTGTAGCCGTTCTTGCGTTCCGAGTGGAAATCTGTAAGGAACATGGCTTCGGTGGCGTTTGGCAGAATAAGGTCGGAGATGGCACACATCTTCTTCATATAATAGACCGTGCTTTCGCCAATGCCATTGTACAGCACACCCTTGTCGCCCATCACAGGGTCAACGAAGACGGCGGTACCTCTCTCCTTCTGTTTGCGGCAGTAGTCGAAAACGAGCCTGGACTGCTCCTCGGAAGCAATGAAACCAGTACAAATGGCATCGAAGGAGAAGCCGAGCTCCTCCCAGATGCCAATGGTGTTGCGCATATAAACGGTAGTGTCGAGAATGTCGTACTTGCCGTAATCGAATGTATTGGAGATAATTGCAGTGGGCAGGTTGAAGGTCTCGCACTTCATGTGTGAGAATATGGGAATCAGCGCCGAAAGCGCCACCTTTCCGTAACCTGCCAGATCACAGATGAGCAATATCTTCTGATTATCCTTTTCCAATGCTGAGCTTATTCAGTCATCTTTTTGGCGTCTGCAACGAAAGTTGCAATGCCTTTATCGGTAAGAGGGTGGTTCAGCAGACCTTCAATGGCCTTGAGCGGACAGGTTGCCACATCGGCATGAGCATCCAGGCACTGGATGATGTGCTGGGTATGGCGTATTGAAGCAGCGAGAACCTGAGTGTTGTAACCGTAGAAATTGAAGACCTCAGCTATATGGGCAACCAGGTCTATACCGTCTGATGCAATGTCATCCAGTCTGCCCACGAATGGAGATACGTAGGTAGCTCCGGCCTTGGCAGCAAGAAGTGCCTGGCCAACGGAAAAGATGAGGGTACAGTTTGTCTTGATGCCTTTTGAGGAGAAATACTTCACAGCCTTGATACCGTCCTTGGTGCAAGGGAGCTTGATTACTATCTGTTTGTGAAGTGCTGCAAGTTCCTCTCCTTCCTTGATCATTCCGTTGTAATCGGTGGAGAACACCTCTGCGCTGACGTCTCCGTCAACAATGCCGCAGATGGTCTTGTAATGCTCCATTATTGCATCATGGCCTTTGATACCTTCCTTTGCCATAAGCGAAGGGTTTGTGGTTACACCATCAAGAATGCCCATTGCCTGGGCTTCTCTGATCTGGTCGAGATTGGCTGTGTCTATAAAAAATTTCATGTTAAAAATGTATTTCTTTTTGTTCTGCAAATTTACTCAAAAAAAATGGACTGATGCATCAGTTATTATGGCATCCTTCGTGGCCGTGTGCACTGCAGCCCTGGCCCGAATCCTCGATTTTCCCGCTGAGAAAATCCTCAACGACCGACTGCACGCTGCCGCTGCAACCGCGGATAACCTGAATGCCTTGTGCCTCAAGTACATTCTTTGCGCCCTGGCCCATGTTGCCGGCGAGCATGATGCCTACGCCAAGTTCACGGAGAGTCACTGCAATGCCGCTTTTGCATCCGCAGGTTTCGGGTGCCGGAATGGTTATTGAATCAACAATTCTGTCATTTTCCACAGACAGGACAGTGAAGAATGAGCAATGACCGAAATGGTCATCAACCTGCATGCTGTCTTTTGTTGGGAGAGCTATCTTAATCATAGTATTGTATTATCGTTTTGTTTCTGCAAATATCGGCATTTTTTTTGAATGTTTGAATTCCAAAGGAGAAACACCCATCTGCTGGCGGAAAAAGCGCGTAAAGTGATTCGGGTAGTTGAATCCAAGCTGCACTGCCACCTCCCCCACCGAGTTCTGCGGTTCCAGCAGCAGCGAGCAGGCAAGTTCGGCCACTTTGGTCTGTATGTACTTCCTGGCGCTGATACCAAGTTTCTGTTTCACAAGATCCCCGAAATAGTTGGGTGTGAGATGGAACTGGCTGCTGCACCAGGCTACGCTTGGAGGTCCCAGACGCAGTTTCAGGTCGGTTGCATCGGCCAGATATCCGTTGATTATGGTATCGAGTCTTACTATCAGCTCCGATGTGCGCAGACGCTTGTTTCCGAACTGTCTGTCATAGAAGCGGCGGCAGTAGCTCAGAAGCTGGCCCATGCCAAGTCGGAGCATGTGGCTGGTTAGGTCATCATCATCGGCATTCAGTTCCGCAAGTATGTTCTGGAAGCAATTTTCGAGCACGGTCTGCTCCATATCGTTGATTTCCAATGTTTCCATATCCTCGTAATCAAAGAAGTTGAACATATAGAAATCACGGCCCAGACCTGTACCGTTAACCATCTCCGGGCAGAAGGCTAGCACCCAGCCCTGTCCTGAGGCTTTCAAGGAGCTCGGGAAGCTGAAGCTCTGGCCTGGGTTTCCCGTGAAGACCAGCCCCGGATTCCCCGGGAGCAGGATAACCCAGTACATTTTCATTGATATACTATCGCCGGTGGATAATGATTCAAACGGGAAGGAGGCCACGCTCATGAGCTTATGGGTGGTTTTCTGGTGGAAGAAGGCATTGAAGCTTTCAATATTGCCAAGGCTTTTCATTGGTGCAAGGGGTTATCCATTCAAAGTGCAAAATTAATAAAATCAGTAAAAATGGTATATATTCCCGTAAAACAAGGCCTGTTGGAAGTTTATTTGCTGTCTAACTTTGCATAAAAATTCTAAAGCACAAGATTATGGCAGTAAAGTTCTACAAGAGTGAGAATCAGGTTCCGCTCGAAATGCACAAGGTCAGAATGATCCAGAAGCTCACGCTCATTCCAGTTGAGGAGCGCATCAAGAAAATACAGGAAGCCGGCAACAACACCTTCCTTCTGCAGAACAAGGACGTTTATCTGGACATGCTTACAGACTCAGGTGTCAACGCTATGTCGGACAATCAGTTTGCAGCATCGTTGCAGGCCGATGACGCTTACGCAGGATCAGCAACTTTCCTCCGCGTGAAGAAGGCCATCAAGGACGTGTTCGGCACAGACTACGTTCTTCCTGTGCATCAAGGCCGTGCAGCCGAGAACATTCTTGCTGAAGCTTACTGTGCACCAGGAAAAGTGCTGCTCACGAACTTCCATTTCACAACAACCAAGGCGCACGCCACAAGATGCGGAGCCACGGTTGAGGAGCTGATTGACAAGGAAGGACTTGTACCATGCAGCAACAATTCCTTCAAGGGGAACTACAATCTTGCAAACCTCAGCAGCCGCATTGACGAACTTGGGAGCGAGAATGTGGCTTTCGTGCGCGTGGAGGCTGGAACCAACCTCATAGGAGGTCAGCCGGTATCGCTGGAGAACATGCTTGCTGTAACGGACATCTGCCACGAGAAGAAAGTAATCTCTGTACTTGACGCATCGCTGCTCCAGGACAACATCTACTTCATGAAAACCCGCGAGGCCCGTTGCAAATACATGGAGGTTGCTGATATCTACAGGCTACTTGCCGATAGGTTCGATATCATTTACTTCTCCGCCCGCAAGCTTGGATTCGCAAAGGGAGGCATCATCACTTCCAAGGACGAGAAATTCTGCAAGCAGATGCAGCCTTTCATTCCTTTATATGAAGGATTCCTCACATACGGTGGCATTGATGTGCGCACTATGGAATCAATGGCAGTCGGTCTGTATGAATCGCTTGATATGGAATACATTTCACAGGGACCTCTTTTCATTGAATATCTGGCAAAGGAACTGCACGAATACGGTGTGCCTGTAATACTTCCTGCCGGCGGTCTTGGCTGTCATCTCAATGCGGGCGAGATTCTTCCGAACGTTCCTCATAACCAGTATCCTGCGGCAGCACTTGCAGCGGCACTGTACATTGCCGGAGGCATACGTGGAATGGAACGTGGAACAATGTCGGAGCAGAGGGAGCCTGATGGAACCGAACCTTTCGCCGAACTGGAACTTCTGCGTCTTGCAGTTCCGCGCCGTGTGTTCACGCTTTCCCAGATCAAGTATGTTGCAGACCGTGTGAAATGGGTATGGGACAAGCGCAGCATCATAGGAGGTCTGGAGTGGACCGAAGAGCCGGCTGTCCTCCGCTTCTTCTTTGGAAGGATGAAGGAGATAGGCTACTGGCAGGAGCAGCTTGCAGAGGAATTCAGAAAGGATTTCGGAGAAAGCCTGTAAGGTCCTAGAAGCGGACTCCAACGTTAGCGCTGATAGTGGCCTCCGTTGTGGAAGTCCTGAATATCTTGGAGCCTGTGCTTTCAAAGTTATCATAACAGGCATTCACGCCAACTACAAAGCGCTCGCTCACATTGTATACCGCAGCAAGACGGCCTTGGACTCTGAAACTCCAGCTTGTCTTGCTTTCGGTATTACCCTTTGTTCCGGACCCCTCCCTTGTGATTGGTCCCACTCTTGTATCTGAAGACTTGTTGAAAGAAACGAGCACAACCGGATTCACAGATGCGTGGAGAACTATTTTTCCCTGCTGCGGCACTACGTTTACGCCATATCCGCCACCAAGGGCTATGAAATCGCTTTTGACCTTGAATCTTAATTTCCGGCTCTCTGTCTGGCCGGTCTTGGGCAACTTGTCTTCAGTTGAGCTATGGAAATATGTTGCAGTCGCAAAAAAGCCTCCTGCGGTTCTTTTCTGAATGGTACTGTAGGTAAGGACGGCCGGATAAGAGAATTTTCTGTAGTTATTTATCACAAAGAAGCCGTGCAACTTGAACGTGGATATGTCCATGCTCTCCTCATTGCTTGCATCATTCTGGCTTGAATTGTTCAGCCTGAATAAAGAGGCAACATCATTCATGCGCTGTGAAATCAGTTCAACGCCAAAGCGTTTATGATAATATGTGAATGCCAGATAATTCCTTTTGCTGCTACCTACAGTGAAATTGAAACCTATGCCGGCACCTCTGTATGAAGCCTCTATGCCTATTCTGTTGGCCATATCGGAATTGGTGCTGGACCTGCCGGATCTGCCGCTCGATGAAGCAGGGGCATAGACATTATGTTTGAAGAACTGGCCGTTGTATGACAGCTTTATTATGAACGGATGGTCAGGAAGCAGAATATAGTTTGTATCCAGACCCTTGTAGTTGCCATCGTAGGTCTTCTTCAGGCTTTTCTGAATCATTTTGCCAACGTTTGTGCTGGACTCCGCAATGCTGTCACTGTTGTTCTTCCATTG
>JAGHUC010000090.1 GCA_018065035.1 Candidatus Egerieousia equi | reverse complement strand
TTTGAAAGTGCCTCTACAGCACCGGCTGCATTACCGGCCTTGAGAAGGGACTGACCCTGTGCTGTGTAAACCTGTGGAACGAGCTGTTTTGCATCCTCGATACCTTCTGCATTGTTGTATTCTGTTGCCTTTGCCAAAGCATCCTGAGCACTTGCAAGCGCTGCATCAAAATTACCTGCTGCTATTTCCTGCTTTGCAACCTGCATGATAAGTGTAGGTATGAGATTCTTGCAGTCTGTAACCATCTGTGCTCCTTCATCTCCGGCTGCCTGAGCGATTTCCATTGCTTTCTGCATGTTGGTGAGAGATGTCTTGTAATCCTTTGACTGCAATGCAGTAACGGCACCGTTATACAATTCGGTTGCTTCATTCAAGTCCTGAGCCTGTGCTCCACTGAACACGAAAAGTGCAACTAATGCTGCTGACAGTAATTTTTTGATCTTCATGATAGTTGATTTATTAAATGTTTTTATTGTTTGAATTTTCCTACAAATATTCTGCCAAATTTAATCAAATTATTTTGCAGGTCAAAATATTAGATATAGCAATGGATTTTGTTTATTATTCGTAATTTTGCAAGATTAGAAAATTAGCTGCTTATGAAACCTGTATTTTCCAAGATATTCTGTCTGCTCGCATCGATAATGATATGTTCCGGCATCTTTGCAAATGCCCAGGTAAAGGATGCCCAGAACCTTCCTGACGATCCAAGAGTATGTTCCGGCAAACTGGCTAACGGCCTGAGTTACATTCTTATAAAAAATAATGCGCAAAAAGGTAAGGCAGATGTTGGGGTTCTGCAGAAAGTAGGGACAAGCCTTGAGGGCAAGAGCCAGAAAGGCATGTTCAAGCTGCTGGAGATGCTCACAATGAGAGGTACAAGGAATTTCGATGATGCAAAGATACAGGCATACCTGAGTTCCATCGGGGTTCCTGCATCCAACGTTGAATTCTCAACAGGAGCAGACCAGATAGCCTATACAATCAAGGATATACCAACCACATCGGAGAACCAGGTGGATTCAACCTTGCTTATTCTCTATAACTGGCTCGGTTCCCTCAACCTTGATGAGGATGACATAAAGGAGGAAAGCGTTTTCCTCAAGGCAAGACTCTCGAATGAGAACACCGCTCAGGCACGTCTGAACGATGCTCTGCTCAAGGAGTTGTATCCTAAATGCAATTACTATCAGAGTCTGACTCCTCAGCAGACAGCCGCAATAGGCAATTACAGTTCAAAGAATCTACGTTCATTCTATTATGACTGGTTCCGTCCTGAGTTCCAGTGTATTGCCATTGCAGGTGACATTGATCTCAAGCTGATGGAGTCAAGAATCAAGTCCCTGTTCGTGACCATTCCAAAGTCAATTGACAAGAAATCAAGGAACTATTATACACCAAAGGATTACAATGGCGTAAAGGTAAGCATACAGACAGACAAGGAATACAATAAGACTCTTGTTACAATTGCGTTCCTCAAGAAACCTTTGCTCAGGAAATACAGGGGTACGGCGCTTCCTTATCTGCAGGAGTATTTCGATGAAATGGTCAAGCGTTCACTTTCAGACCGTTTGAATGCCGGTCTTCTGGGAAAGAATCTTTCAATCCTGAACCTGAAGGTGGAGAAGGGACGATTCCTTGACATTTCCAATCTCGATGCTTTCAGTGTAAGTTTCGAAACGCTTCCTGAATATGCGTACTCGGCTGTTTCGTTCATTGGCACGGAGATAGAGAACGTTGCAAAGAACGGTTTCAATTCCCAGGAAGTTCACAAGAACAGAGACTTGTATTTCAAGGAACTCGATGCTTTGTACAGAGGCAGGAACACTCTTCCTAACAACTTTTATTTCAACAGGATAAAGAATCATTTCTTTGATGGCTACACTCTGGCCAGCGTTGAAATGAAATTTGAGATGCTCAAGGAGATGGTTTACTCGGTATCCATGAATGATGTGAATTCATATGCGCAGAAACTGCTGAATGCCAGCGACAATACTCTCATAAGTTGTTTCATGCCTCAGAAAAAGGGAATGATGCAGCTGTCAAAGGAGAGGCTTCTTTCATCTTACAGTTCTTCCGCTCTCAGCGCTCCGGTAGCGGCGGGAGCCGAGGTTCTTTCCTGGCCTGTACTGGTTCTGGGGGATTATAAATCAACCATCGTCAGTGAAACAAAGGATGAAACCTTGCAGGCGGATATAGTGCAGCTGTCAAATGGCGCCACCCTGGTTTTCAAGAACAGTTCAATGCCTAATGATACAATTGAGGTGCGTGCGGTAAGCAAGGGAGGCTACTCTCTGATGAAGGGAGTCACTCCTAACATGGAGCGCTTCATCAATATGGCATCGTATATAGGAGGTCTTGATGAAATGTCGAGCACCGCTGTTGACAGGCTGTTCACCTACAACGACATTGAGTTCTCAACAGGCATCACTGCACAGAACGAATACATAAACGGTCGTGCGGACAAATCCGATTCATACAAGATGCTTGAGGCCATATATATGATAATGATGCGCAGACGCAGCGACCCTGCCGCATACGATGCAATGAAGAAGGCGTACATTTACGATATAAGCACCCAGAGTGTTGATCCTGAGGAGGCTTTCCGTGATACCGTGGCGTATTATGGTGTAAGCAACAAGAACTTTGTGAAGAATCTCAACGAGGCAAACATCGAGGCTCTGGATTATGGAAACCTTTACGGCCAGATAAACAAGCGTTTCTCAAATGCTGCGGACTGGACCTTTATTTTCTGCGGGGATTTCGATTATGAGGCTCTCAAGGCCGAGGCTGTGAAATGCATAGGCGCAATCCCGGGTGATCCAAGGAATCTGGAAGGCAGCATTGTGATTCCTAATTACGTGAACAAGGACAATGTGAATTACAGGTTCCTGTTCAAGATGGTATCTCCAAGGACTTTCGTGAGCGTTACAAGGAACATGGCCGCTGAGTCATCGCTCAAGAATTATATCATAGGATATATGTCAATGATTTATCTGAGGAACCAGCTGGAGGGTGACAAGAGCTTGAGGATGCTTTCGAACATTGATGTATCCTACAGGGCTATGTCATATCCTGAGCAGATTGCAAGCCTGCACTACGGTTTCGAGTCGGACAGCACATTTGCACAGAACGGCATAGACCATATCCATGGCATCCTTTCTTCCGTGGCAAGGGGAGGGATGAATGATGATTCGTTCAACAGCCTGAAGGCAAGCACAAAGGCTGCATTCCTGGCACAGTGCACCAAACGTTCTTTCTGGCTTAAGGTTCTTGAGCGCAAGTACATGGACAACAAGGATTACTATTCGGATTTCATGGATATTCTCAGCGGAATCAGCAAGGCTGAATTCGAGGGATATGTGAAGAAGTTCCTGGGCAGCAGCAACAGCATTACCATAATAATGGATGGTACCACAAAGGACGTGAACACTCAGAACCTGTTCAAGCAGGATGAATTCATCAAGGGATACTTCAATGTAAAATAAACGGTCGATGGACATTGTTCAACTGAAGGAAATACTGGCTATAAGGTCACATCTGCACAAGCTTGTTGACAGCGGAAGGATGCCGCATGCGCTCCTGCTCAGCGAGAGGGCTTCTTACGGTGCCCTTCAGCTTGCCATGGACCTTGCTTCATACCTGCTGGACAATGATATCAAGGCACAGAGACTCGTACATCCGGACCTGCATTTCCTCTTCCCTGTGAATCTTTCAACCCAGTTCAAGGATGTGAAGAGGGACAAGCTGGTGATAGATGATTTCTACAAGTCCTTCAGGGAACTGTACGCCTCTAATCCTTTCTTCAGCGAGAACGAACTTTACGATGCCCTGAGCCTTGACGGGCGCATGGGAAACATTACAGTTACGGAATGTTCAAACCTCATGCGCAAATTGAGCATGACCGCCTTCCTTGGTGATGTGAAGGTTGCTCTTATCCTCTTCCCTGAAAGAATCAACGAGGTTGCCTCCAACAAACTGCTCAAGACACTTGAGGAGCCGAACCCGGGTACGTATATCATAATGGTTACCAGGAGCAAGGAACGCATTCTTCCAACCATTCTGAGCCGTTGCTCCATTCTTGAGGTTCCGCCTGCAGGAACGGAGGAGATTGCATCCCAGCTTGAAAAGGACTATGGAGTTGATGCGTCAACCGCTCTGGTTCTTGCAAGAAAATCGGCGGGAAGCTGGGGAGAGGCAAGGCAGCTGGCTCTCAATTTGAAGGAGGAAGGAGCCGTTGACAATGAGCACAGAAGCATTTTCCTGCGCCTGCTTCAGGACGGTATAAGGAAGGACCTTGTTTCAATGCAGGCCGAGTGGACCGCCATTGCTTCAATGAACAAGGAGGAGCAGAAGGCATTCTGCACCTGCGCTCTGGATACTTTACGATCAATATACATGATAAGACAGGGGATGGATGATCTGAGCTATGTGCTGCCCGAGCACTTGTCCGGGCTCAGGCTGTATGCCCAGAATCTGAAACCTGAGTTCTATCAGAAAGCATACGATTTTTTTACACAGGCGATAGTTCATATCAATGCCAATGTGAACGCCAAGTTCATATTCTGTGACATTTGCAACAGAATATATCATTTCGCCTGATAACAATATTTGACTTATTATGTCCGAGATTAAAGAATACGATTGCCACAGAGGCTGTGAAAAGCAGATAGACGCAGAAGGCAATCTCAATTGCAAATACGATATAAGCTGCTGCAAACTGGCGGTTTTCGACTGGCTTGAAGGCATTGGATCAATAGGAATGGAAAATCTTTTCCAGGTGAGGTTCAAGAATACCCGCAAGGCCATATTCATCAACGATTCAGGCCAGACAATACGCATTGGCGATATGGTGATTGTTGAGGCAACCACCGGCTATGACCTTGGTATAGTCACGCTTTCCGGCGCAATGGTGGCAAGGGTGCTTGAGAGGAGTGCCATTGATCCGAAGAATTTCACGTTCAAGAAAATATACAGGAAGGCAAAACAGGCCGACATTGAGAAATGGAAGGATGCCACTGCAAGGGAGCACAAGATAATGATACGTTCACGCCAGATTGCAGCCAATCTTGGCCTGGACATGAAGATAGGTGATGTTGAAATGCAGGGTGATGGCAGCAAGGCAATATTCTACTACATTGCAGACGAGCGTGTGGATTTCAGGCAACTGATAAAGGATTTTGCAGAGGAGTTCCACATAAGGATAGAAATGAAGCAGATTGGTGCAAGGCAGGAGGCGGGCCTTATTGGAGGAATAGGAGTCTGCGGTCAGGCAATATGTTGTTCAAGACATATGAACAGTTTCCAGTCAATCACAACTTCAGCTGCAAGATGCCAGGACCTCAGTCTCAACCCTTTGAAACTTGCAGGACAGTGCGGGAAACTGAAATGCTGCATAAATCACGAGGCATCGGTTTACATTGATGCCCAGAGCAGAATGCCAAGAGTCAACGGACCTATATACCTTGAAGACGGTGAGGCTACCCTCGTAAAGAGAGACATACTCAAGGGTGTCTTCTGGTTCTCATACGATCCGGGCAGCATGGCGAACATGTATCCTCTTACCTGTGAGGAACTTGAGGATATCCTGGAACTCAACAGGCAGGGAAAGAAAGGTCCTTCCCTTATGGACAACGGCGTTCAGGAAAGTTCACCTGAATTCATGAGCGCCGCCGGCGAGGAGAGCATATCAAGATTTGACAAGCGCAAGAGCTCAAAGCACAGGAAAAACAAAAAGAAGAAACAATGAGACGGAAAGCCCTGTTGCTCATATTTCTCTTAACAATGCTGATTGCCGTTGCTTGCGATGTACCTGCACAGGACAGCGCATATCTTGCAATGGATCCTGAGCAGGGGTGGACATATCCTGTGAAATTCTCCCTTGAGTCTCCGTCCGGAGACGAGAACGCACTTTTCCTGTGCGTGCAGTTCACGTACGAAAAGGATTATGCCCGGACAAACGCTCCGCTTCAGGTAGCAGTCCATATGAAGAATGCCAGGAACATCATAAATTCCGACACGGTACTTGTGGATTTCAACAGCATTGTTGGAAAATCAAGGCGCATAGACCATGGTTATATATCTTTTGAGAAAGTAATAAGGACAAGCAGTCAGATAAAGGAATTCAAGCAGGGTTCCAGGAAGCTTAGCGTGACACTGTCGCCAGTGAAAAATGC
>JAGHUC010000082.1 GCA_018065035.1 Candidatus Egerieousia equi | reverse complement strand
CCGTTCTGATTACTCAGCAACAACCTCAACCTTGATGTTAGCCTTGATGTCCTTGTAGCATTTAACTACTGCATCATAAACGCCAACCTCCTGAAGTTTGTCCTCACCGATGATGGTGATGTTCCTTCTGTCAAGTTCATAACCCTTGGCAGCAAGAGCCTCAGCAACCTGAATATTGTTAACTGAACCAAAGATCTTGCCAGTAGCGCTGACCTTTGTTGCAACTGTAACCTGCATGCCCTCGAGCTTAGCTGCAAGAGCTGAAGCGTCATCTCTGAGCTTGGCCTCTTTGTGTGCTCTCTGTCTGAGGTTCTCGGCATGCACCTTCTTTGCAGAAGCTGTAGCCATTGTTGCATAACCCTGAGGAATAAGGTAGTTGGTTGCATAACCGTTCTTTACGGTTACGATATCGTCTTTATGTCCAAGATTCTGAACGTCCTGTTTCAATATAATTTCCATACTCTATCCTCCTTGTTATTTCAATAAGTCAGTTACGTAAGGGAGCAATGCGAGGTGACGTGCACGTTTAACAGCCTGTGCAACCTTTCTCTGGAACTTCAAAGATGTACCGGTGATACGTCTTGGAAGAAGTTTGCCCTGCTCGTTGAGGAATCTCTTAAGGAACTCAGCGTCCTTATAATCAACGTATTTGATACCAGCCTTCTTGAAACGGCAGTATTTTTTCTTTTTAACCTCAACTGTAGGAGGGTTCAAATATCTGATCTCGTTGTTTACTACGTTTGCCATAATTCAGTCCTCCTTATTTTTTCTCAGCCATATTGTTTCTTCTGCGAACTGCATAAGCAACAGCGTGCTTGTCCATAGCAAAAGTCAAAAATCTGATAATTCTCTCATCACGTCTGTACTGTGTTTCAAGGGTGCTTACGAATGAAGGCTCAGCCTGGAACTCAATAAGGTGATAAAATCCTGTGGTTTTTTTCTGGATAGGGTAAGCAAGTTTCTTAAGGCCCCAATCCTCATCATTTACAACCTCACCACCATTCTCTTTGATAAGAGAGGTGTACTTTTCTACCGCTTCCTTCATCTGAGCATCAGACAAAACGGGAGTTGCAATGAAAACGGTTTCGTAACTTCTCAACATTTGATAGTTAATTAATGATTAATAATGATTTACAATCCTTTACCACACAATTGCGGTAAATGGAGCGCAAAGATATTGAATTATTCCTAAAATTCAAAATCTTTATTCTCTTTCATGAAATCAGCCAGCCTGCTCTTGAGTCTGCTCTTGCGGACATACACGTTGGAGGCGCTGTCATTGATTATCACGCTTATCTCCTGAGCGGAAAAACCGGCATATATCATGGCAAGCAGACGCATATTGTCCTCAGTGATAGAAGGGAATCTCTCCCCTATCCTGTCAAGCACGTTTGAACGCCTTGCATTCACAACGGAGCGCAGCGATTCAAAGATATCTCCATCCCTTCCGGACTCGAACAGAGCCTCCAGCCTTTTCTGCAGAGGCTTTGAAAAGCCAAGCTCGTAATATGAAGCGGCCATTGAACGTATTTCAGCAAAACGCCCGTCGAGCAGCTCCTTCAGATGCCTCTCCTGAGCCTTCTGCATATCCAGTTCATTGAGCAGGGAGGTATTGGCGGCCCTGGCCGAAGAAGCCTCCTCCATAAGAGCCTGAGCATTTGCAAGATACTCCTCAGCCTGCGCATCCCTTGCGGCAATCATCCTTTTCCACCGGCGATAGATTGACACACCGGCCCACACTATGCATATCAGAAGCAGACCCAGGGCCACCCTGTGTGCGTGCGACACCTTGTTTGCATGCTCTATCGCAAGTGAAGAATAGGAAGTGAGAGCGGCAATCTGCTCATTCTTGATTGCTGCAACTTCCTGATAAGGTTCCGTGCCCCACCTGGAAGCCATTTCAACGGCAATGCCTGCGGCTATATCGAAACTGGCCTTGCCCTTCTCAAGCTCGCCGGCCCCTGTCAGGGCTCTGCCCTTGTTGAGCTTCAGTTTCTCGATTTCCTTGAAAAGCACAGCCACATCTATCTGTGCGGCTGATGCTTCCTGCTCGGAAAGCTCCTGTGACGCAGCTTTCCTTACAGCGCTGCGCCTGACATATATGAGCATCTTGTACAGTGAATCCGCCTGGTTGTACTGCTCAATGGCTTCGTTGAATCTTGAACGCTGAAGCGAGAAATCACCCCTGGCATAAGCGGCCTTTGCCTGCGACCACAGCTCAAGCGCATTGCTGGCGGCTGTCTGCTGCGGCTGGGCATAAGAAACTCCCGGAACTGCCGGAAGCAGAACCAGGAGAATCAGAATATGAAAAAAAGAAAAGAAATAACTATTTACGTGGCGCATTCTTTACAACCTCAACAATGAATTTCCAAAGTTTTTCAACAGTCTCAATGTTCACGCGCTCGTTAGGTGAGTGAGGGCTGCAGATTGTAGGACCACATGAAATCATGTCCCAATCAGGATATGTACCACCAAGGATACCGCACTCGAGACCGGCGTGAACCGCCATCACAGCTGCGTCCTTCTTGTAGAGATCCTTGTAAACCTTCTGCATGATCTTGAGGATGGCGGAATCCATATTCGGCTGCCAGCCTGAATATCCACCTGAGCACCAAACCTTTGCACCAGCCATCTCGAACAAGCCCTTAACCTTCTGGTACAGATCCTCCTTTGCTGTGTCAATGAAGCTTCTCATCAATGAAGTTACGAGAATCCTGCCTCTCTCCGACTTAACGATTGCCATGTTGTTGGATGTCTCAACAGTACCCTCCATCTCCTTGCTCATTCTCTCAACGCTGCTAGGGCAAACGGCAATTGCTCTGAGCATATTGTAAGCAACAGCATGCTCTATGGCCTTCTTAGGCAGAGCAACCGGCTGGAACTCATAGTATGCGTCAACATCTGTAGCCTTGTACTCATTGCGAACCTCGGCAAAAACATTTGCAAGAACTTTCTTAGCCTTTGCAAGCTTTGCCTTAGGGAGAACAACTGTAGAGAAAGCCTCTCTTGGTATGGCGTTTCTCAAGTTTCCACCATCGATGGCAACAAGCTCAGCTCCGCATTTCTCAACCAATGGGAGAAGCATACGTGCAAGTACCTTGTTGGTATTGGCTCTGTAAAGACCTATGTCCATACCTGAATGTCCGCCGAGGAAGCCTCTGCAATTCAGTGCCATGGCAACATAATCCTTTGCAACAGGAACCTGTTTGTACTTGAACTCACAGAAAACGTTCAGACCGCCTGCGCAGCCAAGGTAAAGCTCGCCCTCTGTCTCGGAGTCGAGGTTGATGAGAATCTTTCCATCAAGAACGCCAGGTTTCAAGGCGCGTGCTCCTGTCATACCTGTTTCCTCGTCAATTGTGAAGAGAGCCTCGATAGGGCCGTGAGCAATATTCTTGCTTTCAAGAATTGCCATTGCAACAGCGCAACCCATGCCGTTGTCGGCACCGAGAGTTGTACCAGTAGCGTAAACCCAACCATCAACGATTCTTGGCTGGATGGCATCCTTCTCGAAATCGAACTCAACATCCGAGTTCTTCTGAGGAACCATATCAAGATGGCCCTGAAGGATGATACCAATACGGTCTTCCATGCCTTTTGTGGCAGGTTTCTTTATAATAACGTTGCCAGCCTCGTCCATTATTGTCTCAAGGCCAAGTTTCTTGCCGAATTCGTAAGCGAATTTTCCGGCTTTCTGCTCTTTCTTTGAAGGACGAGGAATTTTAGTAAGTTCATAAAAGTTTTTCCAAACCTCTTGTGGATTCAACTCTGCAATGGTGTTCATGATTATCTTTATTTTGTATTAGTTTATATTTCTTGTTTGTGGAACATTTGTAACAGGATGTTATCTGCCGTCTGTTTTCAGGTACCTTGAAAGTGATGCACTACTTAATAAGAGCATCTACAGGTATGAAGGAATTCTGGCCGAGCTGATATATTGGCATTCTGCTTTGCAAAAGCACTTTCTGGCCGTCCTTAACCTTTACGTTCACTGTACGTGGCACTCTGAAATAGATTCTGTTCTTTGATGAAACAGCGTTGTTCTCAGAAGGAAGGCTTGCCATCTTTTCAGGCTCAAGCTCAACCACTACAGGCCTTCCGCCAACATTGTTGGCAGGAACCAGACCCTGATCGGCAATTCTGAACGCAACATACATGAGCTTGTTGCCTCCGGCCTCAGGTATCACGTCAAAAGTCTGTGTAAGATTTGTTACAGTGGTCTTGCCAAGGAACATTGAAAGATATTCCTCCTCGAGACGTGCTATCTCCGCAAGAGCGGCACCCATGGCCTCACCGCTGTATGTAGCATCAGTCTCACCTGTAACTATGTCAATTCTTTTTTGTCTGAGCTTGAATATGAGGGATGCTGTTTCCTCGGCCCTCTTGTCAATGTTCTTCTCAACTATCTGTGTCTGCTGGATAGGAACCTGCTCGAGTTCTCCTGCATCGTTCTTCACGCTCTTGTAAATAGTAGTGGTGACATTGTCCAGAGTGGAAACCGGCTCGCCCTTGGCAAACGGATTGGTTGCAACATTGAACCTGAAGCTGGTTGGTGCGTTTGTGTAGGAATCCGAAGTTACAACCAGACCCTGGGCGCACATTTCAAGGAAGTTGGCGGAAGCGCCTTTGATTGTTCCAAGGTTTACGGCAACACGGGAGTTCAGATCGGCCTCAACACAAGGCAGCATTTCAATCTTAAGAATCTCACAGTCCTGCGAATTCACGCTCTTTGACTGTACACCGAGATATTTCTGTGCATATTTTGCATAAGGGCCTGCCGTGAAAGTCTTTACTGCAACATCAACTTTCAACACTATGGATGTCTGTGGAAGTGAATAGATTACTGCACCAGCCGGCACATTGTCGCTGGCATTGAGCAGCTGGGCGTTTGCGTTGCCCGCTCCCAACAGGAGCATTGCAGCCGCAGCACAGCACAATAAGGTTTTCTTTTTCATATCAAAAATTTCTAAATCAAACAAAGTTAATAAACACATCGCACAAATGCAACAAACATCGTGCCAGTCACTATCGCCGAGTGGGAAAAAGGAAAGCTTAAATGAACTGTCGGAGGTCGCTGAAGCGGCGGCGGCCCAGGAAGTATGAGAGGACTATGCTGCCGTTGAGCACGCCATAAAGCTTGTTGAACGGAATATGGGAGTAAACGATTGCGCGTGGAGAGGCTTCAAAGTCCGGGCGCATTTCCTTGAAATCCTTATGTGCCTTAAGCACAGACCTATAGAGTTCCTTCCGGCCCGTCAGAAAATAGATAGCGGCGCTGGCTCCGTCCAGAAGCATGCGGAAGAAAATCAGGTCCTCCCTGCCCTGAGGCGGAAGATTCTTGTGGAGCATCAGCAGATTGTTCCTGTAATTGAGATACAATTTGTACGGCGATTCATTCGGCAGGGTTCCTCCACCCACATGGTAAACCTTTGCGGCAGGCACTGCCCAGACCTCGTGACCCATGAGTTTGGCCCTCCAGCAGAAATCAATCTCCTCCATGTGCGCAAAGAACCTGGCATCAAGACCGCCCAGCTCCTTCCACACACTGCTGCGCACACACATTGCAGCTCCCGAAGCCCAGAAGACCTCCATAGGAGTATCATACTGATTCTCATCGATTTCCGTATGCTTGAGCACACGGCCTCGGCAGAAAGGGAAACCGAATCTGTCTATGAAACCTCCGCAGGCACCGGCATACTCGAAACTATCTTTTTTCACATCGATGGTTCCATCATTCTCCTTAAGTATCTTAGGCATGCAGATGGCCGCACGCTGATGGGTCTCCAGGAAATCAATCAAGGTATCGAGCCATCCAGGAGTTATGCGCACGTCTGAATTCAAAAGCACAAAATATTCAGCATCAATCTCTTGCAGAGCCTTGTTGTAACCGCCGGCAAAACCGTAATTCTTATCGAATTCAATAAGCCTGATATCCGGATAGTTCTCCTTGAGCCAGGCAACGGAACCGTCGGTTGAACCATTGTCGGCAACAACCAGCTCATACTGAGCATCATAAGCCTTTGATTCCAACTGTTTCCTTGCCCGGTTGGCCTCCTTGACCGCCATTGTCCTCTGACGGAGGGACTCCATCCTTGCCTTGATGTTGGCCGCCCTCTCCTCCTCCTTCCTGCGAAGCAGTTCCGCAAGACCAACATTCATGATAACCTCTTCAGGCTGCGATTCCTGCCCGGACTCAACATTGGCAAAGGATTCATGCTCTGAAGTTTCAGATTCATCAATCATCTGTGGTTCATTCTGAATGTCAGAGACTTTAGGTCTGGCAACCCTGTGCTCACGCACAACTGCCTTTGGCTTGCTCTCAGCGGATTTTGAAGTGCCGCCTTTCGAATGACGTCCGCGTGATTTAGCCTTGGCTTCAGCAGCCATTGCAACCACCTCATTCTGAGAAGGATATCCAACAAACGAAGGATCAATCTCCGAGAACAGATTTGCCTCAAATGATTCAGGTGCAGGCTTATTCTCGGTTTCCGCAACGGGTTCGGAAGATGCTTCCAATGATGGTTCTGAAGAAACCTCAGGCTCACAATCCGGTTCGGTTTCTACAGAGGAGACAATATCCAGTTCTGGGAACAACGATGGTCCCAGATCCATATTGACAACGGTTCTGACAGCAGATGGCTTTTCCGGCTCGGGTGCTTCCGTCTCAGAAGTTTCCGTGCCTGAAATTTCCTGTTCAAGAGTTTTCTCAAACGGAATATCTAATGCGGCAGGAACTTCAACCACCGGAACAGCAAGCGGTACAACTTCAACAGCTTTCAAAGACTCATACAACCCGGGAATATACTTCCTGAGCATTGCCTCACCGTTCCAGTTCAATATGACAACAGATGCCTTGACCATTTTTTAAGGAAAACACAAATTTACAAGAAATAGAAGAATAATCATACATATACCTTGAAAAATGAAAGCGGGCCACAAAAAAACTGCCAAAAAAATTTGGAATGGCAAGAAAAGTTTCTACCTTTGCAATCCCAAAACGGGAATGGAGAGATGGTAGAGTGGTCGATTACGGCAGTCTTGAAAACTGTTGAGCTGCGAGGCTCCGGGGGTTCGAATCCCTCTCTCTCCGC
>JAGHUC010000088.1 GCA_018065035.1 Candidatus Egerieousia equi | reverse complement strand
TCTCCCTCAAGATGCTGGCCATTATCTCTCTGCTCGAATGAATTGCTGCCGGAATTTGAAGGTTTGCCTCTTCTGGACTTTATGGCAACGCGTACGGTATCACCGCTCAACGCACTGTGCATCTTCTTTTCCGGAATGAAGATATCGTCCTTTCTGCCCTCAACGGTAACAAAGCCATATCCTCCCCTTCCCATTGAAACCGTGCCTACCACATCCTCAAGTTTGCCGAATCCGCTAGGTCTTCTATCATTGCGCTTGCGTTCCTTGACCATTCTGCTTCTTTCACCGCGCACCTTTCTTACGGTCTTTGCAAGACCGCCTTTCTTCTTGGCATTTTTCTTATTACTGCTCATTGCATTGATATTTTTCCAAGTTTTTCCCATTCGGATTTGCTCACTCTCCCTCCTGCTTCGCTCCCGAATCAACACTTCCTGTTCACCCGAATTTAACCCTGCAATTTACCGCTTTTTTCAAAATACCGCAAATCCACTGCCCAATTAATGCTCACAATGGATTGTTATTTTTTCACGAGCAGGTTGAGGGGTCAAACCTGCTCGGAATTGATTTTGCGAATGCAGCGGGAAGAAATCACTTGCGGAAAATGCCGAACATGGTGCTGCCGCTACCGGACATTGCGGCATAAACGGCGCCCTGATCATAGAGCATCTGCTTGAACGAAGCCAATTGAGGATACTTTGCAAAGACCGTGGTTTCAAAATCGTTCACAATGGTGTCCTTCCAAGTTTCCACCCCTGCAAGCAATCTTTCCTCCAGAGATTTGTTCCGCAATTCCTCCAAGGCTTGTATTTGATGCGCTGAATCCGCTGTACAAAGCGGCCATCTGTCACGCGGAACAATACCACCGTAGGCATCCTTGGTTGAAATGAAGAAAGGCGGATGAACCAGCCTCAGACAATATCCCATTGCATCAAGGTCGAGCGGGAAATCGGAAAGAATCTCACCGCGCCCGCTGCCCATCATAGGACGGTCATAAATGAAGAACGCACAGTCACTGCCCAGACGGGCGGCGTAAGAAGCCAGCGTTTGAGAATCCATCGCCAGTGAAAAAATATCATTCAAGGCTATGAGCACACGGGCTCCATCTGAACTGCCTCCTCCAAGGCCCGCCCCAACGGGAACTTTCTTGTAAAGGGAGATTTCAACCGGCGGCAACTGGGGGTAATCCTCCTTCAAAAGCTGCCAGGCCTTCACGCAGATGTTGTCCATTGGCTCACCAGGGTACGTGATACCGTAAAGGTTCATCCTGAGTTCGGATGAAGGCACTATCTCAAGTATGTCGTAGCAAGCGGCTGAAGCATTGAACTTTGGCTCGCTTGCTATGGAATCTGAATTTTCAGAGCGTTCCGCAGGAAATTCCTCGAACGAAAGAACCTCAACTTTGGAGAGTGGATAAAAAAGAGTCTGGATGTTGTGAAAGCCATCGCTGCGCCTGTTCACAACTTCCAGACCTATGTTGATTTTTGCGTGTGGATAAAATATCATTATGCAAATTCAAAGAATCATCAACCGCACTTGCTGTATCCGCAGTTCCTGCAAACCAGACAACCTTCCTGATATATGAGGTCATCGCCACCGCACTTAGGACATTTCTTGCCTGACTCGTCACGTGTTCCGTCCGGGATGTATTTCTTGAGAGAACGCTCAACTCCGTTCTTCCAGGTGTTGATTGCGTCTGAATCGAGAGAAAGTCCGTTTATAAGGTTGAGCACGTCAACAATAGGCATTCCGTAACGGAGGACACCGGAAATGAGCTTGGCATAATTCCAGTACTCCTTGTTGAACATGTGCGATATGCCACCAACGATATTTGTATAACCGTATTTGTCAACGAAGTGGAAATCATAACGGCTCCTGCCACCATTGAGGTCCTTTTCCTTGACTATGTATCCGTGGGTGATGCTCTTAGGAATGCTTCTTGAATCATCATCAACAAGACCTGTGAAGATCTCGTAAGGAACACCGTTGAGCTTGCCTACAAGCGCAATCCAATGCTCCCTGCCGTTGAGGAAACGGATTACATCGGCCTCAAGTGATTTAGGACGTTTTTTCACAGCGATGGCCGGTTTTCCTTCTTCCTTTGCTGAAACCAGGACTCCTGTCCTTGAACCATCGCGGTAAACGGTAACACCCTTGCAGCCTACCTCCCAGGCAGTCTTGTAAACCTGTGCAACCAGATCCTCGGTAACATCCTTAGGAAGGTTCACCGTAACGCTGATTGAGTGGTCAACCCATTTCTGTATGCTGCCCTGCATCTTGACCTTTGCAATCCAGTCAATGTCAGCGGCTGTTGACTTATGATATGGAGACTTCTCCACAAGCTCGTTCAGCTGGTCAACTGTCATGTTCTTAAGCTGCTCGAGATTCAATCCGCAGTTGATTCCGCACCAGTCAACGAACTTGTGATGGAATACGAAATACTCCTCAAAGCAATCGCCCATCTCGTCCTTCACGGCAATCTTCACGTTCTTGTCGTTAGGATTGACTTTTCTTCTTCTCTTGTAGAAAGGCAGGAATACAGGCTCGATTCCCGATGTGGTCTGGGTCATTATGCTGGCTGTACCGGTAGGAGCGATTGTAAGCATTGAAATGTTTCTCCTTCCAACCTTTGCCATCTCCTTGTAGAGAACAGGATCAGCCTCCCTGATTCTATCAATCATAGGGTTGTTCACCTCCCTCTGTGTATCGTATATAGGGAATGCGCCACGCTCCTTTGCCATGTTCACTGAAGAACCGTATGCCGCAAGAGCAAGAGTCTTCTGGACCTCAACGGCAAAAGCAATGGCCTTGTCGGAACCGTAAACGTAACCAAGTGCTGCGAGCATATCGCCTTCAGCTGTTATACCAAGACCTGTACGGCGGCCTCCGAGTGACTTGTCCCTTATCTTCTCCCAAAGCTCAACCTCGGTCCTCTTGATGTTGGTGTTCTCAGGATCGCTGGCAACCTTTGCAAGGATTGCGTCTATCTTCTCCATCTCAAGGTCAATCAGGTCATCCATCAGACGCATTGCCTTCCATACGTGCTCCTTGAACAACGGGAAGTTGAAAGTTGCATTCTCGGTGAAAGGATTGTCAACGTATGAATAGAGGTTCATTGCTATCAGACGGCAGCTGTCGTAAGGACAGAGAGGAATCTCACCGCAAGGGTTGGTACTTACTGTCCTGTAACCAAGATCCGCATAACAGTCAGCAACTGACTCCCTGATAACGGTATCCCAGAAAAGAACACCAGGCTCCGCACTCTTCCATGCATTGTGAATAATCTTCTTCCAGAGCATTGCGGCCTCTATCTCCTTCTTCACCTTTGGATTGTCACCGGTGATAGGATACTGCTGAACATATTTCTTCCCATCCAGGGCTGCACGCATGAACTCATCGTCTATCTTCACGGAAACATTGGCACCTGTAACCTTTCCCTGCTCCATCTTGGCGTCGATGAAACCTTCTGAATCAGGATGCTTGATGGAGATTGTAAGCATAAGCGCACCGCGTCTTCCATCCTGGGCAACCTCACGGGTTGAGTTGGAATAACGCTGCATGAAAGGAACAACACCTGTTGAAGTAAGCGCACTGTTGAGAACCGGACTGCCTGAAGGTCGTATGTGGGACATATCGTGACCAACACCGCCGCGCCTTTTCATAAGCTGTACCTGCTCCTCATCAATCTTGAGGATACCACCGTATGAATCAGCTTCACCCTGATTGCCAATCACAAAGCAGTTTGAAAGGGAGGCAACCTGATACTCGTTGCCTATGCCAGTCATAGGACCGCCCTGAGGAATCACATACTTGAAGTTCTGAAGAAGCTCGAAAATCTCCTCCTTTGACATTGGATGCGGATACTTCTGCTCTATGCGGGCAAACTCGGATGCAAGTCTCCAGTGCATGTCATCAGGACTTGTTTCATAAAGATTGCCGTAGGAATCTTTCATTGCGTATTTGTTTATCCAAACAGACGCTGCGAGCTCGTCGCCCTTGAAATATTCGCCGCTTTTCGCGAAAGCTTCGTCAAAAGTGTGCTTCTCCATCTTTGAATCGGTGTTATGGTTCCCTATTAGGTTAATAATGCGCTAAGTGATTGAGTGAAAAAGAATTCCCCCTTGTTTTCAAAGGGAAACTGAAATGCAAGTTATTTGAAATAAGTTCAGATTTTGGGCAGATACATGTTGAGTTATCAACAAAGATATCAACACGCCACACAAATGCCGCCAGATGCGTTTTTTACGAAAATATCACCTTAAGGAAGACAGGATTTTCATACTCATCTCCTCCTTCAGGTCATCATCGGAAATTTTTTCCAGCACTCCAAGAAGGAACGCCTGCTTGAGAAGGACCTTTGCATTTGCCAATGAAATTCCACGGCTCTGCATATAGAAAAGTTCACCGCTCTCCTTGTTCCCAACAGTGGCTCCATGGCTGCACTTCACGTCATCGGCGTAAATCTCAAGATGAGGCTGGGTATGCGCCCTGGCCTGCTCGGATTCAACAATATTGTTGTTGGCCTGATAAGCCTCTGTCTTCTGGGCATCGGGAGCAACATATATCCGCCCTTCGAAATCGGAACGGGAGCTGTCCCAGAGTATGCCCCTGAACAGCTGATTGCTTATGCAATGCCCCACATTATGGTTCATGTCAACCTTGTTGGTAACCCTGTTCCCGGAATCCACAAGATACACTCCGTTCAGATTGCAAACGGCATTCTCCGAATCAAGATTCACCTTGAAACCGTTGACAATGTTCCTTGGCTCAGCACAGGCGCCTGCCTTTGAACACGCCATTGAAATAACCGTGAGATCAAGCTGCGCACCACTACCGAGTCTTATGTCAAAATCGGCCTTACCCGGACATTCCTGCAGAACCAGCACCTCACGACGCTCATCAACCCCAAGATGCAGAGGATAAGCATTGTCACCCGCCTTCTGGACAATATATTCAAGCTTTCCCATAGTACGTTACAAAGATTTAATGATCCAGTCGTAGCCCTTGTCCTCAACCTCGCGCGCCAGTTCAGCACCGGAGGTCCTTACAATACGGCCATCGTAAAGTATATGGATAATATCAGGAACAATGTAATCAAGAAGCCTCTGATAATGTGTTATGACCAAGGATGCATTCTGAGGGGTCTTGAGCTGTGTGACTCCGTTCCCGACAATACGCAGTGCATCAACGTCAAGTCCGCTGTCGGTCTCGTCAAGGATTGCAAGTTTGGGTGAAAGCATGGCCATCTGGAAAATCTCGTTGCGCTTCTTCTCGCCTCCGCTGAATCCAACGTTCACTCCGCGCGATGAAAACGACTGGTTCATCTGAACTATTGCCATCTTCTCCTTCATCATTCTTATGAACTCCGCAGCGCTCAGCTCAGGCAGACCCTTTGCCTTCCTGTGCTCGTTCACGGCAGCCTTCATGAAATTGGTATTGCTCACGCCAGGAATCTCCACAGGATACTGGAAGCCCAGGAAAATACCTGCCCAGGACCTCTGCTCAGGCAACATTTCCAACAGATTCTCTCCCATGAAAGTCACCTCACCCTCTGTAACCTCAAAAGTATCCCTGCCGGCAAGAACCGCCGAAAGCGTACTCTTTCCCGCACCATTGGGACCCATTATAGCATGAACTTCACCCTCGTTTATTGTCAGATCTATACCCTTGAGAATCTCCCTGCCCTCTTTC
Organism: Candidatus Egerieousia equi; assembly: GCA_018065035.1. Classification (GTDB taxonomy): domain Bacteria; phylum Bacteroidota; class Bacteroidia; order Bacteroidales; family UBA932; genus Egerieousia; species Egerieousia equi. The sequence goes on along the minus strand of JAGHUC010000088.1, from coordinate 3,017 downwards.
AGCTTTGCATGCAGATTCTTTATTTCCAGAATTTTACCCATATCTTAAATAACTTTTTTCTTTTTCTACTGCGATAGTTTTATCCAATGCTTCCCTCCAGTGAGAGAGAGAGCAGCTTCTGCGCCTCAACCGCAAACTCCATAGGAAGCTTGCCGAGCACTTCCTTTGCATAACCGTTAACAATGAGCCCCACTGCATCCTCAGCCGTTATTCCACGCTGACGGCAATAGAACAGCTGGTCCTCGCTTATCTTGGAAGTTGTAGCCTCATGCTCCAGAACTGCCGAAGAATTTGCGCAGTCAATGTAAGGGAAGGTGTGCGCACCGCACTTGTCACCAATGAGCAGACTGTCGCACTGTGAGAAATTGACAGCGTTCTCAGCATTAGGCAGCACCTTAACCAAGCCTCTGTAACTGTTCTGACTCCTGCCTGCGGAAATACCCTTGCTCACTATACGGCTGCGGGTGTTCTTTCCAATGTGAATCATCTTTGTTCCGGTATCGGCCTGCTGATAATTGTTGGTTATTGCCACGGAATAGAATTCGGACACTGCGTTATCGCCCTTGAGTATGGTGCTCGGATACTTCCAGGTTATTGCGCTTCCGCTCTCAACCTGGGCCCAGAAAAGCTTGCTGTTCTCACCTTTGCATATTCCGCGCTTGGTAACGAAATTGTAAATGCCGCCCTTTCCGTCCTTGTCGCCAGGATACCAGTTCTGAACGGTTGAATATTTCACTGTTGCATCCTTCTCCACAACTATTTCAACAACTGCCGCATGCAGCTGGTTCTCATCTCTCTGAGGAGCGGTGCAGCCCTCGAGATAGCTCACGTACGAGCCCTCGTCGGCAACTATCAGCGTTCTCTCGAACTGCCCTATGCCCTTTGCGTTTATCCTGAAATATGAAGAAAGCTCCATAGGACACTTCACGCCCTTTGGAATGTAACAGAAAGAACCGTCGGAGAACACCGCACTGTTCAGTGCGCTGAAGAAATTGTCGCCCGAAGGAACAACTGAAGCCAGATACTTCCTCACAAGTTCAGGATACTCCTTCACGGCCTCGGAGAACGAGCAGAAGATTATGCCTTTCTCCGAAAGGTTCTTGCGGAAGGTGGTCTTTACCGAAACGGAATCGAAAACCGCATCCACAGCCACACCTGCCAGTATGTCACGCTCGTGCAAAGGAATGCCGAGCTTGTCAAAGGTGCGGGCGAGTTCAGGGTCAATCTCCTTCTTCTCCCCCTCCGCCGCCTGCTTTTTTGCAGCAGGTGCCGCATAATAGATTATATCATTGTAATCTATCGCCGGTATATCAAGATGGCCCCAGGACGGCATAGTCATCTTCTGCCATTTATGAAAAGCCTCAAGCCTGAAGTCCAGCAGCCACTGCGGCTCCTCCTTCTTGCTGGAAATGAGCCTTATGATATCCTCGTTCAGGCCCTTTGGAATGAACTCCTGCTCAATGTCGGTGACAAAGCCCTCCTTATAGTCGCTCGCATAGATCTCCTCTATGCTCCTGTTCGTTTTCTTTAACTCTTCCTGCTTCATATTCAAATGCGCACACAAGCGCTTTGCAAAGATACTGCCCCCGCACTGAATTTGCAAGGTAAGTATTCTGTAAGTAATCCCTGCGAACACTTCAAATGAAGTTGAAAATATATGTGGTTGGATAAGAGGAGTTTTCGACAGGTTGTTTAACTAATCCTTAAAAAATGATAACTTTGAATTCTGAAGAGTTGCCATCCATTTATGGCGGCAGCGAAACAACTTTACTTGCAATGTTATTTACTCAAATCAAAAGAATGACTTCTCCTTGCAATACTGATGATTGCACAGGAAGAGTTGTTTTGAAGAATGGGCTTAAATTTTTTATTAAATATTTCATATTATCATTTTTTATTGTCCTCATAGTCTTGGTCGTTTGTAGCATTTCAGGACTTGATATAAAAAATGTGATGTCTTCCCAAGAATTTAAAAATGGAGTCCACAATAATCCTATTTCCAGTTACATCCGAATAATTTTAATAACACCATTAATAGAGGAAATTATTTTCAGATTGTGGCAATCTTTCAAGAAATTACATATTGGAATATCTACGTTCGTCATTTCGTATGTTATTTTAAGCTTATTCATTTTGCCTCATACTCACAATGGTTACATAGGCTCTATACAATCCGTCTATTTTGAGCATGTTTTCGTTAAAACTGCAATATCAACCTTGATGGCAAGTAGCATATTCTTTATTAACCAAAACAAACTATCGTCGTTCAAAGATAAATATGGACATGTTACTATATTGATATCAGTATTTTTGTTTGCTTTGGGACATTTGACAAACGTGAGGTGTGAATGGTATATCTACCCTTTTATCATCATTATGTGTATGCCACAACTTGTCTTAGGAACTACAGCTACATATTTCCGATTAAGGATAGGTTTCTTTGCCGGTGTATTACTACATTGTTTAAATAATTTAATTACATCTTTCAATCTGTTCTAACATTATCATACAAAATAGGCGGAAATACTTTTGATTCTCTCATTGGAAATCAACCTTCAGATGATGCAAATAGAAGCATGTCTTTTATGGAATTGCTTTATTCGCTGAAAAATGGTAAATTGCAATGAACCTTTTAATGAATATTTTCTCTTGTATCTTTCAAGAATGCCACGGTTTTTTCTAAATAAACAATTGATATTATTTGTCATTTTATTAGGAAGTTCATTGTGTTTGAATTGGTTTTATCGCCCGTATATATATGCGAACCACATTTTTGATTTCTATTTTGCAGACACTTTCCCAAGTCTGTATTCTGTGCCTACAGCATATACGTTTTTCTCTCTTTTCAAGACGTCATCAGACAAACCAACTTCACAATATTTTCGTGTTTTTGCCTTGACGTTAGGCTTTTTAATATACGAATTGCTTGAATTGTTTGTAGGTGGGTTCGATTTATTGGATATAGTTGCCACATTATTGGGCACATTGATTACAATAGCTGTTGTTGCAAACCGCCA
>JAGHUC010000033.1 GCA_018065035.1 Candidatus Egerieousia equi | reverse complement strand
AGCATGAAGGTTGTAACGCCGGTTTCCTTCTCCCCGTTGATTATGGCCCAGTTTATAGGGGCGGCTCCCCTGTACTGCGGCAGCAGGGAGGCATGGAGGTTGAAAGTTCCAAGCCTTGGCATTTTCCACACTACCGATGGCAGCATCCTGAAAGCCACCACCACGAACAGATCCGCATTGATTTCCCTGAGCTGTGCAAGGAAATCCTCGTTTCGGAGCTTTTCCGGCTGAAGCACGGGCAGTCCTCTTTCAAGCGCAAATTTCTTTACCGCGCTTTCATTCATCCTGCAGCCGCGCCCGCTTGGTTTGTCGGGCACAGTAACCACTGCAGCCACATCATATCCTGCATCGAGCAGGGTTCTCAGGGGTTCCACCGCAAATTCCGGCGTACCCATATATACTATTCTGAACTTCATTTCTCTATTTTTTCAGCGAGTTCTTTCCAAAGGCGCCCTTCCTCAGCAGGCGCACCACCTTGAAATGATTTCTGTATCTATCGTATGTGGATGAAAGACGTCCCTTAAGCCTTGTGAAAAAGATTTTATAAGCATCGGCATGGAAAATTGCCGAATCCTTTATAGCCTTGTAAGTGAGGAAAGTTCCTATTGGAATCAGGACAAAGGATGACATGAACGCGCCCATGAAAGGGGTGAGTTCAGCATCATTGGCCAGTTTCTTTCCGCTGATGTCAAACACCCAGTACACCACGAAGAAAAGTATGGAGATTATCACAGGTGTCCCAAGACCTCCCTTCCTGATAATCGCTCCCAGAGGTGCACCCACAAAGAAGAACAGCAGGCAGGCCAGCGACAGGCTGAATTTCCTGAAAGATTCTATCTTTGAACGACGTAGAGGATACGCAACACTGAAAAGTCCCTCATCAACAAATCCAAGATTGTTTATCTGGTTTTCAATATGCATTGCAGCCTGCTCAAGCGCCTCCTCTTCCTCAGACGGACTGCTCCACTGGTACAATTGATCATAGTCAATGCTGCCTTTGTATTCCTTCTTGTTTTCCCTGTTATGCTGATACCTGTATGCCAGTCTTGATGACTGTTGTTCCCTTGCCAGGGAGTTCACCAGAGCACTGTCGTACAGGACGCCCAGGGAATCACGGTCCTGTCTCAGGGTCTTCAGGGATTTGGTCATTACCTCACTGTTGTACTTGACATCCTTTGACTTCTTGAAAGCATAGTTCTTCAACGGAATGACAATGTTCTGCATAGTGAAGCTCACCTGCTTGAGAACCAGAGAAGTATCCTGATAGTTCAATTCATTCGACTCTTCGTAGTTGACTCCATCGTACAATGTGAGAATCATGCTCTCCTTGTTCTCCGCCATTTTCACGCTGCCTGAATCCGCCAGAGTGAGGTTGGTGTTGCCATGGTAAGATGAGGAATGATTATAGAGCATTATACCATGCATCATGTTCCTGCTGTCCCTTTCCTCCACCCTGATGGTATATCCTTCAACTCCTGAATAGAATATTCCGGTTGGAATCTTGATTTCCTCCTTTGTGGAACCTATGTCATCACGCAGGGTGTAAATCTTGTTCCAGGCAACAGGTATCAGGTCGTTTGAAATGAAGAAGGCGCCTATGCTTATAATGACTGAAGCACATATCAGTGGCATCATTATCCTGCCGAGCGATATTCCCGCCGCCTTCATTGCAAGCAGCTCGTTGTTCTCGCCCATATTGCCCATTGTCATTATGGATGCAAGCAAAGTTGCCAGAGGAAGCGCAAGCGGAATCAAGGTGGCACTGCCCCAGCCAATGAACTCGAGCACAATGCCAAGGCTCAGGCCCTTGCCCACGAGTTCGTCTATGTACAGCCACAGGAACTGCATCATAAGGACAAAAATCACTATGAGGAAGGTCATTATCAGAGGTCCCAGGAAGGACTTGAGCATGTATTGGTCGAGTTTCTTCATTTCAAAACTTATGTTATTCCTTTACGGCTGAATTCACCATTGCCTCGAGGGCCTGTGAGAGTCCTGCAATATTCTTGCCACCTGCTGATGCAAGGGAAGGCTGGCCGCCACCGCCGCCGTTTATGAGCTTGGCGGCCTCGCGTACATCCTTGCCTGCATTGAATCCGTTCTTCACAAGGTCATCGGTGTACATGAGGGTGAGGGTTGGCTTGTCTTCGAATGAAGTTGCAGCCGCAAAAATTGTATTGCTTGTCTCGTTCTTGAGCATGAATGCAATGTTCTTAACCATATCAGGCTTCATAGGGCCGTTGAGTGTGATCACATTGTATCCGTTTATTGTCTTTGACTTGCTGAGAAGATTGTTCTTTATGCTTACGGCACGCTCCTTGAGCAGTTCCTCAACATTCTTCTTGATTGAATCGTTCTCGGCTATGAGCTTTGTTATGCTCTGTGCAAGGTCAGGAGTGTTGTTGAACAGGGACTTGAGTGTTGTGAAAACATCCTGCATATTATTGAACATTTCCTCGGCAGCCGCACCTGTGACAGCCTCAATCCTGCGCACGCCTGCAGCAACGGCGCTCTCGGAAACAATCTTGAACATACCTATGTTTCCGGTAGCGGAAGTATGGGTACCGCCGCAGAACTCTATTGAATCACCGAATCTTATGACTCTTACCTTGTCTCCGTATTTCTCGGTGAACAGAGCCATGGCGCCCATCTGCTTTGCCTGCTCGATAGGAACATCCCTCTTTTCGTCAAGTAGAGAGTTGGCGCGGATAAGGGAGTTGACCATCTTCTCAACCTTTCTCAAATCCGCATCGGAGATTTTCTCGAAGTGGGAGAAATCGAGTCTGAAATAGCCGTCACATACGAACGAACCTTTCTGCTCAATATGTGTTCCTATGATATTTCTCAATGCATGATGCAGGAGGTGGGTTGCACTGTGGTTGGCAGCAATGGCCGCCCTTCTGTCCTTGTCAACCTCTGCCTTGAAGCACTGTTCAGGAGAAACAGGTATCATCTCGGCAATATGGATCCTGAGTCCGTTCTCCTTGATTGTGTTAACGATAGCAATCATGTTTCCGTCCTCACCTGTGATGGAGCCTGTATCACCCACCTGTCCGCCGCTCTCTGCATAGAACGGAGTCCTGTCGAATACAAGCTGGTAGCTTGTCTTGCCTTTTGCCTTTACGGTCCTGTATTTGAGTATATGTATGCAGTCCTCGCAAAGATTGTCATAGCCAGTGAACTCAGTGTTCACGTATGGTGCTATCTCAACCCAGTCGCCCTCCTCTATCGATGTGGCGTTGCGGCTTCTGTTCTTCTGCTTTGCAAGTTCCTGCTCGAATTCAGGCAGATTCACGGTGAATCCGTTCTCCTTGGCTATCAGCTCGGTGAGATCTATAGGGAAACCGAATGTGTCATAGAGCACAAAGGCGTCCTTTCCGTTGATTTCCTTGTTTCCGCCTGCCTGCCTTGCCTTTTCAATGAGGTCGTCAAGCAGCTTGATTCCTTTGTAGAGTGTTCTGAGGAATGCCTCCTCCTCTTCCTTTATTACCTTCTCCACGAGAGCCTGCTGTGCGGCTATCTCAGGATAGGCGGAGCCCATCTGAGCCACGAGTGTAGGTACGAGCCTGTAAAGCATAGGCTCCTTGATTCCAAGGAATGTATAGTAATATCTTACAGCCCTTCTGAGGATTCTTCTTATTACATATCCTGCCTTTACGTTGGATGGCAGCTGGCCGTCACATATCGAGAAGCTTATTGCGCGTATGTGGTCCGAAATGACACGCATTGCTATGTCGGTCTGGGCATCCTCGCCGTATTTCCTGCCGCTCATTGAGCAGATTGCGGAAATGAGTGTCTGGAACACGTCGGTGTCATAGTTGCTCTGCTTGCCCTGCAATGCCATGCAAAGACGCTCTAGACCCATTCCTGTGTCAACGTGCTTTGCAGGAAGTGGCTCGAGCTGGCCGTTGGCCTTCCTGTTGTACTGCATGAACACAAGGTTCCATATCTCAATTACAAGATGATGGCCTTTGTTAACCATCTCTGCACCGGGAACCTGTGCGCGCTCCTCATCACTTCTGAGATCTATGTGAATCTCACTGCAAGGACCGCAGGGACCTGTATCGCCCATCTCCCAGAAATTGTCCTTTCTGTTGCCCTTTATGATATGGTCTGCAGGAAGGAAACGCAACCAGCTGTTGTAAGCCTCCATGTCCATTGACAGACCGTCCTTTTCATAACCCTCGAACACCGTGGCATAAAGATGCTCCTTGTTGAGTTTGTAAACCTCGGTGAGAAGTTCCCAGGCCCAGGCTATGGCGTCTTCCTTGAAGTAGTCTCCGAAACTCCAGTTTCCAAGCATTTCGAACATTGTATGATGATAGGTGTCCATTCCAACCTCCTCAAGGTCATTGTGTTTTCCGCTTACGCGCAGGCACTTCTGGCTGTCGGTGGCACGCTTGCTCTTTGGTGAGGCATTGCCAAGGAATATGTCCTTGAACTGGTTCATGCCGGCGTTGGTGAACATTAAGGTAGGGTCGTTCTTTACAACCATAGGGGCTGACTTCACGATTGCGTGCCCCTTTGATTCAAAGAATTTCAAGAAAGTCTCTCTTATTTCTGTAGATGTCATATTATTCAAATTGTTCAGTCAAAATTATACAAGGAACATGCCAACCATTGCAGCACTTACAAGTGCAACCAGCGCAGCAGCCAGCAAAGCACGGATTCCGTATGAAGATACCATTGCCTTCTTGCCCGGAGCCATACCGCCTATACCTCCGATGAGAATACCTATTGATGCAAAGTTCGCGAAACCGCAAAGAACGTATGTTCCCATTATTGCGGATTTTGCAGAAGCGAATGCACCTGTCTGGAGCATGTTTGCCAATGACTGGTAACCTACGAACTCGGTCATGATAAGCTTCTCTCCAAGCAGCTGGCCAACAAGCGGAAGGTCAGCACCGTTGATACCTGTGAGCCAGATTATAGGATAGAACACGTATGCCAGGATGAACTGCAGTGAAATGCCTGTGAATCTTCCGTCAGTTGCGCTTGCAATGAGGGAGTTGAGGCCTGTCCAGTTGCCAACCAGTCCGAAGACGTAATTGAAGCCTGCTATGAGAGCGTAGAATACAAGAAGCATTGCTGCAACGTTCGCAGCGAGCTTGAATCCGTCGGTTGCTCCGTTTGAGATTGAGTCCAGAATGTTCCTGCCAAGCTTGTCCTTTGAAACCTTGAGAGTGTTGTCAATAGGCTCGGTCTGTGGCAATACTATCTTTGCCATTGCAATCGCACCCGGTGCAGCCATAACCGATGCACTGAGAAGATGCTTTGCAAACTCTATCTCCATTGCAGGATCCCCGCCGCCAAGCATTCCAATGTATGCAGCAAGAACTCCGCCGCTCATTGTTGCCATTCCGGAAGTCATTATGAGCATGACCTCGGATTTTGTCATTGAAGGAATGAACTCCTTCACCATCAGCGGTGCCTCGGTCTGGCCAAGGAAAATGTTACCTACACAGGAAAGCGACTCCGCACCTGAAAGCTTGATAACCTTTGACAGGCACCATCCAAGTCCGTAAACTACCTTCTGGAGTATTCCAAGGTAGAAAAGCAGGCTGGTGAGAGCGGAGAAGAATATGATTGTAGGAAGTATGTTGAATACGAACACGAAACCGAACCTGCTGGTATCGGTGAGAGGTGCAAGCAGGAAGTCGGTGCCGGCCTTGGTCCAGTCAAGCACTGCCACAAAGCATTTTCCGCATATCTCAAAGAAAGTCTGAACGGCAGGGAACATGAGAACGCTCACGGCTATTATGAACTGCAGGCCCAGAGCCTTTGCTACCGTAGCCCAGTCTATATGCTTGCGGTCCATGCTGAATATCCAGGCAATGGCCACCACAACCAGAATGCCCAGCAATCCGCGGAGAATAGACCATACGTCAAAAGTGAAAGCCTTCTTCAATATTATATCCTTATAAGGGTTCGCTGGTTTTGCAACTTCCGGAACATCCTCGATTACAACTATGTTCTCGGTTTCGTTTATTACCGTTACATTCTGTGCGGCTGCGGCCGAACTGTCCTGAGCAGTTTGAACGCTGTCCTGCTGTGCGTATGCACACACAGCAAACATAAGCATCAATACTCCAATTAGTAGTTTTTTCATAGGTTTATATAGGTTATCATTATTTCGGTGCTATCCTGTAAAGGAAGGCTGCAATTGCAGCGTAAATTATGTTTGGCAGCCACAGGGCCAGTCCAGGCGGCAATGCGCCCGTGTGTACGAACATCTGGCTGAAACGAAGGAACAGAATGTACGAGAAGCTCAGTGCAATTCCGATTCCTATGTTCAGGCCTATGCCTCCGCGCCTTTTCTTTGATGAAAGCGACACTCCTATCAGAGTGAGTATGAATGCCGAGAAAGGCATGGCAAAACGCGTGTGTTTCTCTATGAGCGCATATTTCACCATCTGGTCCCCCCTGAGCTTCTGCATGTCTATCAATTCATTCAATTCGTGGAAGTTCAGCTGCTCCACTATGTTCTGCCTCCTGTAGAAATCCTCCACCGTGATCACTATGCTAGTATCCATGGACTCGCCCACCTCAACTTTCTGCCAGTCCCCCACGAACTTCCTCAAACGGTATTGCTTGAGATTCCAGCACTGTTTGAGCGAATCCCACTGAGCCTGGTCAGCGGACAGTTTTGAAACTATTCTGTTGTCCTCAATGCTTTCCAGAGTGAACTCGTATGCCGTATTATACGTAGGATTGAACGACTCCGCATACATGAACACACCAGGTTTTATCTGATAGTGCATGTTCCTTCCGAACTCCTTGTATTTGTCCTTCACATATTTCTTCTCGAAAGCCAGACGGCTTTTGTTTGCAGGCGGAATGACCCACAGGTTGAGTGTGAGCGAGAATACCGCAATGATTGCCGCCGATATGAAATACGGGTACATAAGTCTCTTGAACGAAATGCCACCTGCCAGGATGGCCACTATCTCACTGTTGCCCGCAAGCTTGGATGTGAAGAAAATAACCGTGATGAACACGAACAGCGAACTGAACATGTTCGAGAAATACGGCACGAAATTGCAGTAGTAATTGATTACCAGACCCAGCGGAGCATTGCTGTCAACGAAATGGTCTATCTTCTCACTTATGTCAAAGATTATGACAATACCTATTATCAGAAGCAGAGCTACAAAGAATGTGCTCAGGAACTTCTTTATTATGTATTTGTCTATCAGGGTTATCCTGAAATTGAAATCCTTAAGTGCCATAATCAGATCTTGGTTTCCAGTTTCTTTACCGCAGCATCCTTCCAGGAAGCGAAGTCACCCGCCTTTATATGCTTTCTTGCCTCTTTCACCAGCGACAGGTAGAAAGCCAGATTGTGCTCTGAAGCTATCTGCGCAGCCAGCATCTCCCCGGAAATGAACAGATGCCTCAGGTAAGCCTTTGAATAGGTGGTATCCACGAATGAATTCCCCACCCGGTCGATAGGACTGTAATCATCGGCCCATTTCCTGTTCCTTATGTTTATCATGCCGTCCCATGTGAACAGCATTCCGTTACGTCCGTTTCTGGTAGGCATCACGCAGTCGAACATGTCAACTCCACGGGCGATTCCCTCCAGTATGTTGGCAGGTGTTCCAACTCCCATGAGATATCTCGGTTTCTCACGTGGCAGGAACGGTTCAACCACCTCAAGCATCTCGTACATCTTCTCTGTAGGCTCGCCAACTGCCAGACCTCCTATTGCATAGCCGTCCATATCCATGGCAACAGCATGCTCCGCAGCCATACGCCTCAGGTCAGGATATACACAGCCCTGAACAATAGGGAAATAATACTGTCTGTATCCGTAGAGCGGCTCCGTTTCCTTGAAACGCGCTACGCCCCTTTCCAGCCATCGCTGAGTGAGTTTGAGAGACTTGAGTGCATACTTGTAGTCTGCGGTACCCGGGGTGCATTCATCGAGTGCCATTATGATGTCGGCTCCTATCATCCTCTGGGTGTCAACATTGTTCTCAGGGGTGAAAAGATGCTTGGAACCATCGATATGTGAGCGGAAAGTACAGCCTTCCTCCGTAAGTTTCCTGTTCTCTGTGAGGGAGAAGACCTGGAATCCGCCGCTGTCGGTAAGTATGGGACCATCCCAGGATATGAACCTGTGCAGGCCGCCTGCCCTGTTAAGTATGTCAAGACCCGGTCTGAGATAGAGGTGATAGGTGTTGCCGAGGATTATCTGAGCCCTGATATCGCTCTTCAAATCCCTGTGATAGACGCCCTTCACGCTGCCTACGGTGCCAACAGGCATGAAGATAGGCGTCTCCACCACACCGTGATCGGTATAGAGCAGACCTGTCCTTGCCCTGCTTCCACTGTCGTTGTCCAGTACCTCGAATCTCATAATTACCTTAATACCTGTTACTTATATTCTACTTTCCTGAGTCCGCATCTCTGTTCCATTCCTTCTGCTCTGCTCATTCCTTTCAGTTCCACCTGCTCCGTTCCTTCTAATCCGCTCCTCAATTCCGTTCCACATCATTGACAATGCCATACCGCCTTCTTCCGGCCGCCCTATGCCACCTCTTTCCGTTCCGCCTCATCTTTCCATAGAAAAACTGACGTGCCCCTGTGTCCCTGCAAAATATTTGCCAAAAGTATGTTCAGGCATAAATCAATTCTGCGGCATTATGCACTATAACCTGCAAAATTAATAAAAAAATGGAGGCAAACTTACGTTCACCTCCATTTTTGAATTTCTTTATTGCCTAAAATTCGCCGCGGGCAAGTTTCTCGCGGCAGGCACGAAGCATATCGTCAACCATCTCGTTGATGCCCCACTTAGGATTCCAGCCCCACTCCTCGCGAGCGCAGGAATCATCCATGATATCCGGCCATGAGTTGGAAATCTGGTCCTTCACAGGATCAACGTTGAACGATGCGCTGAATTCAGGAATGCGTTTCTTAATCTGCTCGAACAACTGGTCCGGTGTGAAGCTCATTGAAGTGATGTTGAAGCTGTTCCTGTGCTTGAGTTTTGAAGGATCGGCTTCCATGAGGGTTGTAACAGCCTCCAGTGCATCAGGCATGTAAAGCATGTCCATATATCTGTCATGAGGAACCTCGCAAACATATTTGCCGGTCTTCACTGCATGGTAGAAAACCTCAACTGCATAGTCGGTTGTGCCGCCGCCGGGCATTGCACCGTTTGATATGATGCCAGGGAATCTCACGCTCCTGGTATCCACACCGAATCTTGTGAAATAATAATCGCTGAGAAGCTCGCCTGTTACCTTGCACACACCATAAATGGTGTTAGGTCTCATCACAGTGTCCTGAGGGGTCTTGAAATGCGGAGTGCTGTTGCCGAAAGCGCCGATTGAACTAGGCGTGAACACGCTGCAACCGAATTCCTTGGCAATGTCAAGGGAATTCACAAGCGCTGTCATATTAATGTGCCATGCCAGCTGCGGATTCTTCTCTCCCGTAGCGCTAAGCAGAGCAACGAGATTGAACAGACCGTCAATATTGTATTTCTTTACTGTTTCAGCATACGCCTGTGCGTCAAGAGCGTCAAGTTTCATGGCCGTAACGCCCATACCCTGAAGTTTTGCAACCATCTCAGGCTTGAGATCGGCGGCAATCACGTTGTCCGCTCCGTAATGTTTCTGAAGATGAGGCACCAGTTCTGTTCCAATCTGGCCACCGGCACCAACAACAAGTATTCTTTTCATTTATGAATTTTCATTTAAATCTGTTTGCAAAGATACTACCAAAATTTGAAAAACGATAAAAACTTCCACCTTTGTCTTTCCGTTTGAAACTTGCCGGCATTGAAATGCAGCTTTTCTGCATATTCCTTGCGAAGAACAGCTGTTCCTCTCCCACTCGGGGTGCAAAAAGGCGTGTTCTGCACCCGGAACAAACAGCTGAGGACGGCAGATGGCAATGTGGTCACGGAATTGCAAATGCGGATGCTAATGTGTACTTTTGACAAACATTCGCTAGGCAATGAACTATGCAGACACAGTTGACAGATGAATTAATAGCCGTAATCAACGACATGGCCGCAGGCTCGGGCTTTGCGGACTGGGGAGTTGCAAGCCTATGCGATGCGGTGGACGAAAAGACGCAGCAACGTTATCTGAGCCGCATGCACGAACAGGGGTTCGCGCAGATGGGCTATCTTGAGCGCAATCTGG
>JAGHUC010000059.1 GCA_018065035.1 Candidatus Egerieousia equi | reverse complement strand
GGTACCATAAGGGGCTGCGATGCACGCGTCTGGGCTGCATTCAACAATCTGGGCGGCGGTCAGATAGGTGACAATCCCGCTGATTTCTACCTTGATTACATAACAGGTGTTGATTCAACGGGCTCCCTTCCATTGTTCATCAAGCCGGCAAAGAAACTCAGTGTGAAGGATGTGGCCGATGCAATGAGGGACCATTTTGAGAACACGCCTCTTGATATGAGGAACGACATTGGCGCAGGCGGCAACGAGTGCCCTTACAGATGGCGCCCGATGGAGTTCGAGTGGGAAGGCAAGACATACGTGAACGAGCGTGCCATTGCCACACAGCAGACAGGCTTCTGGATGGTTGGTCAGGCAAGAGCCTGGCTTCCTGATGAAATAGGAGGTATCCTTTGGTTCGGCGTAGATGATGCCGCCACCTCGTGTCTGACACCTGTATATTCAGCGTCAACCAGAGTTCCGGAATGCTTCAGGGTGGGTAACGGCGATATGCTCACTTATTCTCCTACTTCCGCTTTCTGGCTTTTCAACAGGCTTGCGCACCAGGCTTATCTCAGATACAATTACGTTGCACCTGAAATCCGCGCCGCATCCGACGAGCACGAGATTGGTGCGCTCAAGATAATTCCAACCGTTGACGAGCAGGCAAAGAGGATAATGGACGAGGAGGAGGATGTGAAGGAGTATCTCACAAACTGGAGCGAGCTCTTTGCAGCCAGAATGTTCAACAAGTTCAAGACCCTGGAGGAGAATCTCTTTGTAAAGTACATAGATGGCAATGTGAAGAAACAGAATGAGGACGGCGGTTTCAAGTACAGCCAGTACAAGGGCTGGAACTACGGCAGCCGCATCCCTGAGAATCCGGATCAGCCAGGCTATACCGATGTATGGAAGAGAGCTGTAGCCAGCGACCCTGCTATGAAGTCGGTGGAGGACCAGAAGGCCGCCTTCAAGGCAAAACAGGCTCCTGCCGTTGAAGAAACAGCAGTTGAGGTGAAATAATCATGATTTACCATCGATAGTGAATAATAAATAATGAGAAATATGAAAAAACTTTGGTTCTTTTTCTTGAGCGCTCTGTTCCTTATGAGCCCGCTAATGTCTGAAGCCCAGCAGGACGATAAGCAGAAAAGCCCTGAGGAGATTGCCTACGAGCATGTTGAAAAGCTTGAAAAGGAGCTGCATCTCACATCCGCCCAGGCATTCTATGTGGATTCCATACTTGTGCACAATTACACTGGTGTAATGGAGGAGTTCGAGGCAATGCACAAGGGCGGAATGCAGAACCCTGAAACTTACAAAAGCCTGAATGAAAAGTGGGAGGCCCGTACGGAAGAGGCCATGAAGAAAGTTCTGGACGAGCAGCAGTACATAGGCTTCCTCAAGCACATAGGCAAGGGTAAGGAGTACAAGAAGGGCAAGGACGGAAAGTACGTGCTCAAGAAAGGAAAAAAGAAAGAAAAAGAAGGAAAGAAATAGTTTGCAGCCATGTTGGATATTCTTGGTTTTCACATAATTGACATCGTTGACATTTTTCTTGTAGCTCTGCTTGTCTTTTATATATTCAAGCTGATAAAGGGCACGTCGGCAATGAGCATATTCATTGGCATACTTATTCTGTATGTGGTGTGGATAGTTGTGAAAGCCCTGGACATGAAGTTGCTGTCGTCCATTCTGGGACAGGTCCTCGGAGTGGGAGTCATAGCTCTGATCATCCTGTTCCAGCAGGAAATCAGACGCGCTCTTGTTCATATAGGAAACAATTATCTGCAGAGGAAGGGGCTGAGGCGTTTCAGCAAGCTTTTCGGCAGCGCATCGGCCAATGCCATCTCTGCGGAATCCCTTGATGAAATAACACAGGCCTGCAGAGCCATGAGCGAGACAAGGACAGGCGCCCTCATAGTGATGCCGCACATTTCCTCCCTGGATTATATCATCAAGACGGGTGACACTGTGGATGCCCGTATAAACAGGCGTCTGATTGAAAACATATTCTTCAAGAACAGTCCTTTGCACGATGGCGCAATGATAATTGTTCCTGACAGGATTGTAGCCGCACGCTGCACCCTGCCTATTGTGGAGAATCCTGACATTCCTGCGCAGTACGGTCTGCGTCACAGGGCCGCCTGCGCCGTTACAATGGACAGCGATGCCACCGCCGTTGTGGTTTCTGAGGAAACAGGCGGTATTTCATTCGTGTGCGGAGGCAAGCTGAAAACAATAGCCAGCCTCACTGAATTGAGACTGGCCATAGAGAAATCTTACAAACTGGATTGATTGTTACAGTCCGAGGGTTTCCTTCACCTTATCAACTGAATCAAGCAGTTCCCATCCGAAGAACTGGACCTCCTTCCGGCAGGCCATGCCGTTTTCGTAAACTGTGACTTCTGCCTTGTATGGTGTCCTTCCAACGTGTCCGTATGCTGCTGTTGGCTCGAAGATAGGATTCTTGAGCCCGAACTTCCTTACTATTGCAGCAGGTCTGAGGTCGAATATCTTTCCTATCGCCAGTGCAATCTGAGCATCAGTGAGTTTGATTGCAGGGTTCAGAGTGCCGTAGCTGTTCACATAGATGCTTACAGGCTCGGCAACGCCAATCGCGTAGCTCAGCTGAACCAGCATTTCACTGGCAACACCGGCGGCAACCATGTTCTTTGCAATGTATCTTGCTGCGTATGCCGCGCTGCGGTCAACCTTCGAGCTGTCCTTGCCGGAGAATGCTCCGCCGCCGTGGGCTCCTCTTCCGCCGTATGTGTCAACAATTATCTTCCTTCCTGTGAGACCTGTGTCTCCGTGAGGACCGCCAATCACGAACTTGCCCGTAGGGTTCACCAGCAGACGGAAATCCGTGTTGAAAAGCGCTGCGTTCCTGGAGTCGAGCTTTTCCATCATACGTGGCAGAAGAATGTTCTTGATATCGCTGTAAATGCGCTTCTGCATTGAATCGTCATCGTCGAATTCATCGTGCTGGGTGGAGATTACAATGGTATGTATCCTCTGAGCAACGTTATCGTCCGAGTATTCAATGGTGAACTGTGACTTGGCATCAGGCCTGAGGTAAGGCATGAGCTTGGTTTCCTTCCTTATACGTGCGAGTTCCTCAAGGGCAAGATGGGCCAGATAGATAGGGAGAGGCATATACTCCTTTGTCTCGTTGCAGGCGTAGCCGAACATCATTCCCTGGTCACCTGCACCCTGATTGTCAATGTCCTGGCGTGCAACACCGCGGTGGATGTCGTCGCTCTGTTCGTGAAGGGCCGAGAGAATGGCGCAGGAGTTTGCGTCAAACATGTATTCCCCCTTGGTGTAACCGATTTTCCTTATGGTGTTCCTTGCTATCTGCTGAATGTCAACCCATGCTTCGGATCTTACTTCACCACCTATGACTACCAGTCCTGTGCTTACGAATGTTTCACAGGCAACTTTGCTTTCTGAATCCTTCCTGAGGAAATCATCCAGGATTGCGTCCGAGATCTGGTCCGCAACTTTGTCAGGATGTCCTTCCGATACACTTTCCGATGTAAATAAATATGACATGTCTTTATACCTATATATAATGTTGTACAATCATGTGGAAATCTTTACTGCAGTAGCAGAAAAAGCAATTGTCTTTGCGGGTAACGGGAAGCGTGCTGAAAACTTTCTGCGCGTTGCGCAGACATGAATCACAAGGAGAATGTGATTACAGGGCGTTTTAGCATTTTTTCCAGTGGTTGCAAGCAGTCAAATCTTTCCACTATTTAACCTGCAAAGATATACTATATTTTCATATAATGAAAGGGGTATGCAACTTTTATAAAAAACTTTGGGAGGCATTCATCTATTTTATATATTTGCCATCAAACAAATTCCAATAAACTAACTATAATTATCTATGAAACAATTATTTAGCAGTTTTTGCTCCATTCTGGCAGCATTGCTGGTTGTTGTTTCTGCAAATGCGCAGATTACAACATCTTCAATGAACGGTGTTGTTACAGATGAAAACGGAGAGGCTCTCATTGGCGCTTCCGTTGTAGCTGTACACACTCCTTCAGGCTCTAAGTATTATGCAGCTACCAACGCTGAAGGTAGGTATGCAATTCAGGGTATGCGTCCTGGCGGACCATACGAGGTTACCATCTCTCTTATCGGTTCACAGACAGTTCAGTATCCTGACATCACTCTGGAACTCGGTGAGGCAAACACAGTAAATGCCAAGCTTGCTCTTGCAACAGAGGAACTCGCAGAGGTTCTCGTTGTGGCTTCAACTTCAAAGTTCGCAACTGAGAAGACAGGTGCTGCAATGAACATCAACAGCAAGAAAATCAATTCAGTTCCTACTGTAAACCGCAGCATTTCCGATATTGCACGTCTTTCTCCATATGCTTCAGGCATGAGCTTTGCAGGTGGTGACGGCCGTTCAACCAACTTCACAATTGATGGTGCGAACTTCAATAACAACTTCGGTTTGAGTGATGCTCTTCCTGGTGGTGGCAACCCTATTTCAATGGATGCTCTCGAGGAGGTTCAGGTTGTAATCGCTCCTTTTGATGTAAGACAGACAAACTTCATCGGTGGCGGTATAAACGCTATTACAAAGTCCGGTACAAATGATCTCAAGGTTTCTGCATACACATACTATCAGGATCAGAACCTCAGAGGTAACCGCGTTAACGGACAGGATCAGGGTGCCAGAGCAGATGCTTCAAAGAAGGTATGGGGCTTCTCAATAGGCGGTCCTATCATCAAGAACAAACTCTTCTTCTTTGCAAACTATGAGAAGACCTTGAATCCTGGTCAGGTTATCAAATACCGCGCACGTCAGGACGGTGAGACTCCTGGTGGAAACGTTTCAAGAACCCTGGCATCCGACATGCAGAAAGTTCAGGACTACGTTCTTCAGAAATATGGATATGAAACAGGTTCATATACAAACTTCGCAGGTGACGAGAGCAACAAGAAGTTCCTTGCCCGCATTGACTGGAACATTGCTACCGGCCACAAGCTCAGCGTTCGTTACAACGATACAAAGAACGTGGCTTGGAACGCTCCTAACGGAAACTCTTCAGATACTGGTTATCGTTTGAACGGTACATATCGTGTTGGCTCTCAGTCAATGGCATTCGCAAACAATATGTATTCAATGGAAAACAAGGTGAGAACCTGGTCAGTTGATTTGAATGACCGTTTCTCAGACAAGGTTTCAAACCAGTTCCTCTTCACATATTCAAAGATTGACGATGTACGTGGAACCAATTCATCTGCATTCCCTCATGTTGATATCATGTATCAGGATGAGGATGGAAACTACAAGATGGAGCCTTACATGTCACTCGGTTACGAGTTGTTTACATGGAATAACGGTGTTCACAACAAGATTTTCACATTCAAGGATGATGTAACAGTTCTTCTTGGTAACCATAAGATTACCGCAGGTCTCAGCCTTGAGCGTCAGCTTGCCAACAACGCATACATGAGAAACGGTGCAATGTATTACAGATACAGATCACTTGACGAGTTCCTCAATGCTGCAATGCCTGAGTCATTTGCAATCACATACGGATGGAACGGCAACAAGTCTCCTAACGCACAGGTGGCTTTCAAGCAGTATGCATTCTATGTACAGGACGAGTGGAACATAAACAGCAAACTCAAACTTACATACGGCGTACGTTTTGACGACCTCGTATTCGATGACGATGATATTGCAACCAACAATGCTATTCTGGCATATTCTTTCCGTAACGGTGAGAAGATTGATACAGGTCTCTGGCCAAAGAACAGAATCCAGATTTCTCCAAGAATCGGTTTCGTATGGGACATCAAGGGTGACAAGAGCATGAAGCTCCGCGGTGGTACAGGTTTCTTCCAGGGCCGTCTCCCACTTGTTTATTTCACCAACATGCCTACCAACTCAGGTATGGTTCAGAATTCAGTTCAGTTCAAGACCACCTACAACAATGGTGTTCCTACCGGAGCATACGACCAGAGACTTGAGAACTTCATCGGCGGTATGATGACAAACATTGATGATGCAATTGAAAAACTCGGTCTCCCTACAGAGATTACAGAGGACAAGCACGTTGCAGGTGCTACCATGAGCGGTGTTGACAGAAACTTCAAGATGCCTCAGGTATGGAAGACCTCAGTTGCTTTTGACTATCAGCTCCCTACCAGCTTCCCATTCAGCGCAACAGCTGAGCTCATGTATCAGAAGACCATTTACGGTGTAAAGGTTGACAATATCAATATCAGTGATGATACCAGCAGCTGGCAGCGTTTCCGCGGAGCAGACAACCGTCTTATCTATCCAGCAGGCAATGGCGCCATCAACTCCGGCAAGAATGCTCCTGTTCTTACAAACACAAGCAAGGGCTGGGGTTATACAGCAAACATCACTTTGAACATGACTCCTGCAAAGAACCTTGATATCATGGCTGCTTACACTCATACAGAGTCAAAGGAGGTTTCAGGACTTCCTGGTTCAGACCCACTCTCAACCTGGCAGGGTATGATTACTGTTGACGGTCCTAACTTCGGTACAGCTCAGCGTTCACAGTATGTAGTTCCAGACAAGGTTATCGCCTCATTGAACTACACCATTCCATTCAAGTTCGAAGGCCTTACAGATGAGATGCAGTTCAACCTGTTCTATACAGGTTACTCACCTTACGGAAACAGCTACTGCTACACCAATGATATGAACGGTGACGGTATCAACAATGACCTTATGTATATTCCAAAGGATGAGACTGAGATCAACTTCGTTTCACAGGCCGATGCAGATGCATTCTGGAAATATGTAGATCAGGACAAGTATCTCAAGAATCATAAGGGTGAGTATGCAGAAGCTTACGCAGCACGTGCTCCTTGGGTTCACAGATTCGACCTCCAGTGGTTGCAGAACTTCAGGTTCAACATTGGTCAGACCACACATACCATCCAGCTTTCAGTTAACGTAATGAACATTGGTAATATGCTGAACTCAAGCTGGGGTATTGCCAAGACTGGTTCAGTTTGTTCAAACAGCACACGTATCCTCAAATATGAGGGCAAGGATGAGAACAACGTTCCTAAATTCTCAATGTGGAAGGACAGCAACGGCAACTATCCTACTCAGTCTTATGACTACAACTACAACTATGATCAGTGCTGGAAACTCCAGTTCGGTGTACGTTATATATTCTAATAACTTAAATAAGACAATAAGGATATGAAACATATTAAATTCATAGCACTTTTCGTGGCAGTATTCTCATTCTGCACTGTTGCATCCGCTCAGAATGATGCTGAAAAGTTCAATTCAGCTTACATAAGCTGGTCTCCATCCTGGCTTTCAGAGCCAGAGTGCGGCGCAGCAACATTCGGTAACACAGTTACTCTCGGCTGGAGCCAGGCATACAATCTTGGAACAGATCCTCTCTTCCTTGAGTTCGGTGCAGCTCTTCAGTACACCAAGTTCAACGGAACCTGGAACGGAGTGAATGCTCCTTTCTTCTATGGCGTTAAGATGCCTGTAAGCTTCATGTGCCAGATTGAGGGAAACAATAATTTCAAGTTTGCTCCTTTCGTAGGAGTTGACCTTCTTGCAAACCTCAGGAACGAGTACAAGAATGCCAGCGGTTCAATGACAAACGCAGACATGAGAGATCTTTCTGCAAGTGTTCACGCAGGTTTCAGATGCTACTTCACACGTCTTTTCTGTGGAGCAAGCTACGAGTACTACTGGACAAAGCAGCTCTCAACAGGCAGCCACATGACACTTCTGAACCTTACTTTCGGTTTCACTTTCTAGTATAACCCAAGCAGGATATAATAAAGAATCGGTCGGATTTCCTCCGGCCGATTCTTTTTTTATGATATGTAATGTTGATTACTTGTAGAATATTGAATAGTACAGCGGATCAAAGGTTCCGGCCTCCCACATCTTCACCAGTTCCTCAACTTTCTTGTCCTTGCCGAAACGGTCATAAGGGGTCTTGAGGTTGGAGCCGAAAAGCCTGGCCACTCCCTGCCACATGAAAGCCTTGAAGCGTCCGCGGTAGTTCTTTATCACATAGAATGTTGTAAGACCCATCTCGCGGTCAATGAGTTTCATCAGCAGACGGCCCTGAGTCACCGTGAGGTTTCTCAGAGGTTTCTCAAATTCCTTGAAAAGCTTTTTCTCAAAGGCCTTTACATATTCATCCTGCTCGCGTCCGCTCATATGCTCCGCCGCCACTATGCTGTCAACCTGCTGGGCGGCTTTCTTTGCCTGGAGAGCGTACGGATAAGTTTTCTTGAAATTGTATATCAGTTTGTAGAACTTGCGCCACTCTTTTTTCTTGAGGTCATATACAGGTTTGTTCAAGGCGTAAGCAGGCTGTATCCTGTCTATGTAAATGGTGTCTCCGTTCTCTACGGTGTATCCCATCACATAACCGCTCACTACATGGCCGTTCCTGTCCCTTATGGTCTTCTTGGCACCGCTTCTGAAGCCTTTGGCCATTTCCTGTTTGAAATTGGCGCTGTCGGCTGCATCCAGGATGATTCTTGCTGCTTCTGCCGTATTGTTCCCGAATCCCGCTGTCTTGCGCCTGGATTCGCGCATGGCTTTCCTCCAGCCGCGTTTTTCAGTGGGCAGGTTCTCGAAAATGTCCTGTGAATATGCTTGTTGTGGATACAGCAAGGCGGCTCCGGCCAGCACGACCAGAGTTGTCCTTATATATTTTGTCTCAAAATCCGCCATATCCATGTATACTTGTTGGCAAAAATATCAAAATTTCGGTAACTTTGTAGGATTTAATGCAAATTATGTACCAAAGCTATGTTCGGCACACTTATAGACACTACAACTTTTACTCCCTGGTCTTTCTTCACTGATCTGGGACTGATCTTTTTCCTGCTCCTGATTGGCAAACTCATCAGGGTGAAAATCAAACTTGTCCAGCAATTGTTCATACCGCCAAGCCTCATTGCGGGTATTCTGGGTCTGGCATTCGGACCTAACGGTCTGGGCTGGCTGCCTTTCTCAAACAATCTGGGAACATACGCTTCCGTTATGATTGCATTGGTGTTCGCATCCCTTGCATTGAGTTCACCTAAGATAAAAATCAAGGAAGTTGCATCAAAAGTGGGTCCTATGTGGGTTTTCTCACAGATAGGCATGCTTATTCAGTGGGGTCTTGCCGGTCTGTTCGGCCTGTTTGTAATGAAGGCAATCTGGCCATCCTTGAACGATGCCTTCGGCGTGATGCTTTCAACAGGTTTCTATGGCGGTCACGGAACTGCAGCTGCCATAGGCGGTGCGTTCAACAATCTTGGCTGGGATGAGGCCACCTCACTTGGAATGACAACTGCAACGGTAGGTGTGATATGTGCAGTGCTCGGAGGCCTTGTCCTCATAAAGATTGCTACAAAGAAGCATGTTACTTCCTTTGTAACTGACTTCAAGGACCTTCCTGATGAACTCCGTCATGGTCTGCTGCCGGAGGAAAAGAGAGATTCCGTTGGTGCTTCAACCACATCCTCCATTTCAATAGAGGCGCTCACGTTCCACATGGGATTTGTTTTTGTAGCCGCGTTCCTTGGTTATGTACTATCGCTTCTGGTAAAGCATTGGTATCCTGAGCTCGAGCTTCCTGTATTCAGCTGCGCCTTTGTTACAGGTCTTATTATCAAGAGTATAGGCAACAGATGCAAGTACTCCGACTATATAGACTGCAACCTCACCCAGAGGGTGGGCAGTTTCTTCACAGACCTGCTGGTTGCCTGCGGCGTTGCTGCAATCAACCTCGGAGTGGTTGTGAAATACGCCGTACCTCTGATAGTTCTGATAGCCTTTGGAATAGTTCTGGTGCTTGCCATAACTTTCTATTTCGGCCGTCATCTTTCAAAGACATACTGGTTCGAGAGATCCATCTTTGCATGGGGATGGTGGACAGGTACAATGGCAATGGGTATAGCCCTCATAAGGATAGTTGACCCTAAGATGCAGAGCAAGGCCATGGACGATTACGCGCTTGCCTATTTGCCTGTGGCTCCGGTTGAAATCCTGCTCATAACCTTTGTGCCTATTGCATTCACAGCCGGATGGAGCCTGTGGCTGCTCCTTGGCTGCCTTGTACTTTCAGCCATACTTCTTGGCTTTGCCGCCTCAATGGGCTGGTGGCGTTCTTCCACCTGCGATAGGAAATAAAAATTTATAAGCATATATGAAAAAGATTCTTTCATTCATTGGCATTGCCGCCGTTCTTGCAATGGCTTCCAATGTTTCATTCGCTCAGAATGCTTCAAAGGAACAGGATGCCCGCCTGATGGAGATTGCGGACAGTCTTCACAAGGTGATGTTCACCATTGATACTCACGTTGATTCAGCCGAGTACCTGAATCATCCTGACAATAAAGGATATTCCGTTACAAAAGGACAGGTCACCTTCCCTAAAATGAAGGCGGGAGGACTTGATGCCTGCTTCTTTGCTATTTATGTTGGACAGGGCAAGCTCGATCCGGTTTCAAGCCAGAAGGCCGTGGACTATGGATTCCGTGAACTCCGTCTGTTCAAGGAGTATATGAAAAAGCACGAGAGCGAATGCGCCCAGGCCTGGTGCGCCGATGATTTCTGGCCTCTGAAGAAGCAGGGCAAGTCCATAGTGATGTTCACCCTTGAGAACGGATATGTGATTGGCAAGGACATAAACAACCTCCGCAAGTTCTACAACGAAGGCTGCCGTGCAATGACACTTACGCACAATTACAACAATGACATATGCGATGGTTCCCGTGACAGCGTGGAGCACTGGCGCGGTCTCTCTCCGTTCGGAAGAGCCGTTGTTGACAGTCTGAACTATCTGGGTATGATAGTGGATGTCTCTCACGTTACAAGAGCCTCCCTGCTCGATGCTGTTGCATACAGCAAGGCTCCTTGCGTTGCCACTCACTCCGGCGTATGGAACATAAAGAACCATCCTCGCAACCTGCGTGATGATGAAATCAAGGCCATTGCAGCAAAGGGCGGTCTGATACAGATTGGCAGCGGAAGATTCTTCCTTTCCTGGAGACCCAAGACGGAGGTCAGCGTCAAGAACTTCGTTGACCATGTTGAATACGTGAAGAACCTTGTTGGTGTTGAGCACGTGGGCATCGGAACCGATTTCGACGGCGGCGGCGGAATGAACGGACTTGAGGACAGCAGCCAGATGAAGAATATAACCGTTGAGATGCTCAGAAGAGGCTGGACACACGAGGACATCAAACTGTTCTGGGGAGAGAATCTTCTTAGAGTCCTGCGTATTGTGGAGCAGAAAGGAAAGGAACTTCAGGGTAGATAATTCCGGTAGAAAATACATCTTCCGATTTCCTTTCACATATTATAAACTATTGAAAATTGGGTCTTTGGCCCAATTTTTTTTTGTCGCAAATGATGAAATAAATTGTAAAAATTTTTGCATATCAAAATATTTATTTATCTTTGCAACCCGCTACTATAGTGTGTTGAAAAGCTAAGTAGCTGTGAATCAAGAATTTAAATTGTAAAACTGAAAAGTAATGTTACAACCAAAGAAAACCAAGTTCAGAAGATCGCAGAAAGGCCGTATGAAAGGCTTTGCCCAAAGGGGAGCACAGTTGGCGTTCGGTTCTTTTGGTATCAAGACCCTTGAGCCATATTGGTTAACAGGTCAGCAGATTGAGGCTGCACGTCAGGCAGTAGTACGTCATATGAAACGTGAAGGTCAGATCTGGATCAGAATCTTCCCTGATAAACCTTATACAAAGAAACCTGCCGAGGTTCGTATGGGTAAAGGTAAGGGTAATCCTGAGGGATTCGTAGCACCTGTAACTCCAGGTAGAATTCTCATTGAGATAGAGGGCGTTCCTATGGATGTTGCTAAGGAGGCATTGCGCCTTGGAGCACAGAAACTTCCTGTAAACACCAAGTTTGTTGTCAGAAGAGACTATGTTGAATAATTAAAACGCAGAAGTTATGAAAGCAAGTGAAATACGTGAATTATCAGCACAGGATATCCGTGAGCGTCTGGAAGGTCTGCGTATGTCCCTCAACCAGATGAAACTTAATCATGCAATCTCTCCAATAGAGGATTCTTCAAAGATTAAGAAAACCAAGAAAGATATTGCAAGAATGCTCACAATTTTGAGCCAAATTGAAAACCAGAACAAATAATTCAAGTTCATGGAAAGGAAACTTAGAAAAGAAAGAGTAGGTGTAGTGGTAAGCAACAAGATGGAGAAATCCATAGTAGTTGCAGTCAAGACAAAAGAGAAACACCCTATTTACGGCAAGTTCGTGAATAAAACCACTAAGTTTGTAGCTCATGATGAGAAGAACGAGTGCTCTGAAGGTGATACCGTAAGGATCATGGAGACCCGTCCGCTGAGCAAGACAAAATGCTGGAGACTAGTAGAAATCGTAGAAAAAGTTAAATAAGCCATGATACAACAAGAATCAAGATTAAATGTAGCAGATAACAGCGGTGCCAAGGAGGTTCTTTGCATCCGTGTTCTTGGTGGCACACGCAGGCGTTATGCTCATATCGGCGACAAAATAGTTGTAGCTGTAAAGAGCGCCATTCCTGGTGCCGAGGCTAAGAAGGGCTCTGTTTCAAAAGCAGTTGTAGTCCGTACTAAAAAAGAGATTCGCAGACCGGACGGTTCATATATCAGATTTGACGAGAACGCTTGCGTTCTGCTCAACAACCAGGGTGAGCTCAGAGCAACACGTATCTTCGGACCTGTAGCCAGAGAGCTGCGTGACAATTACATGAAAATAGTTTCATTGGCACCTGAGGTATTATAAAATTCTAGAAGACATGAATAAGAAATTACATATCAAGAGAGGTGACATGGTATTTGTAAATGCCGGTGACGACAAAGGCAAAACCGGTAAGGTCGTTAGCGTTGATACAAAGAAATGTCGCGCCATTGTTGAAGGTGTCAACATGGTAAGCAAGAGCACAAAGCCAAATGCTAAGAATCCTCAGGGAGGAATCATCAAACAGGAGGCAGGCATTCATATTTCCAACCTTCAGGTTCTGGATCCTGTAAAGAATGTCCCTACCAGAATAGGTCGTAAACTCAATGCAGACGGCAAACTCGTACGTTATGCTAAAAAATCAGGAGAGGAGATCAAATAATGGCAGCAAAAGAGAAAAAATCAGCAAAGAAAGAGGAAGTTCTCCAGCCTGTACTGGAGGGATATGTTCCTACTCTTCAGAAGAAATATAAAGAGGAGATTGTTGCAAAGTTGTTCAAGGATTTTGCATTCAAGTCAATCATGCAGGTTCCAAAACTTACCAAGATTACCATCAATCAGGGTATGGGCCAGGCAACAGCAGACAAGAAACTCATTGAGGTAGCTCAGGAGGAACTTACAACAATCACAGGTCAGAAGGCTGTCCTCACATATTCAAAGAAGGATATTTCCAACTTCAAACTCCGTAAGGGAATGCCTATCGGTGTAAAGGTTACCTTGCGCGGTGCAAGAATGTACGAGTTCATGGAGAGACTTGTAGCAGTTGCTCTTCCTAGAATCCGTGACTTCAAGGGTATCAACGAGAAGATGGACGGTAGAGGTAACTACACACTTGGTATCAAGGAGCAGATTATCTTCCCTGAAATTGATATTGATAAGATTACCAAGGTAATGGGTATGGAAATCACATTCACTACCAATACAACCAACAATGAGGCTGCTTTCGCAATGCTCAGAGAGTTTGGTTTGCCTTTTAAAAACAATAAAAAATAATCAAAGAGTAAGAGAATGGCAAAAGAATCAATGAAGGCACGCGAGGTAAAGCGCGCGAAATTATGTGCCAAGTATGCTGAGAAGCGCAAAGCTCTTAAAGAGGCCGGTGACTGGGCAGGACTTCAGGCTCTTCCAAAGAATTCATCACCTGTAAGACTCCACAATCGTTGTTCAATTACCGGAAGACCTAAAGGATATATCCGTTTGTTCGGAATCAGCCGTATCCAGTTCCGCGAAATGGCATCCAACGGTCTCATTCCTGGAGTTCACAAGGCAAGCTGGTAGAAGATATTAAGTCCTATTTTTACAATAGGGCTTTTGTCATATAAAAACATTATTATTAACCATTGGATATCGGGTGCTTGCTAAAGCACTGAAATTCAACAAAAAACATTAGTTAAAATGACTGATCCAATTGCAGATTTCCTGACTAGAATCCGTAATGCCTACATGGCAGGCCACAAGGTTGTGGAGGTTTCTTCGTCAAAGATGAAGGTGGAGATTGCCCGCGTTCTTCACGAGAAGGGCTATATCCTCGCCTACAAGGTTGTAGAGGGTACACCTTGCAACACAATCAAGATTGCGCTCAAGTATCATCCTGAGACAAAGAAGGCGGCAATCAAGAAAATTATCAGAATCAGCAAACCAGGTTTGAGACAGTACACAGGCGTTGCTCAGATGCCAAGAGTACTCAACGGACTGGGTATTGCAATTTTATCAACATCCAAGGGCATCATCTCAGACAAGGAGGCCAAGACTCTCAATGTAGGCGGTGAAGTTCTTTGTTACGTTTATTAATAAATCTTTAATTCTATGTCAAGAATAGGAAAGTTACCTGTAAGCCTTCCACAGGGTGTTACCGTTAAAGTTGAAAACGGAAATGTGGTAAAGGTTAAAGGACCTCTCGGCGAGATGAGTCAGAAAGTTGATGCTGACATCAAAGTAACCGTAGAGGAGGGCGTGCTTCGCGTAGAGAGACCTACAGACCAGCCGCGCCATCGTTCATTGCACGGTTTGTACCGCGCTCTTATCAACAATATGGTTGTTGGTGTATCAACAGGATATTCCATCAAACAGGAGTTTGTAGGAGTTGGTTTCCGTGTAGAAGTCAAAGGCCAGATCCTCGAGATGAGCCTTGGTTACTCCCATGACATTCATCTCCAGCTTCCTGCTGAGGTGAAGGCTGAGGCAGAACCTGTTAAGAAGGGTGCAAACCCTGTACTGGTACTCAAGAGCTTCGACAAGCAGCTTCTTGGAATGGTAGCCGCAAAGATTCGTACATTGCGCAAGCCAGAGCCATATAAGGGTAAAGGTATCAAGTTCGTTGGTGAGCAACTTAGAAGAAAAGCTGGTAAGAGCGCCAGCGCTAAATAACAGGAGGTATGGCTATGAATAAAATAGAAAGAAGACAGAGAATACGCTACCGTATCCGTAAAGTTGTAAGCGGAACAGCTCAGAAACCAAGAATGAGCGTTTTCAGAAGCAACAAGCAGATTTACGTGCAGCTCATTGACGATGTTAAGGCTGTTACTTTGTTGAGCGCATCTTCAATGGATAAATCATTGGCAGAAGAGATAAGCGGCAAGACTAACGTTGAGATTGCTGCTGTAGTTGGCAAGTCAGTAGCCGCAAAGGCACTTGCAGCCGGCATTACAGAGGTTTGTTTCGACCGTGGCGGTTATCTTTATCATGGTAGAGTTAAAAGTTTGGCAGATGCTGCCCGCGAGGGTGGTCTTAAATTCTAGTTACTATGGCAAAAATGGATGTTAAGAAAGTAAAGACTACCGATCTTGAACTTAAGGACAGACTGGTAGCTGTAAGAAGAGTTACAAAAGTAACCAAAGGTGGACGTCACTTCAGCTTTGCTGCCATAGTAGTGGTTGGTGATGAGAAAGGTGTTGTAGGTTATGGCCTTGGTAAGGCTAACGAAGTTACAACAGCTATCGCCAAGGGTGTTGAGGATGCAAAGAAGAACCTTATAAGGGTTCCACTCAGCAAGGAGACCATTCCTCATGAGCAGGAGGCTAAATTCGGCGGTGCAAGAGTATTCATGAAACCAGCTGCTCCTGGTACAGGTGTAAAGGCCGGTGGTGCTATGCGTGCTGTATTCGAGTCTGTAGGTATTCACGACGTGCTGGCTAAATCAAAGGGCTCTTCAAACCCTCATAACCTTGTAAAGGCAACTATCGTGGCTTTGTCACAGATACGTGATGCTTATACTATCGCAGGTTTGAGAGGTATTCAGATGAACAGGGTATTTAACGGTTAATTAAGGAAAGGAATTATGGCTAAAGTAAAAGTTACACAGGTAAAAAGTTGCTGCAGCGCTTCAAAGAGGCAGATAGCAACACTTAAGGCTTTGGGTATCCGTCACCTTAATCATTGTGTGGAGATTGAATTGAATTCTGTTTCAAACGGAATGATTCAGAAGGTTGCCCACTTAGTTAAAGTAGAAGAAATTGGCTAACAAAGAGGAGATTACAACATGAAATTAAATACATTAAAACCCGCAGCAGGTTCCACAAAGAGGAACAAGAGAGTAGGCAGGGGTGAGGGTTCAGGTCACGGTGGCACAGCTACACGTGGTATGAACGGCGCCAAATCCCGTTCAGGTTACTCAAAGAAGCTTGGATTCGAGGGTGGTCAGATGCCTATCCAGAGACGTCTTCCTAAGTTCGGATTCATCAACCCTAACAGAGTGGAGTACAAACCTATCAATGTTTCAACCCTTCAGGAGCTTGCAACAAAGAAGAACCTTGAGGTTATTACAATTGACACTCTCGTAGAGAACGGTCTTATTTCAGGCAAGGATCTTGTAAAGATTCTCGGAAACGGTGAAATTACAATCAAGCTTGATGTAACCGCAAACGCTTTTTCAAAATCAGCAATAGCAAAGATTGAGGCTGCACAGGGTACTATTACTATAATCTAATAATCCCCATGAAACGTTTTATCCAAACAATACAAAACATATTCAAGATTGAAGAGCTGCGTAAGAGAATAGTCTATACATTGCTTCTGCTTGTAGTTTACAGGCTCGGCTGTTTCATTGTTCTCCCTGGCATTGACCCTACACAGCTTGCTAACCTTGAAGCGCAGGCATCTGACGGCCTGTTGGGTTTGCTCAACATGTTCTCAGGCGGCGCTTTCGGTAACGCTTCAATTTTTGCACTTGGTGTAATGCCTTACATCTCTGCATCAATTGTTATTCAGCTCCTGGGTATGATGATTCCGTATTTCCAGAAACTCCAGCGCGAGGGCGAGAGTGGAAGAAGGAAACTGAACCAGCTCACAAGA
The DNA here is from genome assembly GCA_018065035.1 of Candidatus Egerieousia equi. Lineage (GTDB taxonomy): Bacteria > Bacteroidota > Bacteroidia > Bacteroidales > UBA932 > Egerieousia > Egerieousia equi. The sequence goes on along the minus strand of JAGHUC010000059.1, from coordinate 5,935 downwards.
TATCTCACCATTGTGATTCTTGCTTTGCAGGGTCCTGCTTACCTTACAAACCTCCATGCTCAGCTCCCTGAGTCTGCTTTTCTGTTGAACGGTTTCTCCTTCAATCTGTTTGCTACAATAGTTCTCATTGGCGGAACAATGTTCATCATGTGGCTCGGCGAACGCATTACAGACCGCGGCATTGGTAATGGTATTTCCATTATCATTATGGTTGGTATCATTGCAAGATTACCATTTGCGTTTATGGCTGAGGTAGGTGCAAGAAGAGCACAGGCCAGTGGTGGTCTTATCATGCTTCTTATTGAACTCGTTGTTCTGGCACTTGTATTCGCAGGCACAATCGCTCTGGTTCAGGGTGTTAGAAAGGTTCCTGTACAGTATGCCAAGAGAATCGTAGGAAACAAGCAGTACGGTGGAGTCCGTCAGTACATTCCGCTTAAGATAAATGCAGCTGGTGTGATGCCTATTATCTTTGCTCAGGCACTGATGCTTTTCCCTCTTATATTTGCAAGCTTTGACGCTACCCGTGGATTAGCCGCCACATTAGGTAACTACACAGGCTTCTGGTATAACCTCATATTCGGTATCATGGTTGTTCTGTTCACATACTTCTACACAGCAGTTACAGTGAACCCTACAATGATGGCTGAGGATATGAAGAAGAACGGTGGTTTCATTCCGGGTGTAAAACCAGGCAAGAAGACCGCTGAGTATTTGGACACAATAATGTCTCGCATTACATTCCCAGGTTCAATTTTCCTGGCAATTGTTGCCATCCTTCCTGCGTTTGCAATGATATTCGGTATCAACAACCAGTTCGCTCATTTCTATGGTGGTACTTCATTGTTGATCCTTGTTGGTGTTGTACTTGATACACTCCAGCAGATTGAGAGTTATTTGTTGATGCGCCACTATGACGGTTTGATGAAGACAGGACGTCTGAAGAGCCGCTCAGGTATGTAATTTTGATAGTTCATTCAAATGTTGACAATCAAGACTGCAGAGGAAATTGAGATTCTGAGGGAAAACGCAATCCTCGTTTCCAAGACTCTTGCCGTTGTCGGAAGGGAGATTGCTCCCGGAGTGACAACAGCCCACTTGAACAAAGTAGGCGAAGAGTATATAAGGGACAATGGTGCTATTCCGGGTTTTCTCAATTATGAGGGATATCCCTACACCCTTTGTATTTCAGTCAATGACATGGTTGTTCATGGCTTTCCTTCAAAATACGAATTGAAAGAAGGTGACATCGTTTCAGTTGATTGCGGTACAATCTATAAGGGTTTCACAGGAGATTCCGCATACACGTTCCCTGTAGGCGAGGTTTCACCTCAGGTAGCAAAACTGCTTGAAACCACCAAGGAGTCCCTTTACAGGGGAGCTGCGGCGGCAAGAGTGGGAAACCGTATTGGAGATATAGGCTATGCAGTTCAGTCATACTGTGAAGCAGCCGGTTTTTCAGTAGTGCGTGACCTGGTAGGACACGGCATTGGCAGAACAATGCACGAGGATCCGATGGTTCCAAACTACGGACATGCAGGCCGCGGAAAGAAATTGACGGACGGTATGGTTATCTGCATAGAGCCTATGATCAATATGGGTAAGAAAGATGTCTATGTTGAGAGAAACGGATGGGGAATAAGGACCGTTGACGGAAAATGCTCGGCTCATTACGAGTTCATGGTTGCAATCCGTACAACCGGGCCTGAAATCCTCACAACATATGATTATATTCAAAATATTAAGAATTTATAAATTGTAGAAGAGAGAAGTTTTATATGTCAAAACAAGCAGCAATAGAAAGAGACGGAACAATAGTTGAGGCTTTGTCCAACGCAATGTTCAGAGTTGAGTTGGATAACGGTCACATACTTACCGCTCACATCTCAGGAAAGATGAGGATGCACTACATCAGAATCCTTCCTGGTGACAAGGTAAGAGTTGAGATGTCCCCTTACGACTTGAGCAAAGGCAGAATATCTTTCAGATACAAATAAAAACCTCAATACAATGAAAGTAAAAGCATCCATCAAAAAGCGCAGCGAAGATTGCAAAGTAGTAAAACGCAAAGGTCGTGTATATATCATTTGCAAAAAGAACCCTAAGTTCAAAATGCGTCAAGGATAATTAATTGTAACCAACAAGAAAAAATAAATAGTTATTATGGCACGTATAGCCGGTGTAGATTTACCAAAAAACAAACGTGGAGAGATAGGTTTGACCTATATCTTTGGAATTGGTCGCAGCTCTGCCAAACGCATCCTTAATAAGAACGGCATCGACGTTAACATTAAGGTTCAGGATTGGACAGATGACCAAATCGCCGCAATAAGGGCAACCATTGCGGAAGAGTATAAAATTGAAGGTGAACTCCGTTCTACTATCCAACTCAACATCAAGAGATTGATGGATATAGGATGCTATAGGGGAATCCGTCACAGAGTTGGCTTGCCAGTAAGAGGTCAGAGCACAAAGAACAACGCCAGAACCAGAAAGGGCAAGAAGAAAACTGTAGCTAACAAGAAAAAAGCAACTAAATAAATGATCCTATAGGTTATGGCAAAGAAAGTATCATCAAATAAAAAGAGACTTGTTAAGGTTGACGCATATGGCCAGGCTCATGTAGCATCAACATTTAATAATGTTATCGTTACTTTGACCAACTCAGAGGGTCAGGTAATCAGTTGGTCTTCTGCAGGTAAGATGGGCTTCAGAGGATCAAAGAAGAACACTCCTTATGCAGCTCAGGTTGCAGCACAGGATTGTGCCAAGGTTGCTTATGATCTTGGTTTGAGAAAAGTAAAGGCTTATGTAAAGGGTCCGGGCGCAGGCCGTGAGTCAGCTATCCGTTCAATTTATGCAGCAGGCATAGAGGTAACAGAGATCGTTGACGTTACACCTCTTCCACACAATGGATGCAGACCAAAGGGCAGGCGTAAAGTATAATTCATTTTATATTTCAATTATTCAAGAATTTAATTTGTAATTGTTATGGCAAGATATACAGGACCTAAAACAAAAATCGCCCGTAAATTCGGGGAGCCAATCTTTGGACCTGACAAGAACTTTGAGCGCAGAAACTGCCCTCCTGGTCAGCATGGCTTGGCTAAAAAGAGAAAAAAACTCTCTGAGTATGGTACTCAGTTGAGAGAGAAGCAGAAAGTTAAATATACTTACGGAGTTCTCGAGAGACAGTTCCGCAATCTGTATGACAAGGCTTCCAAGATGAAAGGCAAGACAGGTGAGAACCTTCTTATGCTCCTTGAGTCACGTCTGGACAACATCGTTTACAGATTGGGTATCGCTCCTTCAAGACCTGCAGCAAGACAGTTGGTTTCACACTGCCACATTACTTTGAACGGTGAGGTTACAAGCATTCCTTCAATTCTTGTACGTCCTGGTCAGATAGTAGGTGTAAGAGAGAGATCAAAGAGCCTTGAGGTAATTCAGGATTCTCTTTCAGCTCATTCAAACAAATATTCATGGTTCGAGTGGAATGCAGACGCTGTAAGCGGCAAGTTCCTCAACCTTCCTGTAAGAGAGGAAATCCCTGAGAATGTTAATGAGCAGCTTATCGTTGAGTTGTACTCTAAATAATAATTAGCTTGATTTTAAGCGTAACACTAATAAAAATTTAACAATATGGCAATTTTGGCATTCCAGAAACCCGACAAGGTGATAATGCTCGAGTCAACCGATACTTGCGGAAAGTTCGAGTTCAGGCCTTTGGAGCCTGGCTACGGTACAACCATAGGTAATGCGTTGAGGAGAATATTGTTGTCTTCTCTCGAAGGTTTTGCTATCACTTCCATAAGGATTCATGGCGTAGAACATGAATTTGCAACCATCCCCGGCGTCATTGAGGGCGTTGTAGATATCGTTCTTAACCTCAAGCAGGTTAGGTTCAAGAGAATGATAGAGGGAGAGGACAGCGAAGTGGTTACCGTAACTGTTAGTGGTAAGCAAGAATTCAAAGCTGAGGATATTTCCAAGAGTCTTTCATCATTCAAGGTTCTCAACCCTGATCTCCATATCTGCACATTGGAGCCATCTGTAAAGCTGGTTATCGATATGAGGATTGGAAAGGGCAGAGGTTATGTTCCTGCTGATGAGAATAAGGTGGACGGTGCTCCATTCGGAACAATTGCAATTGATTCCATATTCTCACCTATGGTAAACGTGAACTTCTCAGTTGAGAATTACCGTGTTGAGCAGAAGACCGATTATGAGAAACTGAACATTGAGATCAAGACAGACGGTTCAATCCAGCCTAAGGAGGCTTTGAAGGAGGCTGCCAAGATTCTTATCCAGCATTTCATGCTCTTCTCAGACGAGAAGATAAGCGTTGAGGAAACCCACGAGGTTGCCGGCAACAATCTGGATGAGGAATCATTGAGAATGCGTCACCTCCTGCTGACCAAGCTTTCCGACATGGAGCTTTCAGTAAGAGCTCTCAACTGCCTCAAGGCAGCTGACATTGAAACTTTTGCTGACCTTGTATCACACCAGCGTTCAGAACTCATGAAGTTCAGAAACTTTGGAAAGAAGTCATTAACAGAAATTGACATGCTTATTGACAGGCTCAAACTTCAATTCGGCATGGACGTTACCAAGTATAATATCGAAAAAAAATAGTAAACAATGAGACATAATAAGGGATTTAACCATTTGGGAAGAAAGAGCGGTCACCGCAAATCTTTGCTGGCAAACATGGCTTGCTCACTTATTCTCCACAAACGCATTGAGACCACTCTTGCAAAGGCAAAAGCATTGCGTATCTATGCAGAGCCACTTATTACAAAGTCCAAGGATGATACCACAGCTTCAAGACGTTGCGTATTCAGCTATCTGAAACAGAAAGAGGCAGTTACTGAGTTGTTCAGAACAGTTGCTCCTAAGATTGCTGACCGTCCGGGTGGATACTTGAGAATTCTCAAGACCGGTTTCCGTGCAGGTGATGCTGCTGATATGGCTATCATAGAGTTCGTGGACTTCAATGAGGCAGCTCTTGTAAAGAAAGAGGAGACCAAGAAACCAGCTACCAGAAGAAGCCGCAAGAAAGCTGCTGCTCCTGCCGCTGAGGTTGCTCCAGAGGCTCCAAAAGCTGAGTAACAGTATTCAATATGAAAGAAAGCCGGGCAAATGTTTGTCCGGCTTTCTTTTTGCTTGATTATCACTCATCAGTCATCAACTTTCTTCAGTTTCCCGTTTAACGAGAACTCCAGATCCAGACCGTTGCTCAGTTCAATGTCATATTCCCATCTGTCCTTTGAGATTTCAGTTATATCCGCATTCGCAAAATTGGCTTTGATATAAGCCGGAATCGATTCTGGGACAAGCGCAATGATGCTTGAAGGGACTGCCTCATGTTTGCAGTCAATGGTTTTCCATTCTCCCTTGCGGTTGAACTCCAGTTCCCATCCGTTAGCAAAGCGGACATCATATTCGTTACCGTCCTTTACAACGAATGCAACCTCAATTCCCTGGAAGTGCGTGGAAATGAATGACTGGGCTGTCTGAGGCAGGTCCTGAACCTTGATGACAATATCCTTTGCGTTGCAGGAGCAGGAAATAATGCATGCTATGACAGCAGCGGCAATTGAAACAAATAAATTTCTCATATTCTTGAAGTTTTAGGTTTTATTTCAGATTCAAATGCCCGGGCACGATTATATGATGGTTGCCCAGAGGGGATTTCAGCAGGTATTCCGCAGCCCCCGGGGCTTTCACCAGAACCTGGGTACGACAGAGCCCCGGCTTGTATTGGTTTCCTGTTATTTCACCGGCGATAGTAACGAAATGCTTCATATCCGCTCCTGTCTTGAAGATGCTCACAGGACCTTCCCGGAACTCTCCGTGAACGGCCACACCTATTCCCGATTCGAAATGAGTGTTGTATGAGTGGCGTTCAACGATGTTCAGCGGCACGCTGCAG
>JAGHUC010000013.1 GCA_018065035.1 Candidatus Egerieousia equi | reverse complement strand
CTATGACGCCAGCATAAATATGCTATATATCTGAATTCCTCTTCGTTAAATTCCCATAATTTAATCAAATCTCTGCATTCAATTAATTCAGTAATCCCATTAATGCCAATTTGCTTATAAATTTTTTCTATGTATGGAACTTCTCTGACTTTCTTGTCCAAATATTTTTCATAAAGTTCCTGACTTACTACGATAGGAGTGTCTGATTTTGCACAGGAATAAACAAAATCCGCAAAATATTCTTTGTCAATTTCTACAGAAATTTCATGATACAATTCCCAAGTATCTATTTCGCAAAACATTTTGTCTCCTGTCTGTTTATTTTGAATTTCTCCAAATTGAAATACAAATGATTCGCTGCAATCAGATTTTACAGCAAATTCCAAACCATCCCTATAAGCTGATGCATCGCCGCAAGAGACGAGATTGAGTATCAAAAAGATAGATACAAATATTTTATATGGCTTTTTCTTTTGTTTTATCATGCCGTTCTTTATGATGTTTTATCGTATAAATTTTTTCTGAGTTTTCTAACTGTATTATTCATTTCTTTAAAGGATTGGATACTTCGTTTTGTTAGGATTCTCCTCCAACTATCAGTTTTGATACGGCTACGGTAGGCATTCCGCAGCTCACGGCACATTGCTGCTCCTTGCCGCAAACCCAGGAGGAGTTAGCAATTTCAGCATTGTTGCAAACCATTGTAATGTCCTTGAGAACCTGCGGTCCATTGCCGATTATATTGATATCCTTGACAGGCTGGGTCAGACGTCCGTTTTCAATAAGATATCCGGCTTTCACAAAGAAAGTGAAGTCTCCTTCCCCGATTTGAACCTGCCCGTTCGAGAAATCTTTCACGAATATTCCATTCCTTACACTTGCGATGGCCTGGCTTTCCTCGCAGTCTCCGCTTTCCATATATGTGCATCTCATCCTTGGGATAGGAGGGAAGCGGAAATCCTCGCGCCTTCCGTTGCCCGTGCTTTTCACTCCGAAATAGTTTGCCGATATTCTGTCATGCATGAATGATTCGAGTACGCCGTCTCTTACAAGATATGTTTCCTGTGAAGGAATGCCTTCATCGTCAAAGTTCAGCGAACCTCTGTTTCTCTGCACAAGGCCGCTGTCAACAATATTGATTCCCTTGTTGCATATCCGTTTTCCAAGGGAATCAGTGAATATGGATGTTCCTTTCCTTATGAAATCGGCTTCAAATGCGTGGCCAACAGCTTCGTGCAGGAGTATTCCGGAAGCACCTGATGCAAGTACAACCGGCATTTCGCCTCCTTTGGGCTGCTTTGCTGTGAACATGAACCTGCATTGAGCGGCCGCCCGGCTGGCAACTTCTTCAATCAGTTCATCGCTGAGCATCTCAAATCCGCAGCGGAAGCTTCTTGAGCAGGAACCGTTCTCAATCTTTCCGTCTTTCTGGCCCACGCACTGTGCAATGAGTGTTACCATAGGCATTGTATCGCAGAAAGTTTCGGATTCGCTGTTGAAATATAGAACATGAGTGAGCGAATCCCTGAGTGAACATATCACTTTTACAAACTCATCGCCCTTGCTGAATATCGATTTTTCAAGTGTTTGAAGTACAGGAACTTTCTGTTTTACTGTATATTCATCCCATCCCTTCTCAATATGATAGGGAGAAACTGCCGGCCTGCCTACCTGCTTGAAGTCATATCTGGATTCTATTCCTATCGCAAGTGGAAGATTGTTGTTTGAATCCGCTATGCTGGCTGCCACCCTGGCGGCGCGGAGCATGTCCTCGAGTTCCGTGCTTTCTGCGTAAGCATAGCCTGTGCTTTCTCCCTTGACCGCCCTGATACCAATTCCATAGTCCTGGTGGCTGGCTGCATTCCCTACAATATGTTCCTTGAGAGTCAGGGAGTTGGCAACACTGTATTCAAAATAAAGGTCTGCAAACCGCGCTCCGTGTGAGAGAGCGGTCTGCAGCACTTTGTTTACATCGCTGGTGTTTATTTTAAACAGTTCAAGATATTCCCGATAATCCATTGATGCTATTTTCTGATGAGAAGCAAGGCGTCCGGGTTCTCGGACATGTCCTTCAGTTCGTATTTATAAACGAATTTTCCGTTTGTTGTGCTGGTGATGCTGTCAACCAGTCTCCATCTGTTGGTGCCTGCCTCGTCCTTGTCAGTGACCTTGCCTGGAACCCACATATATACATTGTAGCTGCCTGGCTTCAAATTCTTGATCTTATAACTTGCTTCCGCCTTATTAGTATTGTCCTTCGTAGCCATCACTTTGCCGTTGAAGGTAACATAGCGGTTTGTCCTTATTGCTTTCAAGCCTTTCCTGCTGCTTGGTGCAGGCAGCAGGACTCTGTCCGATGTGCTTATCTGCAAATAGTCCATTATTGACACAAGGTTGTTCTCCATGCCCATTTTGCGCAGGTTGTCAGTTGTCACCCATACTCCGGTTGAATCGTGGTGGTAATATCCGTATGGCGTTTCAAATGTAATGGCCGGAGTCCTTTCCTTGAACTGGTTCCAGAACCATCCTTCCATATATCTTTCCGCACAACTGCTGTATGAGAGCTCGTCGTTGTTGAAATATGGATTGCCGCTTGTGGTTGTGCTGCAGATGAGCATGAGCTTGCGGAAATATTCATCCGAGGTGGATTCTGCAGAATGTACCCAGAATGTTGCACTGTTGTCAATCTGGCTGTGCATGTTGAGCACGAGGTCAATCCTGTGTTTTGAAAGGAGTGAGTTCAGGAAACGTTTCATGTTCTTTACCTCAACCGCTGTCTGGTCATTTCCTCTTGCCCAGTTGATTTCAAGGTTGATTCCTTCCATGTTGCTTCTTGAGCAGCCGCCAGCAACGCCATCGGGGTTGGTGAAAGGAAGGATGAAGAATACCGCTTTCTCCCTGAGTTCCTTTGCCATCCGGCTGTCAGCTGTTATTCCGTCTATGATACCATCAAGGTTCCAGCTTGCAGGTGACTCCGATGGATGTATTCTTCCGTGTATGTATACAATCTTCTTTCCTTTGCAGGCCTTTTTCAGGAGCTGTTCTGTGATTTCGTTGCTGCCTGCGTTGTATTTGCTTGATATGTCTTTCATGCCGTCTGTAATTATAAGCAAAGGCATTTCAAGACCTCTTGTGCTCTGTCCTATGCTGCTGAGCACCACGCAATCGTTCCTGTTCCATTCGTGAACTCTTTTCATAAGCTTTGAGTAGGTGTATGGAACGTAGTATGCTACATATACAGAGTCATTCTCGAATTGCTTCTGAACATTGAATCTACCAACTCTTTCCTCTTCATTGAAGCGGATGTAATTCACACCATCGTAGGAATATACGGCACCTGTGGGGTCTGAATTGGTGAATTTGAGGTCTATTGTCTGTCCGTTGCAGTTCTTTATGAGGAAGTGGAACCATCTGCTGCTTGGAGCAAGTGAGGTGTCAACCGGATTGACAGGATCCACCTTTGCTTCAATTTCGTATTTATAGACTGTGACGTCGCTCTGTCCGTTGGAAGTGATGTTGTCCATTCCAACAAGCTCGGCCTTCTGCAATGATGCATTTTCAAAATATGCTGAGAAAGTTATCTGCGCAAAGCCGTTTGTTACAGTAAACAGACAGATAAGAATACAAGCGCTTGAGAATAATAGCTTTTTCATCCTATCAGGTATTTAATTTTTTTATTGTTTTCCTTGTTTTCACGCTGGGTTACGGACCAGGCAAAGAGTGCGAAATCTCCCAGGCAGGGGTCCTCTGGAAACACTTCCCTGAGTGCCTCGGTAATCTCCATTGCAGTTTTCAGGTTGGCTGAGTTTCTTTTGGTAAGCCCAAGCTCCAGCGCCGTTCTGTGAACGTGAACGTCCAGTGGAATAATCAGATCCTTTCTGCTCGTGTTTTTCCACAGTCCGAGATCCACTATGCCATCATCTCTTACCATCCAGCGGCGCATCATGTTAATCTTCTTGTTTGCGGCGTTCGGGTCAGTTTTCTGGCCGTATATTTCAGTTCTTGTTGCAGCCTGGTCAAGTTCTTCAAGGGATTTGCCGCCATTCCTGAAGAAACGCTGCAGATTTGAGCATATTAATGCGAATTCGCTCCATTTTATGGTTCTGTGCAGAGAGGCATCATTGTTTTTCCAGTTGCCGTTCATCACATACTCAAATGGTTTCCAGTTCATTGCATCAAACATTCTGTTGCAGTCCCTTACAATCATATCACGTCTGCCCCAGGCAAGGTGTGCTGCAAGTATGGCACTGATCTCCACATCCTCCCTGCGGATTTGCTTTGTCTTGGTGTAGCATGTGCAGGAGTCATTAACCAGAGACAGGTCATGCTCAGCATATTTGCAGTTGAAATCACTGCAGAGAACAGCAAAATGCTTCGGGAAGATTATTGGATCGTTCCTGAAATATCTGGTGTTGTTGTAGGCCGCAGCAAGTTCTATGAGTCTGTCTTTTACCTTTTGTTCCATATACTACAAAATTACTGATAATTTCAGTTAAAAATAAAAAAGCGGCTGAAGTTTCAACCGCTTTTTTATTCCTTGTTAATGGTGTTACATTATTTGTTCTTCTTGTAACGCTGGTAGAACTTATCAACCATACCGGCTGTGTCAACCAATTTCATCTTACCTGTATAGAATGGGTGAGATGTGTTTGAAATCTCAAGCTTTACGCAAGGGAAAGTCTGACCATTAACTTCAAGTGTTTCTTTTGTGTTAACGCATGAACGTACAATGAAAACGTTCTCGTTTGACATATCCTTGAAAGCTACAAGACGGTAACTTTCGGGATGAATACCTTTCTTCATTTCTTTGAAATTTTTAATTAGCGCGCAAATATAGTAAAATTATCTTTCTCTTGCTGAAATTTTTGCAAGAAGTTTAAGAATTTCAAGATAAAGCCATACCAAGGTAACCATAAGTGCGAACGCACCGTACCATTCCATATATTTCGGAGCTCCGTACATTGCTCCCTGCTCTATCATATCGTAGTCCGTGAGCAAGGAGAAAGCAGCTACTGCACATATTACAACGCTGATTCCAATGCTCAGAGGGCTGTTCCCAACAAGCAGTGAAACATTTGCGCCGAACAATGAAGCTATTGCTGTTCCTGCATAGAATACCAATATGCTTATCAATGCCAGATAAATTATTTTCCTGAACTTGTTGTTGACCTTGATTATTCTTGTGTTATAAAGAATGAACATGAGGAATGCACAGGTAAGGGTTATTGCCACGGCCGGAAGAACTATTCCCATCTGACTGGATGTTCCTTCAGGATTGATTGAGAAATTGTAAATTGCGCTTACTACACCCAGGGAGAGTCCTTCCGCCGCTGCATATATTGGAGAAAGGTATGGAGCTGTCTTAGGCTTGAATATAATGATCATAGCGAGTATGAAACCCACTATGAGCCCTCCCCAGAGATAAGGCATTGTTGCATTTGGATTTGCAGCGCCGTAGAACATTTTCCAGGTATATCCTCCGGCCAGCATGATGATTACAAGCAGCAGGAGGGATTTGGCCATTGTACCTTTGATGGTCATTGACTCACTGTAGCTTTCGGTACGCAATTTCTGGAAAATGCTCTGGTTTAATGTAGGATTTGCCATAATTGATTCTTGTTATTTGTTATACAATCATTTTACACGGAAAATCTGGTCATCTTCATACAGAATGAACTTCTTTGCCTTCCTTATCCATTTCTGTTCCTCCACCTTGAGATGTTCCTTGAGGTCTGTATATGAACTTTCACCATACAGGAAATCTGCAAGCTCCTTGTCTCCGAGCATCAGTTCCAGAATGGTCTTGTTTGAATCCACTCCGGCCTTGATATCAGTATTGAACAGGAACGATGACGTATTCTCCTTTACGAAACGTATCATTCTCAAATTGTGTGCCAAAGGACAATATTGCAGACTTGGGTTCATAATAATCTGAAAACCAAGGCATAACTCATCTGCGTAAATGTCATGTCCAGGGATGAAATCGGTAACTCTCACAAAAGCACCATCGTCGTACAAAGGACTTTCCTTGCTGTTCCAGCCTGAAATGCCGTGCTCCTTCAGATAGGGCAGAAGTTCACTGAACCAAGGGGCTCCGAATAGCTCGTATGGGCGTGAAGTACCTTTGCCGCAACTTACATTGGTGGCTCCCCACAATGCCGTGCCGCTGTACATTGCGGCAGTGAACAGTCCGCTGTTCTCTTCTCCAACAGGTATGCTCCAAGGCATAATAAAATTGAAGCTTTCAGAGCCTTTGTAAGAGATTATATGCAATGCGAATTTCGCATTCACCTCGTTATGGAAGTATGTGGCGAGTTCACCTATCGTGAGTCCGTGTTTCTGTGGTATTCCAGCCACTCCGATTTCTGACCTGTAGCCCTCTCTGAGCATGGAGCCTTCAACACAGCGTCCTGCAGGATTCTGTTTGTCCACAACATATACCGCTATGTCCAGGGAATTGTCCTTGAGCGTTCTGAAAAGCTTCAGGATAAGGTTGGGATACGGACTGTAACGTACACCGCTGTCCTGAAGTTCAATAATCAGTGCATCTATGCTGGAAAGGTCTTCCGCTTCAATCTCATCTTCAGGATTGAATATCTTTTCAAGGTTTCCCCGTTTCTGAAGAATCTCCCATAGATACTCACCTGATGATGGATACCAGGCGCTGTTGTCGCATAAAACACCCAAGCTCCCCTTGTGGAGGAGCTTGTCTTCTTGTTCGAATATCGAGCTTGTTCTGAATGAAAACATCAGGCAATGATTTTACTTATTTCCGCTTTCACTTCTTCTGCAAGAGCGTTGGCACGTTCTTCGTCAGCGGCTTCGGCGTAAATTCTGATAATCGGTTCGGTGTTCGACTTCCTTAACTGGAACCATTCCTTCCTGTCATTGAAATCGACTTTCACACCGTCAATGTCATTCACACTGCCCAAGCTTGAATACTTTTCCTTTACAGCTTCGAGTATCCTGTTAATCAGAGACTGATCGGAAATCTCTATCCTGTTCTTTGAAATGAAATAAGGAGGGTAGCTGTCTCTGAGCTCGGTTGCCTTCATTCCTTTGTGAGCCATGTTGCTCAGGAACAATGCAACTCCCATATAGGCATCTCTGCCATAATGCAGTTCAGGGAAAATAACGCCACCGTTTCCTTCACCTCCAATCACTGCTCCTACCTCCCTCATTTTTGTTGTTACGTTCACTTCACCTACGGCAGCGCTGAAATAGTTCTGACCATAGCTCTCGGTAACGTCCCTGAGGGCTCTTGTTGAAGACATGTTGGAAACTGTAGGACCTTTCTTGCAGCTCAATACGTAATCTGCAACGGATACCAGGGTATATTCCTCTCCGAACGGTGTTCCGTCCTGGCAGATGAATGCCAGACGGTCAACGTCAGGGTCAACGGATATTCCCAGATCCGCTCCGGCAACTTTCACTGCGTTTGACAGATCAACGAGATTGGCAGGAAGCGGCTCAGGATTGTGGGCGAAATCTCCGCTTGGGTTGCAGTTGAGTTCAATGCATTCAACTCCCATCTTCTTGAGAAGCAAAGGCATTGTAACACCGCCAACTGAGTTGATGGCATCAAGAACGACCTTGAATTTTGCGTTCTTGATTGCCTTTAAATCAACCAGTTTGTTATTCATTACAGCATTAATATGAGCGTCAGTGAAACATTTGTTCTCAATAGTACCAAGAGCGGTCACTTCATTGAAATCAAATTTTTCAGCATCAGCTACTGCCAGCAGTGCCTTGCCTTCAACATCAGGAAGGAATTCGCCTCTTTCGTTAAGGAGTTTGAGTGCATTCCAGTGTTTGGGGTTATGCGATGCTGTTATGATAATGCCACCGTCGGCATGCTCGAAAATAACAGCCATTTCAGTAGTTGGTGTGGATGCAAGTCCGGCATCAACTACGTTTACACCACAGGCTATGAGCGTGCCGCAAACTATTGAGCGTACCATTTCACCGCTCATTCTGGCGTCACGACCTACAACAACTTTATAAGAGTCCTTTCCGGGAAATTTCTTCTTAAGCTGGGCAGCGTATGCGGAAGTAAACTTGACAATATCAACAGGAGTCAAGCCTTCGCCCGGTACGCCTCCAATTGTTCCTCTGATCCCGGATATTGATTTTATCAATGACATGTTAAATGGAATTTATATTTATCTTCAATTAAAGTGCAAGGAATGCTGCTGCAAAAGCAAGAATTGCATAGAGCTCAGGGAATACGGCGAGGATAAGGGTCTTTCCGAATACATCGTGACCGTTAGCCATTTCATTGATACCGTTAGCAACGAGTTGTGACTGCTTGAGAGCTGAATACAGACCTACAATACCAAGAGCGATACCTGCTGCGCAAAGTGCGAGTGAGCTGTTGAGTGTGAGCTCTTCAACAACTTTTACTTTGTTGAGCATAAGGAAGAAGCCGGCGAATCCATAAAGACCCTGTGTTGATGGGAGAGCGCAGAGAATCATTGACTGTCCGAAAATATCAGGGTTCTTCTTCAATGATGATACGGTTGCATTACCGCCAATGGTTACACCTATTGAACTACCAATACAAGAGAGTATCAACATAACTGCCATACCGGCATAAGCTAAATAAAATGTGTACATAGTGTTATAAATTATTAATTATTATTTGTTTTGTTCTTTTTTCAATGGCCTGAAAGGACGGCCGCCTCCATCAAATCCTGCGTTCTTGTAGAATTCCACAAATGTAAGACGCATAGGATGTACAAATGCTCCAAGTGCGGAGAGGAACAGTACCATTGTATGCCCTATGAGAAGCATTATTGCGCAAAGCAGCCAGCCTGCGTATGGTATGTTCAGCAACTGTCCTGAAATGGAGTTGACTACAAGACCAAGGATACCGCCTGCGGTTCCCAGTCCGAAAAGTCTGATATATGACAGGATGTCACCGAAGAATCCTGTCACGTCATAGAATGCGAAAGTTCCTTTTCCAAGCCTTGCGAATATGTTCCTTGAGTTGGATGAGAACAGGAGTATCATTACAAGTCCTGCATACAGTGTGTACATGCTCCAGTCAGGCATTTCCTTTATTCCGCTGGTCTTGGTATCGAATGCAAATGCAAACCATACAAGAACAATGGCCCATCCGAAATGATTCAGACCGTTAGGGAAGCCTTCGTGCTTGATTGTGAATATTCCGTTCAATATCCTTCCGAAAACTATCTGAGCTATACCGAAAGCTATTGCAAACCAGAACATGCCCATATCATCAAGGAACATTCCGGCAGCCTTGTCACTCATTGGGAAAAGCTCATAGAGCTTTGCACCGAAGAATGTTCCGCTGAGCAGAGGCATTATTGTACTTCCAAGTCCGAGAAGGAACACAAGCTTTCCTATGCTTGCAAACTTAGGAAGCTTGAAAGCAGCGAACAGTCCGCATATCATAAGCAGAATGCCATATCCCATATCTCCAAGACAGAGTCCGAAGAAAAGCATATAGAATATGCAGAAATATGGTGTAAGGTCCTCTGCGTTGTAGTGCGGCAGGAGGTACATCTGGCCAATAGGTTCGAAAAGTCTGGAGAAAGCATTGTTCTTGAGAGCTACCGGAGGGTTGTCCTCCAGAACTGCTTCCTGCTTCTCCCAATACACCGGCATTGTGTCAAGCAGTGCGGTGACTTTTTCTGAACTATCGGCAGTGGAAAATCCTTCGAATACTGAAAGGAGGTCTTCAGAAGCTTTCTCGGCACCCTTTCCAGCAAGGTATACATCAAGCTCATCCTTTATGATATCTCTCTGTTTTTCAAATTCCTGAGTGCGCAGAGACAGTGCATAGAGCTTGCAATCAACTTCGTTCTGCTTTTCTGTGAGTGATTCAATTTCCCTGCGTATCTCATCTGCAGTTCTCTTAGGGAACTGAACTTCGGTGAGAGGGAAGGCGAATTCCTCACCTGCCTGTGAAAGGACTGTGAAACATACCTGGTCACCTTCAGAAATTACGTGCAGAGGCCATGTCTGATTCCACTCCTCCTTGAAAACCTTTGGAGAGCAGGAATAGAAGTGTGCTGTA
The DNA here is from genome assembly GCA_018065035.1 of Candidatus Egerieousia equi. Lineage (GTDB taxonomy): Bacteria > Bacteroidota > Bacteroidia > Bacteroidales > UBA932 > Egerieousia > Egerieousia equi. The sequence continues at coordinate 11,051 of JAGHUC010000013.1, read as the reverse complement.
AGCCCCAGTTCCGAAATCCTTTCAAGGTCGCCATTATTGAAACTGCCCCAAGGCTCGGCGTATGCCGCCTCGGCTGTGAGCTGGCTTATCTGACCGGCAATCTCCTTCTTCTCTTTGATGAGGCCTGTTGTGTAACTGAGAATATCTGCGTAGGAAAGTTCCTGTTTTGCAGCTTTTTCAGTATCTATTGCCTTGGTGGCAACGGCCTTGTATTTCTGCAGCCATCCTATTGTAGTGTTGTAATCCCTGATGTCCTGCATCTTCTGCTTGGAATCGGAATCAATGGCACGGCTGCTTCTTGTAATATCTACCAGACCCGCCTTGGAGAGTTCCTCTAGGAAGCTGTCAACGTCTTTGTGAAATATCACAAAGTTGAATTTATCCATTTTCTTTATCATTGTTCTTCCTCCTCTTCCTGTTGGTGTCTGTTCTTGACTATCTTCTGTGAAGCCTTGGAGAGATTCTCCTCGTCTTCCATATATCTCTTGATCTTTCTGATGGCTTCCTGATATCCTGGTATCTGAACCTTCTCATAAAGATTCACTTTCTGGGTTGTTCTCTTCCTGGATGTATCGAGAAGTCTCATCTTCTCAAGATAAACCTCGGATTCAATTCCTATCTGTGCAAGGTGCTGTAGAATTTCTATTCCAAGAGGATACCATAAAGGTTTCTTGAAAACGTCAAATTCCTTAACGTCGAAAATGACTTCCTTCAACGCAGGTGTCTTGACTCCGGCAACTTTCTCAGTGTACAGGATAACGTCCTTGACTGAAATAAGTCCTCCTTCGAATTCATTCCACAGTGCGGACAGATAATCGTACGAATTCAGCGAGGTTTGCAAATCTTCCTTCAGGGCGTCACTCTTCTTCTTAGCTTTCTTGACTTCAACGCGCAGCGCGCTCTCCTTGTTCTTGAGGGTAGGGAGGGCGTTGGTCCTGACCTTGAGCTGCTTGCCAAGTTCGTTGAGCGACGTCTTGTTATATTGGAATTTAATTGCCATCTAACTGAATATTAAATGATTAATTGCCTTTCCAGTATTTGTCAACAAGGGATTGCTTGATGTTCAATTCCTCTTTCTTGAAATATTTTGCAAACAGTGCCCAGGCTGTGTCGAGCATCTGGTCTATCTTTATGTTAACGTCGATTGCAAGAAGCTGGTTGGAATAATCCTTTGCGTACTCAAGACATCTGTTGTCATAATCGCTCAGGTCAAAACCGTTTTCAAGCTTTGTCTTTGCGCTGGCAGCATCTGCGAACAGACGTACACCGGTGTTCATTACCTGTGAGTGATCCTCCCTGGTCTTCTTTCCCTGGACGAGCTGTTTGAGTCGGCTCAATGAACGGAACGGGTCAACGATTACCTTTCCTGTATCGGTATCGGTTCTGAGGAAGAGCTGTCCCTCGGTAATGTAACCTGTGTTGTCAGGAATGGCGTGGGTGATGTCTCCGTCGTTCAATGTTGTCACAGCTATGATTGTGATTGAACCGCCGTCAGGAAGCTGTACCGCCTTCTCGTATATCTTTGCAAGGTCTGAATAGAGTGAACCAGGCATTGAGTCCTTTGAAGGAATCTGGTCCATACGGTTGCTCACGATTGAGAGGGCATCGGCATAAAGGGTCATGTCGGTGAGGAGCACGAGCACCTTCTGGTTCTTGTCAACTGCGAAATACTCAGCTGCGGTAAGAGCCATGTCCGGCACGAGCAGACGCTCTACAGGTGGCTGCTCCGTTGTGTTCACGAAACTGATGATCTTCTCCAGCGCACCGGCACCTTCGAACATGTTCCTGAAGTAGAGGTAATCATCGTTTGACAGACCCATACCGCCAAGAATGATCTTGTCAACGTCGGCTCTCAGGGCTACTTGAGCCATAACCTGGTTGTAAGGCTGGTCAGGGTTAGCAAAGAAAGGAATCTTCTGGCCGGAAACCAGTGTGTTGTTAAGGTCAATACCTGCAATACCGGTTGGAATGAGCTCTGAAGGCTGTCTTCTCTTGTAAGGGTTTACGGAAGGACCTCCTATATATCTCTTTTCACCTTCGATGGCAGGGCCGCCGTCGATAGGTTCACCGTATGCATTGAAAAATCTTCCTGCGAGCTCGTCGCTTACCTTGAGTACAGGAGGCTCGCCATAGAAAAGAACCTCTGCGTCGGTAGGGATACCTTCGGTACCTTCGAATACCTGAAGTGTGACAAGGTCTCCCTTGATTTTAACTACCTGGGCCAGACGACCGTCCACAGTGGCAAGCTCATCATTAGTTACACCCTTTGCCACAAGGGAAACCGTGGCTTTGGTGATTGACTCCAAGTGAGTATATATTCTTTGAAATGCTTTGTTTGTCATAGTTGCCCTTTTTTAGTTGTTGTTGACCAAAGTGTTGAGCTTCTCCAGGTACTGGTTGAACTCCTCGCTCTTCCATTTGCTGTAGTTCATCTGCCTCATTACGTTGATGACTTTCTTGTAGAATGAACTGCATTCCTCGAAGTTCTCGAACTCCCTGTTCTGCCTGCAGATTTCAAGAACCTTGTCGAGCATGAACTCCTGTCTTTCAAGAGGAGTGTTGGCATCTATGGAGTCGAAAGCGTCCTGCTGGAGAATGATGAAGTCAATGAGCTCGGATTTCCAGTATCTGAGGTGATATTCCATAGGAACACCGTCATCACCAAGGATGTTAATCTGTTCGAATGCCTCTTTACCTCTGATAATCAGATTCTTTGCTTCCATTACATTAGGAACCCATCTTTCGCCTATCCTCTCGGTGAGATATTTGACGATTTCTGGATATTCAATGTATTTTGAGTATGAATCAATAGGGTCAACCGCAGGGTAACGCTTCCTGTCGGCACGGTTCTGGTTCAATGCATAGAAGCATCTTGCAGCTTTTTTAGTTGATTCAGTAACAGGCTCCTTGAGGTTACCGCCTGCAGGAGATACTGTTCCGATGAATGTAACTGAACCTGTCTGTCCGTTTGTGAGCGTTACGATACCCGCTCTTGAATAGAAGTTTGAAATGATGGCAGGAAGGTCAACAGGGAAGCCGTCGGCACCAGGAAGTTCCTCCATACGGTTACTCATCTCCCTCAGAGCCTGAGCCCATCTTGATGTTGAGTCAGCAAGCAGGAGAACTCTCAGACCCATTGCTCTGTAGTACTCACCTATGGTCATCGCAGTGTAAACTGATGCCTCGCGGGCTGCAACAGGCATGTTTGAAGTGTTACAGATGATGGTCGTTCTTTCCATGAGGCTTCTTCCTGTCCTAGGGTCAACAAGTTCAGGGAATTCCTTGAAGATCTCAACAACCTCGTTTGCACGCTCACCGCAGGCGGCCATGATGATGACATCAGCCTCTCCCTGCTTTGCGAGAGCATGCTGGAGCACTGTCTTTCCGCATCCGAAAGGTCCAGGGATGAAGCCAGTACCACCTTCTGCTATAGGGTTGAGAGTATCAATTATCCTCACACCTGTTTCCATGAGCTTGTAAGGCCTTGGTTTGTCCACATAACCTCTGATAGCCACCTTTACAGGCCACTTCTGAACCATTGTAACAGGCACTTCCTCGCCTTTTTCATTCACAAGCACAGCGATGGTGTCATTGATCTTATACTTGCCGGCAGCTTTTACTTCCTTAACGGTGTATTCACCTTCGAAGGAGAAAGGAACCATGATCTTGTGAGGAAGCCATCCTTCCTTAACTTCTGCAAGCCAGCTTGCCGCCTTTACCTTGTCACCGCTCTTTGCAATAGGGGAGAACTCCCATTCCTTGTCCGGATCAAGCGGCGCTGTGTATTCTCCTTTCTTGAGGAATACACCTTCCATTGTTGCGAGGTTGTTCTGAAGACCATCGTAGTTGCTTGAAAGCAGACCAGGTCCGAGCTGAACCTCGAGCATATGACCGTTGAATTCTACAGAGTCACCAGGTTTGAGACCACGTGTGCTCTCATATACCTGTACGAATGCATAAGCACCATTGACTTTGATAACCTCGGCCATCAGTTTTGTTTCACCAATCCTGATGAAGCAAATTTCATTTTGAGCCACAGGCCCTTCAACCTTTACTGTAACAAGGTTTGATATGATGCCTGTAACTGTTCCTGTGGTGTTCATATATTATCTGTGTTTTATTTTCTATTCCTGATTATTGGCAGAATCATGCGTTGAAATTCAAGCCTTTGAATGTGCCTCTGACTTCATCTACAAGAAGTTTGAACATTTCCTTGCCCTTTACCGGATCGAGTATCCTCCATCTTTCAACTATGGAAGCCTTTGCCAGATAAGCAATTATAACATTCATGTCAAAGTAATTGTAAAGAGTGAAATCGTTGATCTTACTCCATTTGTATCTGTCGAGTTCGAGTTCCTTCTCCAGGATGTTCCTGTTGTCGAATATCTTTTTGAGAAGAGCGGTTTCCGAAGGGTCTTTTTCAGCTTTTCCCTCAATGCCTACTTTATATTTCTCAATTGTGCCTGATGCTTTCTTCTCGTCCTGGTTTTTTGCAAAGCTTTCAACCTTCATGTTCCTCAGCTGCAGGTCAAGATTGTACCATTCGCGAAGGAAAGTGTTCGGATGTTTCAGTACAGCCTTGTAAAAGTGATAACCGAGATTATCCGCATTCAGACCGGCCTCGAACCAGTCAATCACCTTTCTGTCCTTTTCAGAGCAGAGATTGTATATTTCATCTCTCACCTCCTTGTATGTGAATCCTTTGTTGTCCGCTCCCATTGTTATCTGAGGCAAACCGGCAATTATGTAATGATAATTGTTCATAGATTCCTAAGGTGATGTATTATTTGCCGAAAATTATATTCTTTGTGATTGGACGCAGATACTGTGAAATGACATTCTCAAGATCCTTGTCGGTGAATGATATCATATAGTTCTCGCCTTTAGGACCAATCTGGAAACCGGCGTCAATGTCCTTGGAGAATTTGAAATCGATTCCGGAATTGAAAAGGGATGAGCTGGAGCTCTTGACGTAAGCATTGATATCCTCCTTCATTTTCTCAGGAAGTATTGCATCGAGTTCAACTGCCTGTGCGCTCTGTGAATTGAAGGATGATGCTATTGTTGAGATGAGTTCCTCAATGAGCTTGGGATTTGATACTGCCTGTGAAACATTGGCTTTCAGCATCTTTGAAACGAGCATGCTCTCTATTCCGTTTCTGATGGCCGATAATGACTTTGAGGCTGACATCTTGATGTCGCTTTCTGTCTTTGATTTAAGATCCTGAGCCTCTTTCCGTGCCTGAGAAATAATCTGCTGGGCCTCTTCCTTTGCCTGTGCAATTATCTGCTCCGCTTCTGTCCTTGCTTTGGCCTTGAGCTCTTCAGCCTGGGCTTTGCCTTTGGTCAGACCTTCATTGTAGAGCTTGTCTGTAAGTTCCTGCAATTTGTTCTGCATAATGTTTGTCTCCTAATATGATGTTTTATTTATTGATTTTCCTTTAAATTGGCACAAACTACGCCAATAAACATATCCTCGCAAATTTACTATTTTTTAGTGTCCTTACAAAATTTGAAACACAAAATAAAACGAAGCCGCAGCACTTTCTGCCACGGCTTCGCTTCAAAATTATGATTGCTGATTATGAGAGGAATCCAAGGAGGATACCGGCAGCAACCGCACTTCCAATCACACCTGCAACGTTAGGTCCCATTGCATGCATGAGCAGATAGTTTGTCTTGTCATATTCGAGTCCTACATTGTTGGAAACACGTGCTGAATCAGGAACTGCTGAAACACCTGCATTTCCGATGAGCGGATTGATCTTGTTCTCGTCCTTGAGGAAGAGGTTGAAAATCTTCACGAAAAGAACGCCTGCAAATGTTGCAATCACGAATGAGAATGCGCCAAGTGCAAAGATTCCGATTGACTTGAGCTGAAGGAACTTGTCAGCCTGAGTTGAACAACCTACAGTAATACCAATGAGAATAGTGACAATATCAATGAGCGGACCGCTTGCTGTATTTGCAAGTCTTCTTGTAACACCACTTTCCTTGAGCAGGTTGCCGAAGAACAGCATACCAAGGAGTGGAAGGCCTGATGGTACTATGAAAGCGGTGAGAAGGAATCCAACAATAGGGAAGATCTTCTTCTCCGTCTGCGATACCTGTCTTGGTTTCTTCATTCTGATAAGACGCTCTTTCTTGGTGGTCATGAGTCTCATGATAGGAGGCTGGATAACAGGAACCAGAGCCATGTATGAGTATGCAGATACTGCGATTGCACCCATAAGGTCAGGAGCGAGTCTTGAAGAAAGGAAGATTGCGGTAGGACCGTCCGCACCACCGATGATACCGATTGCACCGGCCTCATTCGGAGCAAATCCCATTGCAAGAGCAATTGCGTATGCACCGAAAATACCGAACTGTGCAGCTGCACCGATCAGAAGGAGCTTAGGGTTTGAAATAAGTGCTGAGAAGTCAGTCATTGCACCGATTCCAAGGAAAATCAGAGGAGGATAGAAGCCCTGTCGTACACCCTGATAGAGAATGTTCAGAACGGAACCCTCTTCATATACTCCTACCTGCAGACCAGGGAAAAGAGGAATGTTACCTATTACAATACCGAAACCTATAGGAACGAGCAACATAGGCTCCCAGTCCTTTGTAACCGCAAGGTATATGAAAAGCAGTCCAATGAGAATCATTATGATATGACTTATTGAACAGTTCGCAAAGCCTGTGTAGGTCATGAACTGGGACAAGTTCTCTCCTAAAAGTGTGAATATGTTGTTAGATTGGAGAATCATAAACTTATGCTATGGTTAGAAGTGGAGCGCCCTCAAGAATTGAATCACCCTTGTTGACCTTGATGCTTGTTACAGTACCGTCGGCTGTGGCTTCAATTACGTTTTCCATCTTCATTGCCTCAAGTAACATGACTTTCTGGCCCTTCTTTACAACGTCACCTTCTTTAACGCTTACCTCGAGGATTACGCCTGGAAGTGGAGAATTTACTGTTACGCCTGCACCTGCAGGAGCGGCAGCCTTAGGAGCAGCAACTGGAGCGGCAGCTGGAGCTGGAGCAGCAATTGGAGCGGCAGCGGATGCTGATTTTCCATTAACCTCAAGATTTGTAACGTTTCCGTCTACGCTGGTTACTTTTACAACGAAATCCTTTCCGTTGATATTCAACTTGTATTCTTTCATGATTATTTGAATTTTTAATTATCTGTTAATTGAAGGGGTCTGCTTCATGATGAGAGCCTTGTTGCCCCATGGTGAATAAATCTGTTTGAATGTAAGAATGTTGCTTTCAACATCGTGAACCTGCTCGTTTTCAGACTCAAGGTGAATGGCCATCACAATTGCGGCGGCTATCTCTTCGTCTGTATATTCCTGAGGATCGGCGTTGACAGTTACATTCACATTCTGCTTTGCTTCAACCGGAGCTTCTGCAGCTGCTGAAGCCTGCTTTTTAGCTTCTTCCATTTTAATGTTTCTTGCGGCAACCAATCTGAAAAGGAAGTAAAGGATAATGAGAGCACTGAATACAACGCTCATAGCTGTTACAGCCATGATTCCGCCGTGTGGATCTCTTTCCTTGAGCCTGATCAGCTTTGATTCCTTGTTGTCAATTACATTTGCGGATTGAGGTGTTACTTTGCTGAGGACAGTCCAGCCTGGATCACCGTTGGCTTCTTTCTCATATTTTGAAATGAGCCATGACCTGCTGAAGAATCCGGCTGGTTTTGTGAAACCTATGCCGTCAACTTTTCTTCCGTATGAGAGATTCTCAGGTACTTTGTGTGCCTGGAAGGTCAACTCATCAAGTATCTGCTTTCCGTCTGCGTTTACAAGTGCAATGTAAGTTGTTGTGCTGTCGATTGCAAAGTTAAGATGGAAAGTACCCTTGTCCGGTTCATTGTCTGCATAGAACAGCAGGTGCTGGCGTGGCTTGATTTTTGTTAGAACGTCACCCTTGGGAATCTTGTATTTCTTCAGGTTGTCCGGGTCATCGGTCAGGAAGCATCCCGCTACATCAACTGTACCATAAGAGGTGTTGAACAATTCAACCCAGGCGCTTCTGTTGCCATAGTCATCAAGGTATCCGTTTGTGTTTTTAACGACAATCTCGTTCAAACGCATATCTGTAAGGTTCTGACCGTTGGCGGCAAAAGCACACAGAATCAAACAGAAAGTGAATATGTATAAACTAATCTTTCTCATTTGCTTGATATTACAGAGGAAGGTTGTCATGTTTCTTCGCAGGATTTGTAAGTCTCTTGTTAGCAGACTGCTGCAAAGCCCTGATTATACGGAAACGTGTATTTCTTGGCTCAATAACATCATCGATATAGCCATACTTGGCTGCATTGTAAGGATTTGCGAATGCATCTCTGTACTCTTTCTCCTTCTCTGCCGCAAATGCCTTAGGATCTTCAGCTGTCTTCATTTCCTTTCCATAAAGTACTCCGATAGCGCCTGAAGGACCCATAACTGCAATCTCTGCACCTGGCCAAGCGTAGTTGATATCGCCTCTCAAATGTTTAGAACTCATTACGCAGTAAGCTCCACCGTATGCCTTGCGGAGAACAACAGTGATCTTTGGAACTGTAGCCTCACCGTATGCATAGAGAAGTTTTGCACCGTGAAGGATGACAGCACCGTACTCCTGCTGTGAACCAGGAAGGAATCCAGGAACGTCAACCAGGGTTACGATAGGAATGTTGAATGCATCGCAGAATCTTACGAATCTTGCACCCTTCCTTGATGAGCTGATGTCAAGAACACCTGCGAGAACCTTAGGCTGGTTGGCAACGATACCAACGGATTTTCCGTTGAATCTTGCGAAACCTACTACGAGGTTCTTTGCATAATCTGCGTGAACTTCAAGGAACTTGCCATTATCAACGATGGCCTCGATAACCTTGTAAACATCGTATGGTTTGTTAGGGTTGTCAGGAATGATGTCGTTGAGTGAATCCTCAAGTCTGTCAATAGGGTCTGTGCACTCGTAAACAGGAGAATCCTCCATATTGTTCTGAGGCATGTAGCTCAAGAGCTCCTTGATAACTGTGATGGCCTCTTCCTCTGTGTCAACAGCAAAGTGAGCAACACCGCTCTTTGAAGCATGTACGCTTGCACCGCCGAGGTCCTCCTGTGAGATAACCTCACCGAGAACTGACTTTACAACTGTAGGACCTGTAAGGAACATGTAGCTGGTTCCCTTTCTCATGATGTTGAAGTCCGTGAGGGCTGGTGAATAAACCGCACCACCTGCACAAGGACCGAATATTGCTGAAATCTGAGGAATTACACCTGAAGCGAGAATGTTTCTCTGGAAAATCTCAGTGTAACCTGCGAGTGCGTTCACACCTTCCTGAATACGTGCTCCACCTGAATCGTTCAGACCGATGATAGGAGCTCCGTTCTTGAGAGCTGCATCCTGTACCTTGCAGATCTTCAAAGCCAGAGACTCTGAAAGTGAACCTCCGAATACAGTGAAGTCCTGTGCGAAAACATAAACGAGTCTTCCATCTACAGTACCGAAACCTGTTACAACGCCATCACCGAGGAATGTGTTCTTCTCCATTCCAAAATTGGTGCAACGGTGTGTGACAAACATATCAAACTCCTCGAAGCTGCCTGGATCAAGCAACATGTTGATTCTTTCACGAGCTGTATATTTGCCTTTTTCATGCTGTGAGTCAATTCTTTTCTGACCACCGCCCAAGCGTGCCTTCTCTCTGAGTGCAAGCAACGCTTTAATTTGATCAAGCTGATTACTCATTATAAGTTATTGATTTATTACAATTTGTACTTTATTTCTTGTTAGGGTCCTCGCAGATCTCAGTAAGAACGCTGCATGTTGATTTTGGATGAAGGAATGCAATGTTCATACCCTCTGCACCTTTTCTAGGATGCTCGTCAATAAGACGTACCCCCTTTGCAGAAAGCTCATCAAGGCAGGTCTGTACACTGTTTGTTGCAAAAGCAATGTGGTGGATTCCTTCACCTTTCTTCTCAATGTATTTAGCTATGTTTCCCTCAGGATCAGTGCTCTCAAGAAGCTCAAGCTTTGTCTGGCCGATCTTGAAGAATGCTGTCTTCACCTTCTGGTCTGCTACTTCCTCAATTGCATAGCATTTCAAACCAAGTTTCTCCTCATAGTAAGGGATAGCTGTCTCCAATGACTTCACAGCTATGCCAAGATGATCAATATGTGTAAGTTCCATAATAAATTTTTTATTTAGTAGTTACTATATATGTCTAATAAATATGCTTTAGGAGAGCGTGGCAACTGCCTTGCTCTCCTAAAACGGATTTCAATTATTCATCTTCCGATGTGTCGAGGGTGGTGTATACGTTCTGGACGTCTTCATCCTCTTCAATCTTTTCAATAAGTTTGTCAAGCTCAACCCTGTCTTCCTTTGCAACCTTCTTGAGGTCAACGTTAGGGAATCTCTGGAACTGTCCGCTCATGATGGTGAACTTGTTCTCCTCGAGATATTTCTGTATTGTGGCAAAGGATTCGTATGCACCGTATATCATTATTACGTCCGGATTCTCTTCGTCCGAATCATCCTTGAATACTTCCTCGGCTCCGAAATCAATCAGTTCAAGTTCAAGCTCGTCCATATCAACTTCACCTTCAGCCTTGCATTTGAAAACGCATTTGCGGTCAAACATATAGTCAACACTGCCTGAAGTTCCGAGAGTACCGCCGAATTTGGTGAAATAGCTTCTTACGTTGGCAACTGTTCTGTTTGTGTTGTCAGTTGCAGTTTCTACAAGGATGGCGATTCCGTGAGGACCGTAGCCTTCATATACCATCTCCTTGTAATCGGCCATGTCTTTCTCGAAAGCTCTCTTGATAGCCCTTTCAACATTGTCCTTAGGCATGTTCTCGCTCTTTGCAGTCTGCATGAGAGTTCTCAGGCGAGGGTTGCTGTCAGGATCAGGGCCACCGGCCTTTGCTGCAATGGTGATTTCCTTACCTATTCTTGTGAACACGCGGGCCATGTTGCCCCAACGCTTGAATTTCCTTTCCTTTCTGAATTCAAAAGCTCTTCCCATATTATTCCTTATTTAGAAATACGCTCAATGTA
>JAGHUC010000148.1 GCA_018065035.1 Candidatus Egerieousia equi | reverse complement strand
TTGCCGAGGGGTAGACTGCGTCAGATAAATGATGAAAAAGAGCTGCTCCCTACAGGAAGCAACTCTTACAGAACTCGGCTTATACGCCCGCCTTTTTTATTTCCGTTCCAGAGACTCTATTTATCACTATACAATCCTGTGCGGTTGAGAATATGGTCAAGGTTCGCCAATCTGTAAATGAGAATTGCATTCACGATTGCGCTGTGCTCCATATACTCAGGAATGCATTTATTGTAATTATCCCGTTCCGAATGCCAGATTTCGCCGTAACTGAAGTTATAACCCTTTACATCCGAGAGGTTTATACTCACTGTTGGGACACCGTTCTTTGCAAAATATGCATGGTCCGAACCACCTGCGCTTTTCGGACGAGGTCTTGCAGGAGCTTCATTCTTGATGACTTCAAAAGGAAAATCAGGGTTTATATCGTTTATACCTTCTGCAGCTGCTACAAAATCGTCATACATCGCAGGTATCACAGTAACTGATGAGGCAACCTGAGGTCCGCCATCGCGGTTGAAATAATTTGAAATTTTGTCCAGATCCACAGTGTTGTTCTGCACAAAGTACTTGGAGCCAAGCAGTCCGAACTCCTCCGCTGTCCATATTGCGAACATTATGCTTCTCTTGGGTTTCGCGCCGGCAAGGGCAAGCAGACGTGCGGATTCAAGGTTCACGCTCACCCCCTGGCCGTCGTCAATGGCTCCGCAGGAAGCATCGTATGAATCGAGATGTCCGCCGGAAATCACGTATTCATCCGGATATTCACTGCCCTTCATTACTGCAATCACGTTGCTGAAAGGTACAGGCCCTTCTATGAAGTGATTCCTGATATCGAATTCCAGGAGGAAATCCTCCCTGCGTGAGGCTTTTTCATAGATGATATCATACTGTTTGGAATCCAATTTAATATCGCAGACTGTTGGAAGGCTGTCAATAGTGAAATCATTGCAGTTAGCTCTGTTGTACAGCACAGTGATAGGCACTTTTGCAGATTGAATGAATCCCAGAGCACCGGCTTCAACCATTTCCTTGTAAAGCAGCGCAGGAGTCTGGTCCTCCTGAAGCATCTCTTTCTTCTTATCCTTGTGCTTTTCGTTCCAAGCCCGGATTTCACGGTTGACTTTCCTTATGGAATCGTTCTTCTGAAGGATTGCGTTACGCTTTTCATTGGCCTTTGCGCTTCCATCAAGGGCGAATCCGTTTGACTTCCCTCCTATCAATACCCAGGCACCGGCGATAGTATTTTTCATTCTCTGGAACTCTTCACGGCTTCTTGGTTCAATCACAACATGACCTTTCTGAGGGCCTTTGGTGCCGGCGGTATATGATGGAGTTCCGAAGTGAAGAACCATTCCATCCTCGGACAGCATGCGGCCAGACCAAGGACCGCGGTTGAATCCTACAGGCATAGTGCCAACCTGCTGCACTGTAACCTCATAGCCCCATTTCTCCAGCTGCTTCTTAACCCACTGTTCAGCACGCAGCAAAGCATCGGAACCTACTATTCGCCCGCCAATCCTGTTGGCAAGCATGTCTTCGTGAACCATGACATGATTGTCAGTTTTTCCCGTCTCTATTATCTTGGAGACAACTGCATCGTTTTCCTGGGCACCGGCCCCGAACGGAATGAAAAACATTACCGAGAATACTGCGGCAATGGCAAGAAGTGAACGTTTCATAAAGTTTTACTATGAGTTTCAAAATGTAATTTTAACAATAAATAACTACTTTTGCAAAGCAAGAAATTAAATGCTTGCGAAACTTGAGAAATGAGAAAGATTGGTATTATCTGCGCAATGCAGAAGGAACTCGACAGACTTGTCAAGGAATTCCCCGAGGGAGGCAATATAAAATGTGTACTCTCAGGCATAGGCAAGGTGAATGCAGCTGTGGCTACTGAAAGGCTTATAAGCGATTTCAAACCGGACTGCATACTTTCCATCGGGGTGGCAGGAACTTTTGTTGAAGGCCTCAATGAGGGGGAAACCGTAATTGTTTCACGTACAGCATACCACGATGTATGGTGCGGCAGCAAGTTCCCTTTCGGTCAGATGATGGGACTTCCACAATATTTTGAGAGTGATCCTCAATTGCTTGAATGCGCAAAGGCGAATATAGAAAATGCACGTACAGGACTGCTCTGCACAGGTGACCAGTTCTATATCAGCCAGGAAGAGGACGAGCGCCAGAAGAAACTTTACCCGGAGGCTTTGGCTATAGACATGGAAGGCGCGGCCGTTGCACAGGTCTGCCATCTTCACAACATACCATTCCTCGCACTGAAGATAATCAGCGACAATCACGTTGACGGCCACCAGATGGCCCATTACGAGGATTTCTGGAAAAATATGGCGGACAGGTCATTTACAGCCGTCCGCCAATTGTTGAATGCAATTATGTAGCGAATTTCTATTTAGCAAAGAAATCCGTAATCTCCTTCATAAGCTCCGCCTGTTGCTTGCAGCAAGGTATTGTCTCAAACGGGAATCCGAAAGCCACAACTTTGTAATCACCGCTGAATGCAGTGGCACAAGGCACATTGTTTGCATAACGGTAGATTATGCAGGCACCGTCTCCTACAGCATTGATTCCATCAGGTGACTCAACAGCATATATTCTGTCATTGAACTCCTGTGTGAAGTTATAGCTGCCCTTGAATCCGTAAGGGTTTCCGGCATATTTCAATGCACCGGTGATGGTAGCATAATCAGTGAGCCAGTTGTAATGCAGAACCTCCTCAGCGAATTTCTTGCCTTCATCGGTTACATTATAGCTGTCCCAAAGGTCTGTTGCAATGCTTGATCCGGAAACCATTATGTTTCCGCCTGCCTGAGCGTATGACCTTATCTTCTCCTGAAGAGCGAGCGGATAAGTTTCATATTTTACCGGAACCTTTCCATTGCCCATCATTGTCTGCATCTGCTTGCCGAGGATGAAGTCAACCATATAGTATGAGTTAAGGAAGTTGCCGTTCTCTACAGCGCAAAGTGAACTTGATGCAAATGCGTAACCGTTTGCCATCAAAGCCTTTCCGTGCGCATAAACGAAATCGAAAGTATTACCTGCAATAACTTCATCCGCCTTGTCGTCATAACATGCTCCGAAGCCAGCGGAATCATCGTCAAACCAAGGAATGCTCCTTCTGTATTCATACTGGCTGCCAATGTATGAGATATCATAAAGATAAGGAACTCCGAAATCCTTCCTGTCATAGAAACCAGCGAAGCTTGAATCTTTCTGGAAGAAATAAGGGGCGCTCAAACGAGTGAAACCATTAACTACGAGTGCAACGCGGTTCACATTGCCTGCAGCAGGAATTCCAACAGCGAGAACCTCTGAAGGGAAGCTCTTACCGCCTTCATTCAAAGCCTCAACCTTGAATGAATAAATCTTTCCGGCTTCAAGACCTTTGACCACATAATTAGGAGAATCAACCACAACGCCATTGTCAAATGCGTTGTCATCTATCCTTGTATAAACTATATAGCGCTTTGCAACTGCAGTAGGTTCAAGTTTGTCCTCTGTTGGAGCCCAGCTCAGACGTGCTCCACCGTCAACGAGTTCAGCCCTGAAATCCTTGACAGGAAGCGGAGCAATTACGTACGGTGTCTGATATCTTACGCTCAGGAACTTGACCATTCCTTTATATATTGCACGGCTCACTGTGAATCTGAATTCAGGATTCAGACCATATTTCAAATCGGCAAAGTTCTGATGGCTCAGGAATTCGAGCAGCATTGCAGGAACTTCAGGAGATCGTGACTCGGAATAAGATCTGTCCCAGAGTCCCCTCCTGCTCCAAGATGGTTCATACAAAGCTCTTACGTCATTAACTATCTCGGTCTGAACGATATCTGCGTATTCACGGCCGAGCATTCTGTCCTCACCGTTTGCGTACTTGTCGGAATCGTTTGAGAAACGTGTGTAGATTGAAAGAGTACCTACGATTGAATCATCCTTGAATGTTCCGGCATCTGTATGGAAAGCGAATGAAAGATCAACGGGAACCTTGTATCCTGGTGCCTTTGGATTTCTGTCGGAGCCGCCTACAAGGGCATTTATCCAACGTCCGCGTGATGTATAGTCATCCTGATAATCATTGATATTGTTTGTAGATGAATAGATTGAGTCCGCAAAACCGCTCCACTGCAACCAATATCTGGAACCCTCGGTGAATCTTGGCATACCGCTGATTACAGGCTCCATTTCGTATGGAAGAACAGATGTTGAACTTCTGGCCATATTACCCATGCCGCCACCGAACTTCACACCGTCCGCTGTCACAACAAGTTTGGAAGCATTCTTGCTTTCAGATTCATTGGAAAGATATACTCCTTGCGTATCAGATCCCTTATCAAACAGGAACTTGCCAAGGTATACCCACATACCGCCGGCCATCTTCTGATTGACCTTGAACTGCTTGCTGCCTCCCTTGAACTTAACGGTATACTCCGCAGCATCGGTGCTGTTAGGCAGGCTTGCGTAAGATACATACACACCATATTCACCTGTCTTTGGAACCTTAGGAAGCCAGCATACTGTGCTTGCCTTCTGGTCGGAGCCTTTCCTTACCATTTTTGCACAGCGATAGTTACCCGCCTTGAACGGATTCTGACCGAACTCCCATACCTTCTGTGCATTGGCGAAACCTGGTTCAATACTGTTGTTCCAGGTATTGCTGCCTTCAGACTCCATATAAAGTCCTGTGTTCTCACATCCGGCATATGATGCGTTGTTATCAACAAGTATTTCAGTCTTCTGTATATCACGTTCGCGTGGAAGAAGCACTACCGCTCCGGCATTCTCGAGCATTGGAACCAGGAATGGCAGAACATAGCTCTGTGTGTAAAGGTCCTCGATGGTTTCAAGAAGCTTTGCCCGCTGCCACTCCCATCGCTGTAGCTTATTCTCAAAATAATAACCATGGCTCTGCCACATTCCAATGTGTCTTCCTGCCAGGCCCTTGGTTATAGTATAAGGAAGGTTCTCCTCGCTGACAAGTGCAGGCTGAACTGCATTTTTCTTCTTCTTAGGAGGATTATACCTGGACGGCTGGTTGCCGTTTTCATCAAGGCTTGAGTAATAACGGCTCTTCATCTGCTCTATCGGCTTGCCGTTTATCCAAAGTTCTATCTTCTTTCCGGGGAAGTATGGTCTTGCTATCTCATACATTCCCTTTATGGTTTCATCCCTGTAAGGATAATCATTCATCAGATCGGCGAAATGCACCTGGGTGACCTTCTTCACTTTCTTGATTTCCTTTACATAAACAGGCACTCTGATGGAAGCCAGAGGCGCAAGGTATACCTTGATCTCCTCCGACATCCTGACCATGGCCGAATCCTTCATAGGTGAACCGCTGGTGTTCATCTCAATCAAAGGATTTCCTGCAGCCTGCGCAGCGAAATTGAATCCAACGAGAAGCGCTGCTGCAAGCACTGCACATCGTGCAGCCGAGACAATAAATTTATTCATATTATTCTGTATAACTATTTACGTGTTGTATTATTTATGGTACGAGAAATATTTGTCAAGGAATTCCTCGGTACATTCTGCGGAATCACCGCCATGCTTCTGGTCAGCACAATATTTATAGGTGATCAGATTCCTGCTGGCCAGTTTCTCAACCTCTGCCGTGCAGTCATGCTCACTTGAAGTGTTGAAGAAGAATACAGGGATTTTGGTTTCCCTTGGCCTGCCGCAGGACTGAGCCATTGCCACTGCAAAGACCTCAGGATGTGTCTCAACGAAATCCCAGGTGCCTGTACCGCCATCGGAAGAACCGGCAAGGTAGATTCGTGAAGTATCTATCAGGCCTTTTTCAGCATAATCGTCTATGATATTCTTTATTTCATAGTAGCAGTCACGCCATGCGATAGGCTTAGGATCAACAGCCCTGTGGCATACAGGGAAAAGAGCAATGGCCTTGATGTCCTTCTTTTGAAGATAATTGAGAATGCTGTCATCCGCAGCAACACAGTCAAGATGGTTGAATGCGAACAAATCATGCTTTGCAACATCGTGAACGCCACCGTGCAACCACAGGAAGAGGATTGACTTGCCAGGCTTCTCCTGATGAATGTTCACCACCTTGCAAGGCAGATTGTACACGAATGTGCCGTTGGCCACAGTCTGAACATACATGGTATCATGTACGTATGAAATATTTGTGGCAGACTTGTTCGGGCTGCTTGAGACTGAAACGCCGATGCAGGAACTCAGGAAAGTCATGGCCACAAAGGCACAAATACCATACTTTGCGATAGTTTTTAAATTCATATTATTATCCAATTTATTGATTATCAGTAACTGAAATTTTTCAATCTTCCACTTTCCACCATAAGCAGCACTGAAAGCGATTGAATAGGTAAAAATACGAAAAAATCCCTATTTTTGTAGAAACATTCGACAAAATCATAAAACTTGAATACAATGAAGAAATTCAACTTTGCAAACCTGCCTACCAGGATTGAGAAACTTGAAAGGCTCTCAAAGGAAACAGGAGCCAACATTTACATCAAAAGGGATGACCAGACCGGAAGCGAATTCTCAGGAAACAAAATAAGGAAACTTGAATTCAGCGTAAAGGAAGCGCTGGAAAACGGATGCAACTTTCTTATCACATGCGGTGGCATACAGAGCAACCACTGCCGTGCCACCGTGGCAATTGCCACCAAACTGGGTCTCAGAAGCGCCGTCCTGCTGAGAATCTCGGAGCAGCCGCCTGTAAAGGGCAACTACTTCCTTGACAAGCTCATGGGTGCCGACGTAAGATTCTGCACACGCGATGAGTACAGCAACAGCAGAATGCAGATTATGGAAGAGATGGCCGCCGGATACGCCGCACAGGGGTACAAGCCATACATCATTCCGGAGGGTGCATCAAACGAAGTAGGCACAATGGGTTATTTCACAGCAATGAAGGAAATAGCATTGCAGGAGCATGAGCATGGAATAAAATTCGACACAGTAGTCTGCGCCACAGGTAGCGGTGGAACATATTCCGGCCTCTATCTTGGCAACGAACTGTTCTGTCTTGGCAAGAGAGTGCTCGGTTTCTGCGTGTGCGACAACAATCAATACTTCACCGACATTGCAAAGAAACTTGCACCTGGAGCAATCAGATATTTCTCCGATGAAGAAAAGGCACTTGCCACCAAAGTGTTCGGAAACGAAGGCCCGAACCCGGAGCACATTGAATTCTGTGACGGATATGTTGGTATAGGTTACGCTCTCAGCCGCCCTGAAGAACTGGAATTCATCAAGAAGATTGCTCGTCTTGAAGGTCTTGTTCTTGACCCTGTATATACAGGAAAGGCAATGTACGGTGTATATAATGAACTCAAGGAAGGCGGAATACTTCACGATCACGTAGGAACAGGCAAAAACATCCTCTTCATTCACACAGGAGGTCTGTACGGCTTATTCCCTGTAAGTGAGTCATTTGTGTGGTAAATACAGTTTCAGGGGCAGCAGGAGTGAATTTTCCGCAAAAAAAATATTCCAAAAAAGTGCAGAAAAATTTGCTATATGAAAAAAAAGCACTACTTTTGCAATCCCAAACGATGACTCGCTAGCTCAGTTGGTAGAGCACTTGACTCTTAATCAAGGGGTCGTGGGTTCGACCCCCACGCGGGTCACAGAATAAAAGCTTCAAGGTTTCCTTGGAGCTTTTTCTGTTTCAAGTATCATACCGCTCCATCATTACTCTTAACAACCGTGAAACTATTTTGCGGTAATGATATCGTTGATATTTGTGGTCTGATTGAGCTTCTGCTGGAAGTTGTTGAGCTTGACTTCAGGCTTGTTGAATGTCTGGGAGGCAAGTTTGACGGAATCCATTCCGTACTTTGTGGTTATATCATCAAGAACACCCATAAGCTTATCCGACTTATCCAAGTCTTTTGGTTCGCAACTGAAAAGATCAAGCTGAATGGCATTGTCGTAGGAGATATCCGAGAGGACAACGCCTGCCCTCTTGTACTGGTATCCGGGCTGGTAGATTCTCTCAAGAACGCGCACCGCCGCCTGTGTGATTTCCATTGTATCAAAGCTTGCCACAGGCAATTTTTCAGTATCGTAGTTGTTATACTGCTCAAGATCGTCCCTGTGCGGATTGGTACTGAGAAAGACGGAAACACTCTGGCAAACAGAATGTTGGTCGCGCAATTTACGAGCGGCTGCAACTGCATATTCAGCAATGTATGAATGCAGCTTCTTCAAGTCGTCGGTCATGAAGGCAAAGGTCCGTGTATGGGCTATTGACTTCTGCTGCACCGGATTGTCAATGTCAATCGAAGGGGTTCCGTGCAGTTCCTGCCAGGTCCTGACACCATTCACGTTAAGCAGCCTTCTGACTTCATACAGGTTACAATTGTAAAACTGCAGGGCCGTGGATATTCCACGTGCTTCAAGCCTTGGCGCTGTCCTTCTGCCTATACCCCAGACTTCCGCTATGGGAAATCCTTTCAAGGCTGTCTCTATCTTTTCCGGCGGCAGCACACATACGCCCTTGTATCCAGCATAATGCTTTGCATACCAGGTTGCCACCTTCGCAAGAGTGCACGACAACGACAGGCCGCAACTTACAGGAATACCGGTGCATTTCTCAATATGAGCCTTGATTTCAAGAGCTGTTTTCCTGAGTTCTACAGGTTCATCCGTTGGCAGTTCACCAAAGAATTCGTCTACGGAATATTGCTTGAAATTCAGAACAAGATCCTGCTCCTTTACAACCTGCATCAGCCGTCTTGAAATGTCAACGTACTTGGGAAGATTCGCCGGGAATACGGCAACCTTGTGAGCATTGAGTATTTCCTTGACCTTGAACACCGGATTTCCACGCTTAAGGCCCAATGCCTTGGCCTCCTTTGACAATGCCAGGATTATGCCTCCACCGGCCTCATTGCAATTGGCCACAACAACAGGCTTGCCCACGAGATCCGGTCTGAACGAAATCTCGCAGGAAGCGAAGAACGAATTGCAGTCAATATGAAGTATCATTGATAACAGCTTAGAACTTCTTCTTCATCACCCACATGACTACGCCAAAAATGCGCAGTTCGGCCGAATTGCAAACCTTGATAGGCTTGTAATTCGAGTTGCCAGGCATAAGGTAGATTTCTCCGTCCTTCTCAACAATGCGCTTGAGGGCGAACTCTCCCTTATACATTACAACCGAAACATTGTTCCTGCTTGGATAAATGGAACGGTCCACAACAAGCAGGTCACCTTCATCAATGCCTTCCTCGGTCATGGAATCACCGATTACACGAACTAGATATGAAGTGGCAGGATGCTTGATAAGCTCCTTGTTCAAGTCAATCGGCTGCGACATATATGCATCATCCACCGGGCTTGGAAATCCGGCATGTACATCAACTTCAGCCACAGATATGCAAGGCTGCGTATCAAGGGCCAGAGGGTGGAATTCCAGTTGTATATTCTTGTTCCCCATTAGAAGAAAAGTTCAGGCTCCTTGCGGATATTTGCGTAATTTCTTTCCAATATACCAAGATGTTCCAGATATCTCTCATCCTCAAACCTCTTGGCTCCTGCAGGACATCTTTTCACGCAGGCATTGCACTTTATGCATATTCCATTCACCAGCGCGGGATTGTTCGCATCAATGGAACCCATAGGGCACATGCGCACGCATTCGCCGCATCCCGTGCATTTTGAAGAGTCTGTCACAGGCTTGGCCTTCCTGATATCAAAAGGTTTTCCATTGTCATCCACAGCACTGAAGAAACGGTAAGGCACGTTCCCCGGTATCTCCAGTTCCTTTCTTTTTCCACCGGCGATGGTTTCACAGATCCTTTCTCCAAACTCCTTTGCCATTGCCAGATCCTGAGCATCAGGTCTTCCTGCACCTAGAACTTTTGAAAAGCAGTGTTCCGCTGAAAAGGCCGCGGCGGCAACGCCGCAGTCAAAGCCTCCTGCTTTCATGAGGTCACGCAATTCAAGCAGGGCATCATCATAGTTTCTGTTGCCGTACACCACTACTGGTATGCCAATAGCTCCACCTCCCACAATCCTGCACAGGAAAGGTTTGATCAGATTGGGTATGCGTCCGATATAAACGGGTACACCGAATATTACAATATCATTTTCGTTGAAATTCAAAGGTTTGACTGCGCAAGTATCAGGCTGCTGCTCTCCCAGCAGGCCTGCGGCTGTACGCTGGGAAGGAGTTGTTATATCTTCTATAACCATCGGCAGTGAAAGAGTGTTGGAAATGGATTCCGCAATGGCTTTCACAATGGTGGAAGTTGTCTGGGTTGCGCTGAAATATAATGCGTGGACTGTTTTCATGGAATTTATGTTTATGAAAAGATGAGTTTGCAGATGAAAATCTGCTGGCCGTCTTCCGAAAGGCCTTCCACGAAGTGCTCGCTGTGCTCTTCCATTGTTCTGGTGCCAAGGAAAAGCTTCACGTTCTCTCCAAGGTGCGCTTCACGGTTGAAGTTAATAAGCAGTTCCTTCAGATCCCCGTTCACCGTATATTCCTGTGGAAGCAAATCCAGGGCCCATTGAACGTACTTTGTGTTGTTTGCATGAATGTTATAGTCTACATCGGAATAGCATACAGGATGAGTTCCTGCGTGCTGCATTTCCAAGCCGGCAGGTATGGTTATTTTGGGGCAGGCCTTTTCTATGGACTTTTCATCACATTGCGGCTCAGAAGGAATATAGTCCTGAAGAATCTGACCGAACAGCATCTTTCTCTGTGTCTTTTCCATTATGAGCCAGGAACTTGTGGACGCAACAAGCACTTTTCCGCCATTATCGACCATCTGATAGTCCCTCAGATACTGTGCGCCCTGAAGACCACGGTGCCAGGTCTGGAATTCAACATTGTCATACCTGTGTGGAGTGTCAATGAAGCGCAACTGCATTCTTGCAAGCACCCACACGGCATTCAAAGGCTTGAGATCGGAATCGCCGAAATGCATGGAATCCGCTCCCTTGCCTGCGGCATCCTGAGCCAGTTCCATGAATGAAACAGCCCTGAGCCGGTATTTTATGTCCGACATATAACTCGGAACCTCAAAATTGAAAGTATATTTTTCCATTGTCCAATCAATTGATTATATCAGGCTTCAATTCCCAGGGCAGGAAGCAGGTATTCCCAGACTATATCAAGGTATGGCTGATAAAGCGATGAATCTGAAGTGAGAACTATAAGGGCATCCAGATCCTGCAGGACAATTATGTACTGCCCCTCAGAGCCGTCGGCACGGACTCCGTTATGAGTGCAGCACCACATGAAATAGCAGTAGCCCTGGGTCCAGTCTGCCCGCTTGTCAACAGGACGTTTGGTTGAAACCTGATATTCTGTCATTTCTTCAACCCATTCCCTGCTTATGAGCTGTCTGCCGTTCCACTGGCCTTTATCAAGCAGCAGCTGGCCGACTTTTGCCATGTCTTCCGTCTTGATATACAGGCCCCAACCTCCGCAATTGATACCCTGAGGACTTTCCTCCCAAACCGGCTTTTCAATGTGAAGCGGCTCATAAAGTCTGCTGTTCAGATAGTCATTCATCTTTTCACCGGTGACTTTCTGAATCATGGCGCTTACCATATAGGTACCCAGCGAATTGTATGCGAAATATGTTCCGGGTTCGTACTCAACATCAGCTGCGAGGAAGCCTGTAACCCAGTCCCCGTCACCTTCCCTTACGGCACTTGCCTCACATGCCTGACCACAGGTCATTGTAAGAAGATCCCTTACAGTCATTGCCTTGAGATTCTCACTCAGAGTATCCGGCAATTGTTCGGGGAAAATATCAACGACCTTGTCTTCAAGCCTGAGTTTGCCTTCTTCGATTGCCATACCGCAGGCAATGGCCGTGAAAGTCTTGCTTACTGAATGCATTACGTGCGGCTGGTCCTCGGAAGCTCCGTTCAGCCATCTTTGAGCAATCACCTTTCCGTGCTGAACAAGCATCACACTGTGAACAGTGATGTGGTCAACTGAATCACGAGCGGCATCGCAAGCTGCCACGAAATCGTCTATCTGTTTCTCAATCACCGGATTCACATCCGCCCTTGGCAGATCAACGATTTCCGACTTACAGGAAACCAAAGCTGCCGCAAGGCAAAGAGTAAGCGCCATAAGTGCATTCTTCAAGAAAATCCTAACCATAATATCAAATGTATATAATCTTATATTGCAAAGATAACCAATAACAACAATTATGACTATATTTGCAGAAAGGTTTCCACAAAACGGTGAACCATAATTCTGGAAAGATGCTCGAGTGGCTGAAGAGGCACGCCTGGAAAGCGTGTGACCGGCAAAACCGGTTCAGGGGTTCGAATCCCCTTCTTTCCGCAAGATAAACAACTGAAATTCAATGAATCAGCCTCGCAGAGCGAGGCTGATTTTGTTAATAGCAGAGCCCAGGCAAGCTCGCTTGCCCAGGGCTTGGGTATTAACAAAATAGCGGCGGCAGCCGCGTAATTCATTGGAACTCCGTTGTGCCATCTTGCAAGGGCCCCTCCGGCGAGGAGCAAGGGATGTGGCATGCGACAGCATGGCAAATCCCCCCTTCTTGAAGTCTGATTCTGTGCCCGGAACGCTCTTTGCAACACCATCGGGGTGTAGAAAAGCCGTTTTGCTATCTTCGGGGTGCAAAACACCTGATTCTGCACCCCGAAGATAAAAGATATCATTACCGCAAAATAATTGATGGACGGTGGTAGTGATTAGTAGCAATAATTTACAGCAACAAGTACATTCGGATCATCAGGTATATATTTGGTGTTAACTGTTTCTATGATCTCTGCAGGAACAAAGTGGTTATATACAATGTGCATATATAAGTCGATGTTGAGCTTTTCACAGTTACGTTTGTATTTCGCAATGTATTCAGGTATTTTCTCCAAGGATATCTGTTTACCATTAACAAAAGGAACAGCTTCGTTTTTAATCATTTGGAATCTTAAAGAAATAGAGTATCGTGAAGAACGGGTTTCAGCAACAGCTCTTATTCCAGCCCCGTACCTTTGTTCAGCTGTCTTGCCTCGCAAGATAAATACTGATGATGTGGATGACAAGAAATTTTCAAAGTCTGTGAGCCGGCCATTGACAGCAAAATTGATTTCCGGTTCTGCAACATTCCGATCATAAGATTGAACGATGAAACTTTCTTCTAACACACGTTCACCACAACAATTTTCGAATTCCGGCAAATCAGCCCCTGGATAATCAATAGCTGCATCATAATTATACATTTGAAAATTATTAGAAGGTTTACTGTCCTTAGTGGTTACTACATAAACCAATGATGGCCCTGATTTTTTTCTTGCACGATAATATGCTATTCCAATGCATTTTGACTCATCAATTGAACGGAATTCTTGTAAAGACGCCAGTTTATTGTCAATATATATCCAAGTGTTTTCATTTACCCAGTAAAGTTTCCTTGATTTTGTTGATTCGGCGAACTTGTAACCATTGACTGCAATTACACATCGTTTGTTCATATCATTGAGATTCTTGTAGATTTCAATTCCTCCCCTTTCATCTGGACGCCTAAGCCAGATTTTTTCTTCAAATGAATAGTGAAAGAAAGAAACGTTGTCTGATGTGCAATTGTCAGGAACTTTATCAGCATATATAATTAATCTATTGTCTTCTTCAATAAGGTATAGGATCTTGAGTTGTTCCCTGGCAGAAGAATCCAACTTCTGGTTTGAAACAGAAACGCTTCCGTTACCTGCTGCATAGCCGTTTGCTATTGGCTTGACGCTGAAAAGGCAAATGCATAATAGTGCCAGGCACAATGTGGCAATATTTACTGATTTTCCATGATTTTTCTGTTCTCTCATTCTCATGTGTAATAGTCTGTTTTTAGTGAAAGAATTGTTCAGCCCCAATGATGCTGAAGGGTTCAGTCCAAATAGCAGTTTTATTATTGTATTTTGATATTCCTCTAACTCCGTTGTGTTTGACAGAGCATCTTGATCCGCTTGCCATTCCTGCACTTCTTCAAGTTTTTTCTCTGACATCCAGGCGAATGGATTGAACCATAGAAATGAGCGAATTAACGAAATCAAAATCTTCTCCTGAGAATGACTGTGCTTGATGTGGCTTATCTCGTGTTTCAAGAGATGAGTACGTTCATGCTCCTCATAATCATTTGCAAGGAATATAGTCCGCAAAAAACTGAAAGGAGATGAGACGTCCGGATTTTCGGCAAGATAATAAAGACCGTATTTGACCACGTGTGATTTATTTCTCAATTTGCGTATTTGAACCAAGGAGATCACCAATAACGATATTGATATTAAAACGCCTGTAATATAAACATATAGCATTATTGACGTCCAGTTAATTTCTATTTGAGAATTATGAATATCAGTACCGCCAGTGATGATATCTTCAGTCTGTTCTTTCCCAACTGTTGGCTGTACGAGGTTTTGTGTTGGTGCTTTATCATTATTCCAAACAATGAAATCTGACACAAATTGAGAATCTGTGTTATGAATATAAACAGGAATATTCACAGCCGGTATTATATAGGAAATGATTAATGTGGTTATCAGATATCTGCGACAGAAGCGGTAATTGGCCTTTTTGGAAATCAATATATGATACAGGAGCAGGAACAGTCCGCTACAAACTATGGATTCGGCAATATAAATCAAAATATGGGACATATCAGTTCTGTTTAAGGTGATTCATTATTTCAAGAATTTCATCAGCTTCCTTTAAGGAAATGTCCTTGCGCTGTGAAAAGAAAGTTACCAATCTGCTTAACGAACCGTCAAAGAAATTTGAGAGCACGCCGTGCATATATGAATTGGTGTATTCTTCTTTTGAAACAGCTGCTTGGTATACATTGGTACGGCCGTATGATTTATGAACCAGGAACCCTTTGCTGTCCAGTATCCTGACAATAGTGGAAACAGTGTTATATGCTGGTTTTGGCTCATTGAATTTGTCATGAACATCCCTTACTATGAATTCTTTGTTGATTTCCCAAACTATCTGCATTATTTCAAGTTCGGCTTTTGTGAGCTCATTGAACTGTGATTGTTTTTTTGTAGGCATGGTTGAATAGAATTAACGATGCAAATATACAACTATTTATTAAAGTTACAAACTAATTTATTAGTTTATAAATTTAAATATAAGTAGATATAGCTATTCCCCCTTCAAAAACGGGGCACCAGTAAACTCACGTGTTTGGCAAGTGCTGATTATAATCCCGAGCTTTTTATAATCTGTCAATGCGTTCCAGAACCGATTCAGGCAGGACATCAAGGCCGAAGTAAAGATGATGTTCAGGGTATCCGAGGAAATTGACATAACGTACAATGAGATCGTAGAGGTCTTTCGCAAGGCCGATATTTTTCTTTCCGGTTGAGTCAAAGCATATCGGCTCGTGATGTGCAATCCTGTTTCTGAAATTCTTGACAGCCATCAGCTCGTTATATATTGCTCTTTGTCCGAGCCCGTTTGCTTTTGCTGGAAAAATTCTCAACAAGCTCTGGCCGCCAAGTCTGAAAGGCTTCTTTGTGAAAAGATATGTCCAGAATCCGAATGTGACGGATGAAACAATGCGATCATTGGTATATCTTCCGGTAGCAGTAAGATCTGCGATGGTCTTGTCAACAATCGTTTTCTGTGGATGCAGCGAAAGCATCCCGCCAGGTGCAAGCTGACTGCGGATCCAGTCCGAATCGTTGAAATACGCCTTGTAATGTTCATTGATGGCATTCCGGAGAATTACTTCAAAGATGTTCAGCATTCCGTAAAACTTCTGGCACAACTTAACATTATGCCGATAAAGGATGAGGGCTTTTGCGGTGTTGCCCCCGCAGGCTATCAGATATTTATTAAGTCTTGCGGCCGAAAAAGCTCTTTCATATTCAGGATAATTCATACGCCTCAATCAAGATTCCTTTTGCAAAGATAAAAATAATCATTACATTTGCATCGTAATCCCCGGATGTCCCTGAGCAATCAAACATTCGGGTTTAGTCTTTTTATAGGGACTCACATCTTTTTTGGTCGCCCGAAGGCTCACACACTCCTTAAACGGGAACACC
>JAGHUC010000027.1 GCA_018065035.1 Candidatus Egerieousia equi | reverse complement strand
TTGATTGTGCGGATTACTGAAGGTGCCCAGGAACCGTTCTCAATGATTGCAACCTTGCGGTTCTGATATCCCTTGATGGCAAGGTGATGCACGAAATCATACATTGGAGGGAACACGCTGGCATCGTAGCTCGATGCTGCCACAACCAGACGGCTCATACGGAAAGCGTCCTCTATGGCTTCGGCCATATCGCAACGGCTGAGATCCATGATTGACACCTTCTCAAGACCTTTCTTCTCAAGCATCTGCGCAACTTTTTCGGCAACGGCCCTGGTCCCCCCGTGTATTGAAGCGTATGCAACGAGAACTCCGTTTGTCTCGGCCTCGTACTTTGACCAGATATCGTAAAGATTGATATAGTAGCCAAGATTTTCCTTGAGGACAGGTCCGTGGAGCGGACATATTATGTTTATCTCCAATTTGGAAGCCGCAGCAAGCAGACGCTGCACATTAATGCCGTATTTACCGCAGATATTGAAATAGTACCTGCGCGCCTCGCAAGCCCAGTCGTCGGTCTCATTGCATAGAGCGCCGAACTTTCCGAAACCGTCTGCAGAGAAGAGAACCTTGTCCTTGCTGTCATAACTTACCATCACCTCAGGCCAATGAACCATAGGAGCAGCCACGAACTTGAGGCTGTGCTCACCCAGATTCAATGTATCACCATCTTTTACAGCGATGGTTCTGCCACTGAAATCGTAAGCGGGAAAGAAGTTGGCAAGCATCTTCTCAGCCTTGTCTGACAGCACAATCCTGATTCGAGGGAAACGTTCGGCAACTGTCCTTATGAGAGAGGCGTGATCCGGCTCCATGTGATGGACAACCAGATAGTCCGGTGTACGTCCGGCAAGAGCCTCGTCAAGATTGGCGAGCCACTGCTCACCCTTGCGGCCGTCCGCTGTATCCATTATACAAATATGCTCATCTTCAATAAGATAGGAATTATAAGACATTCCTTCAGGAACCACGTACTGGCTTTCGAACAAATCAATGTCAAGGTCGTCAACGCCTATGTATTTTATGCTTGGTGTAATATTGCTCATCATAACTGCATTAATGTTTAAAGTTTTAATCAATGATAATTGGAATAATGCAAATTTAACCATTATTATCTGAAGAGGCAAACCTATTGCTATTTTGAAGGCTCCATGCTAAATTTGTAAACAAAAAATATTAATATGGAAAAATCAAAGGTTTATTTCGCTGATTTCAGAACCATTGCCTATGGCGACGGTCTTACAAAGAAACTTCAGAAACTTATTCGTACTGCCGGAATAGGTTCAATTGATATGGATGGCAAGTTCGTTGCCATAAAGATGCATTTCGGAGAGCTTGGGAACATGAGCTTCCTCCGTCCTAACTGGGCCCGTGCCGTTGTTGACGTTGTAAAGGGACTTGGTGGCAAGCCTTTCCTCACAGACTGCAACACAATGTATCCGGGAAGCAGGAAGAATGCGCTCGAGCATCTTTACTGCGCATGGGAGAACGGTTTCACTCCTATCACGGTAGGCTGCCCTATACTGATTGGCGACGGCCTCAAGGGAACGGATGATGTTTCAGTTGAGGTGAAAGGCGGAGAATACATCAAGAAGGCAATGATAGGCCGCGCAATCATGGACGCCGACATCTTCATATCACTCACTCATTTCAAGGGCCACGAGGAAGCCGGCTTCGGCGGAACAATAAAGAATATTGGAATGGGTTGCGGTTCAAGGGCAGGTAAGGCTGACCAGCACTGCAACGGAAAACCGGTTGTCCGCGAGGACAAGTGCCGCGGTTGCAGAAGATGTCAGAAGGAATGCGCCAACAATGGATTGGTTTACAATGAGGAAACCAGAAAGATGGGCATTGACCTGAACAATTGCGTTGGTTGCGGACGCTGCCTTGGTGCCTGCAACTTCGATGCCATAGAATACAGGGACTATGACGCAAACAAACATCTGGACTGCAAGATGGCCGAATATGCTAAGGCTGTTGTTGACGGCAGACCTCAGTTCCACATTTCACTCATAATTGACGTTTCACCTAACTGTGACTGCCACTGCGAGAACGATGTTCCAATTCTCCCTAACATTGGAATGTTCGCTTCATTCGACCCGCTCGCTCTTGACCAGGCCTGCGTTGACGCGGCTCTTGCAGCAAAGCCTATGCCTGGAAGCCAGCTTTATGAGAATATTCACAAGGAGGGTTTCGTTGATCATCATGACCATTTCAAGAACTCAACTCCTGAATCCGAGTGGCGCGCCCAGCTCGACCATGCCGCAAAGATAGGTCTTGGCAACAGAGAATATGAGCTCATTAAATTGTAGCAGCAAAAATTAAAAAAATAACGGCCGACTATCAAAAGATAGCCGGCCTATATTTTCCAAAAACCTAATTTTAACCTATGAAAAAACTCATTATGCCTTGAAAATTTGCAAAAATCGTGCCAAACTTTCAAGTTTCTACAGAAATAATGAAAATATTTTTCAATTTTTCAGCGATTCGGCTGCCGCGCAGAGAGCCTCATAGAAATCCTGGCCGAAACGTGCGATAATAGCTTCCTTTAGGAATTTGTATACTGGTATTCCAAGTTCTTCGCCTTTGGTAAAAGCGTCCTTGCAGATTTTCCATCTATGTAGATTAAGAGCAAGAGTGCCGTTGCTCATCTGAGCCACCCTTATGGGATAAAGCCTGCAGGAGATTGGTTTTATGAATGAAGCATGGCATACTCCCTTTGACCTTATGCCCGTTTCAACGGCGCAGAGGCAGTTGCCCATTTCATCGAAGCGCGCGTAGGCGCATTCGCGGTTATGTATAAGAGGAGTTACAAAGTCTCCGTCACCATCTACAGTGGCAAATCCCTGATTGTTCAATACAGCCTTTCCCTCCGGGCTCAGAAATTCTTCATAGAGAGGATAGCTGTCTTCAAGAAAAGTCTCCTCATCTTCGAGCATTGGAGCGCCGCTGTCCCCTTCAACGCAGCAGATACCTCTGCATTTTTCGTAATCGCAGGCAAAGCATACCGTGAGAATGTCGGAACTTACAAGAATGCCGTCAATATCAAAGATGAAATGCTGTGATTTTTCCATAGGTTTCTATGAATTAAGGTCTTCAAGACCGGCAGGCACTATGATTGTAATTGTGCGCTTGTCCTCGTCAATGTCAAGAAGGAGTTCTTCGTTCACCGGCGTAACAAAACTTCCGGAGCCCTTTCTGCTGATTTCCAGGCAAGGATTCATTGGAATGTCAAGGAAACCGGACACAATGCCTATTTCACTTCCGTTCCTGTTAAGAGCAGTGAAACCAACAAGACCCTGTGATTCGCTCTCCTGGGCAAGTTCCATGTAGATTTTGGCGCCTACGAGTTCCTCAGCGTATGAAAGGTCGTTTACGGTGGTGAACTTCAGGATTGCCCCGTTGCTTCCCCTGAAATTGAGTTTTTCAATATAGAATGGAACAGGAAGATTCTCAAAGTTTATGAACATAGGCAGCTTGCAGCCTTCTTCCAGCATGTCAAAAAGGGAATCGGGCGCATCCGGCGTGAATTTCACGAGTATTTCTCCGCTTGTGCCAAAGGCCTTTGATACCGTGGCAACGCAAACGGCGCCGTGAAGCACACCATTGTTGGCATCGAATTTCCGTGCAGAATTGTTCTTCCTTGTTTTTGCCATAGATGTCAATATCTTTTGGCGCTGCCAGAAATCTGTCAGCACTTGGCAAAAATATGGAAATATTCATTGAATGCCAAAGATTTTTCTGCTACAATTTTCAGTGATAGTTGTTCTTGAGACGTAAGTAGATACTTGAAATTTCTCAGACCGCCATATAAAATAATTGAATAAAAATGTCAAATCCTTACGCGGCGGGGTATTCAATTATATGCGAAAGTGAATTTACTGGCGTGGTCCTATGAACCTATCGCCATTGAAATGAATCATATGCTCAGGTGTATCTGCAAGCCAGACTTCTGTTTCCCAAGCAATATCTGC
>JAGHUC010000084.1 GCA_018065035.1 Candidatus Egerieousia equi | reverse complement strand
AATTTTTGTTAGAAAAATCTGTCAGTCGTTGCTGCCGCCGAAGTAGTCTTCTATGTCGTGAAAGTCTATGTGGCTGAGGTTGCCTTCTGGACCATCGTAGTAGTCATAGAAATCCTTGTAATCTTCTTTGGAGAGTTTCTCAATGATTCTGTTTTCCTCTGAACCTTCCAGAAGTACTTTGTGAATACGTTCCCTGGCATCTGCCGGAGGAATGAACACGGGCTGGTCACGCTGCAGTCTGTCCAGACCTAAGCGGTGCCTCTCTTCCGGAGTCATCAGTTCGTAATAGCTTTTTCCAGGCTGTCTGTTTTCCCATTCTCGCCGCTGCCTCTCCTGGGAAACGCTGTCTGCAATGCGAAGTACCAGAGCCAGCACTACCGGAAAACTCAGGAAGAGAATCCAGAATGCTTTGGCTTTGAAATCATTATCGGGTTTTTTGGTCTTTGACATAGGACGCAATTTGTTGTTTTACAGCTTCTTCAATATTTTTATGCGTTCGAGTTTGCAGTCTTTATAGTTGTCGGTTTCCTTGCAGTAGATTTCCAGTTTCATGTGAGGGAAGAGCTTACATGCTAACTCGTCCATCATTGAAGAATAATCATCCGCAGATATATCCAGTGAAAAGTCTCTTTCCCAAACTTTGATTTTGATTTCCCGAACTTCTGCGTCATATATGCGGAGCTTCCCAAGCAGGGGCTTGTATTCAATATGAACCTTGTCTCCAGCCTTCAATTCTTTTACTATCGACAGTATAGTATGTTCAGCCATTGAGCCGTCTCTGTTGTAATCGAACTCTGAGCCGCTTTCAATCAGCTCATCTTTGTATTCGAGCTTGTCAACGAATTCTTCGGCTTCATTCACACTTATTCCGATAGCTTTCACAAGGTAGCTGACAGCTCCATCCCTCCCTGTGTTCGCAAGCCGTGCGTAAGTCTCACTCAGCTCTTCGTTGCTCAGTTGCGGGCAGGTGCATTCCTGCGGCTCATCGCTTTCCTGGCTTCTGGTTTCAAATTGCTCATCTTCAATCTGCTCAGCTTCCTGCTGCTCAGCTTCACCGGCATCCTGCACTTCATCCCCAGGTACATCCTTCATCCTGCTTTCCACAAACCATTTCAACTCCGAAACAAAGGCCTCTGCCTCACTGCATCCTTCTGCATTTATTTCCACTGGCGATAGTCCATTGAATGATATCGTAATCGCCTGTTTTTCATCAATATTTACAGACGCAACGCTGTCCAGGGAATGAACATTGGACCTTCTGAGATCACTGCCAATGAAGACCAGGCCGGCCTCCTTGTCAATGGCGCATATTGTGCCGTCAGAGGTTTTGACAAAGTCCCCGAAAGTGAATTTTGTCTGCCTGTAGAATATTGTCAGTTCAGTTTCGTTGAAAATCTTGTCAATAGTCATAATCGTTTCATTTATTGTGCATTCCTGCGGATTACCTTTCCTTTGAGGGCACCGGTGTAGCGGTCGTGGTCAATGGTTATGGTGCCGTTCACAATCACGTACTGGAAGCCTGTGGCCATGTTCTTGGGCGATTTGAATGTTGCATTGGCACGAATCTCCTCCGGCTTGAAGACAAGAACGTCTGCGTATGCGCCGGCTGCAATCCTGCCGCGGTCATTCAGTCTGTAAGTTTCTGCAACAAGATCGGTGCTGCGGTGTATCATGTCACCAAGGCTTATCACCTTTTCCTTCATCACGTATTTCTGAATCTTCTCGGCAAATGAGCCGGCAGGCCTTGGATGACCTCCGAAATCACCGCCATCGGTGCAGTTCATAACCCATGGCTGCTTCATGAAATTGGCAATGTCCTCTTCGCACATTACAAAGGTTGCCAGCCCGGCACCGCCTTTCCTTGCCAGAGCGATTGTGGCTTCAAGAGGGCTGAGCCCCATTTCGCAGGCCACTTCCTCCAGAGTCTTCCCCTGATGTTTCCCGCTTGTGAACAATATGGTTTCAGCACCGCCGCGTTCAACTATGAGTTCGGCAACCTCCGCTTTTATCTTTTCACAGGTCAGTGAATCTTCCAGACGTTTCCTCAGACCTGCATTACCACCGTCTCGGCACCATGCAGGGAACAGCGCTGATGTCACACTTGTTCCTGAAGCCTGATAAGGATATTGGTCGGCCGTAACTTTCACACCCTCCTTCTGAGCCTTTTCAATCATTGCAATTATTGCATCGGACTGGCCCCAGACACTTTTACCCAGACATTTTATGTGCGATATGTTCACCGGAACTACTGCAACACGCCCAACATTGAGAGCCTCCTCTATGGATGCCTGCAGGCCTATGCCATCCTTGTTCTCATTGCGCACATGCGTGGTGTAGATGCCGCCGTAAGGAGCCATGAACTTTGCCAGCTCATAAACCTCATCAATGGCTGCAAAACATCCCGGCACATAGAACAGACCGGTGGAGAGTCCGAAACTGCCGCTCTTCAGATCCTCTGCAAAGTACTCCTTCATTTTCTCCACTTCTTCCACTGTCGATAGTCTTGCAACTTCTCCCATAACCTTTCCTCTCAGAGTGCCGTGTCCGGTGAAGCTGGCAGTGTTGGGGCCTATGCCTTGCTGTTCAAGCTTTGCAAAATATTCTGAGAGAGGGTAGTGGCTGCCTCCGCACATTCCTGTGAACACTGTGGTCACACCCATCCTGAGGTAATTCTCATCGCTGCGTGTTCTGAGCAGGGAGCCTTCCTGATGCGAATGGGGGTCAATGAAGCCAGGACAGACCACATAACCATCGGCGTGGATTATAGTATCTGCCTTGAACTTCTTGCCGGCCTTGCCTACATATATGATGCGTTCTCCCTTGATTACCACATCGGCAACAACGGCTTCCGCTCCGCTGCCGTTGTAAACTGTTCCGCCTGAAATGATGATATCCGCCTTCTCCCTTCCTGACAGCGGGAGGACAGAAAGTAGCAGGATGCTTGCCAGACAAAGAAAACTCTTGTTCATGTTATTTCCTCAATGTTGGGTTGATAAGATGTTGTTGCGGAGCTTTTGCAGGTTTCTTTATGTTCATTTCCACGCTTTCAAGCAGCATTGCTTCAGGTGCAATTATCGTTTCATTGCTGTTCCTCAACCAGATGTTCTCCTCCTTTGAAGCTGAAACCACGTGCATTAGTTCCTTGCGGGTTATGTTCGGCATGGATGCCTCCTTTATAGGCGTTTCCTTGCCGGTCCTTATGTCCATTCTCTTGAGAATGAAGCAATCGTTGGAGGTGCTGCCTATAGTGTACACATAGTCAAGTCCCGCCTTGCGTGCTTCGCTGAAAAGTTGCTCCTTGACTTTTGAATATGGTCTGGCCTCATTCACCCTCACATGCAAGATTCTGGCGGCAGGCTTTGATTCAACACTATATGAAAGAGGAATTTGAGAGTGTCCGCTTGCCTTGGATGCTCCTGAAGCAGCCATACGTCCGCATATGAGATTCCTGAGAATACCGTTTTCTACGAATGTGAAATCACTTTCAGGCCTTATTCCGTCATAGTCCAGATTATAAGTTCCATTCAGATTATTCCCTTTGTATGATTTCATGTCGGAATAGATATGTATGCCAATCTTTGTGTCAAGGAAACGCTTCCCAAGAAGCATGCCGCCAACAAGCGATCTTAAAGTGCCACCATAACGGAGTGATTCGTAGTCCCATGTGTTTCTTGCGATTCCATAATTGCTTACAATTTTAGAGAAATAGTAAGGGATAGTATTTCTTTCAAGAAGAACAGGACCTATGTAGAAATCATCTGTTATATCCGCTTTGCTTTTCAGCATGATGGCGTCAGCGAACTCTCGTACAGAGTTCTTCAAATCCTCTATATTGTAGTTCTGCAAATCAAAAGGTATGGTATAGTACTCGTCTATTTCAGCTCCATTGCTCACAAGTGAACAAGCTGAGGTTTCAATGAGCTGATTCCTATATGGCAAACGCAGTTTCAAACCATCCGAATTCAGACGATAAGCGTCTGTGTATTCGACTTTTATATGCACGTTTGTATTGTACAATTCCGGATAATCCATATATACCGCCGATAATTCATTACATAGATCCTCCAATGATTTGCGGTCAATGGATGTGTTCACTATGCTTTCTGAAATGTGTTCACCAGCAGCTATGTCAAAAATCTCGCGCTTTGTTGCTTCCGTTTCAGGTTTTGGTTTGTTTTTCAGCATGTTCAGTTTTTTGCTGTACCCGGATATGGCTCTTTTGTAAATGGCGTCGCTTGTCTGCCACAGCGTTTGTCTTATTGCATAATAGTCGGCTTTGTTGCCAAGTTGAGTGAGGTTTTGGGTGGAAGGACTTACAAGCAGACTGTCTCCAATCAGGACATTGGCTTTTACAAGGAAAGATTTAGGGTTATAATAGCTGGACACTATTCCACCAAGTGACGAAACAATGTCAATGGAGTTCGATTCAAGAAGCTGGTAATCAATGAACAGCGGGCCGGAAGAGCCTTTTGCCTTGAGACCGGCCTTGCTTCGCGCCATTTCATCCTCCATTGCCTTGAATATGATTTGTTCCTCACTGCCGTTCATGGATTCACAGTCGGGCCTTTTCAGAACTTGCGGAAGAGTGTGCCTGGTGCTTGATCTTTGAGTTTCAATTTTAGATACGAAGATGGATGGGG
>JAGHUC010000052.1 GCA_018065035.1 Candidatus Egerieousia equi | reverse complement strand
CACCAGTACGGTGAACATGAGCATTATCACTGTCAGGATGAGGCCTTTGTTCAAATTGTTTGTCTTCATAGGCGTATCATTTGTTTTGTGATATTATAATTTTCTTGTTTTCAGCCTCAAAATGCAGATTGCCGCTCTTCTCCAGAATCTCCAGCACCTCACCGAAAGTTCCGTAACGCGGAACCTTGCCCATGAACTCCATGCCTGCCAGATTCTTGCCTGCGAACTCGTATGAGAAATCATACCATCTTGCAAGCTGTCGCATAATCTGATCGAGTGTCTGATTCTCAAAAACGAACATACCATTGCGCCAGCTGGTCACTGCATCTGTATTTACCTGCTGCACGGCCATTGAATTGTCGGATTTTGCAAACACTGCCTGATGACCGGGTGTAAGAATGAGTTCGGAAGAAGCTGATGACTCTTTCTGAAGGGATATCTGCCCCTGTACCAATGTTGTATATACGTACTGGTCCTCGGAATATGACATTACATTGAATTCTGTTCCATGTACAATTATCCTTTCGCCGTCTATCTTCACGCTGAAAGGTCTGCTGGCGTCTTTCTTAACCTTGAAATACGCTTCTCCTTTTACTTCAACCTCCCTCGAATTCCTGCCGAAATGCTCAGGATAGTTCAATGATGATTCTGCGTTCAGCCAGACCTCGGTTCCATCTTCCAGTGTTATATGGAACTCGCCTCCGCGGGGTATTTCAAGCTTGTTCAAGGCCAGGCGGTCTGCACTGTCGGCCTTGAGTGAGGCCAGGACCTTCTCGTTGGTCTCCGAGTCATTGCCCAGGACTATGATCTTGCCGTTGTCGGTTGTGAGCTGGGCCTGGGTCTTTCCCGGATGAATGCTCTGCATATAGTGCTCGGTCTGGTATGCGGCGAGCAATGCGTCATACTGCTTCCTGCTCTGATTGTATTTCCAGAACAGCAGCGAGAACGCCACCATGATTACCAGTGCAAGAACTGAATATATTACTTTGGATTTGTGTTTTCCTTCGGATATTCTCCTTTTCATGTTCATCATCGGGCGCTGAGTGTCCACCAGATTCCAATCTGCATATTCTCCATCCAGATTCTCGCTGTTACTCAGCATCCGGTAAATGCGTTCGTTCTCCTTGTCCGAATTCACCCATTCCTCAAGTTCGGCCTTCTCCTCCGCCGTGATGGATGAGGTGATATCCTTTACTATCAGGTCTGAAATGTAATTTATATCCATTTGAAAATTAAAATATTAATCTTCTATATAACGCAAAGGGTTGCAAAAAGGACAGCGCAATTTTTGAGAATATTCAAAGTATTTTTTTTATAAATTTGTCCGGAATGAACACCGACCATAACATATACGATGATTTCAGGAAAGGAAGCATGCAACTGCTGTACAAGAGCTTCTACCCTGCCCTCATATCATATTCGGGCAGCATCCTAGGTCAGAAATATTCATTCCTCTGTGAAGACTGCGTACAGGAATCCATTTACAAGGCTTATATGAACAGGGAGAATATAAAGGATGAGAATTCCCTCAAATCCTTCCTATACACCACGGTCCGCAACAGGGCAATCAGCTTTCTGCGCAAGGACAAGTCCCAGAGCAACTATCTGCGGCAGATTGAAACAAGCGAGCAGGACATTACAGCGGATATAATTGAGAAGGAAACCTTAAGAAAGCTGTTCACCGCCATACGCAGTCTGCCGGAGCCTTTCCGCCAGGTCTTTGAACTCAGCTTCGAACAGGGACTCAAGAACAAGGAGATAGCAATGGCGCTCGGCGTTTCCGAGAGTGCCATCAAGAAAAGGAAAGCCAGATTGCTGATGATTCTCAAGAAGCTGCTCATATCAACAATAATCTTTCTGGCGGCGTTGTTTCAGGCGTGTGAGAAAAGTGACGGTCCAAAGCACCTGTCACAGGAGGAGATTGATGAAATACAATCAAAGAAGGAACTCAATCCTGAAAAATATGTTGAGTACAAGCAGGGGGACTGTCCTGTAATAATCACGGTGCCTCACGGCGGGACTCTTGTTGATTCAAAATTCAAGGTCAGGAATTCAAGCAATTGTCCTGACCCCGATCTGGCCAATGATCTGGACTATATGACAGCTGAACTGGCTTCACAGATTTATGATTCGTTCTTCAAGCAGTTCAAGCTTCACCCCTATATAGTGACAAGTCTCATAAAAAGGGACCACATTGATGTAAACAGGAAGAAATCATACGCTATCCCGGCCGGGGATGACGATCTGGCCATGATTTATGATTATTATCATGAATGCATCTCAAAGGCAGTGAAGGAAATTTCCACAGTTTATGGGCACGGGCTGCTGCTTGACATTCACGGACAAAGTCACTCTGATTACATAGAGCTCGGCTACCTGCTCTCCTATTCCGATCTGCTTGCCAAGGATGCGGAATTGAATTCAGGCGCTTATTCTTCATCATCAAGCATACGCCGGCTATTTGAAATCAACAAAGGGAATATCAGCTTTGCTGACCTGCTGAGAGGTGAACATTCCTTTGGCGCAGAATTGAACGGGAATGGTCTGGATTGCTGTCCAAGCCCTGCCATACCTTCACCTGTGAATTCCAGCTATTTCAATGGCGGCTACACCACAAAGACATACGGTTCTCTCAACGGCGGGGCAGTTGACGCAATTCAGATGGAGTTCCGCTACTCGTACAGAGACACACAGGCTGAACGTGAGCGGGCGGCCGCAGCCACTGCAAAGTCCATCAAGGAATTCACAGAAGCTATGTGGTGATATATCAGGCAGCATCAGGGTTTTGCGGCATCTACAGACTTTTCATAGCTTCTCCGTGATCCTGCACTACCGCACGCAGCCAGCGCTCGCGATGCTTCGGCCATTCAGGCATTGCAGGAATGCCCCTGCCGGCTCCGTTATCCATGAAC
>JAGHUC010000028.1 GCA_018065035.1 Candidatus Egerieousia equi | reverse complement strand
ACAGCGATTATGACTATGTGGGCTACTATCAGGGTGCATACGAGTTCAAGGATGCATTCTGGAGAAGCGAGCAGACTTCCTGCATGATTGACAATATCCTTTATTATAATGCCGTTTCCCGTTATGAAATAATGAAAAGGATATATGGCATTACAGGCGATAGTTTTAATATGGCAAAATTCAAGTCTCTGGACAAAGCTGTGCCACCTGCGGCAACGAAAGTTGAAACCAGCCCTGATTTCAGGCCTCTTGGAGAGCCTGTTCTTGAAATCAAGTATCTCAAAATGATATGAAAGACGGGAATTCCCTGAACAAGGGCAGTGCAGGAGAGAAGGTGGCGTTGGAAGAACTGCTCAAACGGGGGCTTGTCTTCCTTGGGAGCAATGTGCGCATAGGCCACAAGGAGATAGATCTGATAATGGACGGCAGCAACGCCATTCATTTCATTGAAGTCAAGAGCTGTTTTGACAGTGGAAACTGCGGTTTTGGAGGACCTTTCAGCCCTCTTTTCAGGGTGGACCGCACAAAACGTCTGAGATTGCTCAAGGCTGCGGATTCCTATCTCAAGTCAAGAAAAATTTTGAAAGATGCAGTTTTTGATATTGTTTTAGTTAACTTTGATGCTGGCGGAAAGCCATGTATTGAAGTTATTGAAGACGCATTCAATGCGGTTACAGGTTAACAGGACACGATTTTTAGTATTTATTGCACGATGAGAAACGCAGATCAGTATTGTATTATCATGGCCGGCGGCAACGGCAGCCGTTTCTGGCCAATCAGCAGAAATTCGAAACCAAAACAGTTCCTTGACATCATTGACCACGGTCGTACCTTCCTTCAGGAGATTTTCAGACGTTTTGAGAAAATAATGTACACCGAAAACATATATGTAGTTACATCTCAGGAATACACGGACCTTGTAAAGCAGCAGATTCCTTCAATACGTCCGGAGAACATACTGGCGGAACCGCACAGGAGGAACACGGCTCCGTGCATAGCTTACGCAACGTACAAGATTCTCAAGAAGAACAGGAACGCCTGTGCAGTTGTGACTCCTGCCGACAACCTTATTCTGGACGAGGCTAAATTCCTGGAAACAATGAAAATTGCCTTGGATTACAGTGCGGCGCACAATGAGTTGCTCACAATAGGCGTGAAACCAACAAGGCCCGAAACGGTTTATGGTTACATTCAGATAAACAGGCAGGACATGGCCAGAATTGAAGGTCAGGTGTCATACGGAGTCAAGACTTTCACAGAAAAGCCCGACGAGGCTCTTGCCAAAGTCTTTGTTGAGAGCGGAGAGTTCCTATGGAATTCAGGAATCTTTATCTGGAATTTACAGACTATCGCTGCGGAAATGGAAAAATACATTCCTGAAATAGCCCATTCCTTCAAGGATGGAATGCATCTGTACGATACCATAAATGAGAAGCATTTCATAAAGGAGGTATATGAGTCGGTGAACGGCACTTCCATAAGTTTCGGAGTAATGGAGAAGACTTCCAGGACAAGGGTCTTTGTGGCTGATTTCGACTGGAGTGATCTTGGTACCTGGCCATCGCTGTACAAACATGCTCCGAAGGATGCCAATCTCAACCTGGTAAAGGCCGATAATGTGCTTCTGGAAGGGGTGAAGGGCAGTGTGGTGATGACTTCGAAAAAGGGAAAACTCATAGCGGTGAACGGCCTGGAGGACTATATGATAGTTGATACCGATGATGTTCTTATGATCTGTCCTAAGAATGTCAAGGCTATCAAGAATCTTATGACGGACCTCGCTTTGAACGACCTTTCGGATTTTCAATAGAATTCTCTCTTTGCTTTCACTTTTGCAGCATATTCCTTTAATATGCAAATAATTGAAATAAACGGCTTTTGAGGCCGTTTTTTATTGTTCACATTGATAATTTTAGAATTTTTTATCCTAAATTTGCAAATTACAATCATTAAAGTGAGGGTATTTCATTCTTTAGATAACAAAGTGAAACCATGAAAGAGAAGATAGAAAAGTTGTTGAAGGAAATAGGGGAACTCAAGGCCGGCAGTGCGCAGGAAGTGGAGGACATAAGGGTGAGGCTTCTTGGAAAGAAAGGAAGCATCACAGCCCTGTTCGATGAATTCAGAACAGTGGCTCCTGAACTTAAAAGGGAGTTCGGACAGCAGCTCAACGCACTCAAGAATGCGGCGCAGGTGAAGATTGAGGAACTCAGGGCC